>JBOHEO010000263.1:0-5956 GCA_050701055.1 Pseudonocardia sp. | reverse complement strand
CGACCGCGCCGAGCCGCACGAGGTGGAGGCGTTCGGTCCGGTCTCGACGGTGCTGCCGTACACCTCGACCGCGCAGGTGCTCGAGCTCGCCGCCCGCGGGCAGGGCAGCCTGGCCGGCTCGATCGTCACCGCCGACCCCGGGTTCGCCCGCGACGTCGTCCTCGGCACAGCGCCCTGGCACGGGCGCCTCCTGGTGCTGAACGGGCGCGACGCGACGGAGTCGACGGGCCACGGCTCCCCGCTGCCCGCGCTCGTGCACGGTGGCCCCGGCCGCGCCGGCGGTGGCGAGGAGCTCGGGGGTGTCCGCGCGGTGCTGCGTCACATGCAGCGCACCGCCGTCCAGGCCGATCCCGACACCCTCACCGCGATCACCGGCCGCTGGGTGGCCGGCTCGCGGCGCACCGTCACCGACGTGCACCCGTTCCGCAAGCACCTGGCGGAGCTGCGGATCGGCGACACGATCACCGCGGGCCCGCGGACCGTCACCGAGGCGGACGTGGAGCAGTTCGCCGAGCTCACCGGCGACACGTTCTACGCCCATATGGATGCCGACGCGGCCGCGGCCAACCCACTGTTCGGCGAGCGCGTGGCGCACGGCTACCTCGTCGTCGCACTCGCGGCCGGGCTGTTCGTCGACCCCGACCCGGGGCCGGTGCTCGCCAACGTCGGCGTCGACCACCTGCGGTTCCTCACGCCGGTCAGGTTCGGCGACGAGCTGACCGTGGCGCTCACGGTCAAGCAGATCACCCCGCGCGACAGCGCCGGCTACGGCGAGGTGCGCTGGGACGCCGACGTCACGCGCCAGGACGGCGAGTCGGTGGCCCACTACGACGTGCTGACCCTGGTGGCCACGCTGTGACGCCCCGGCTCGGCGACGCCCCGGCACCGGACACGCTCGACCCGGCCGAACGGATCAGCGCGGACCTGGCGGCGTTCCCCATGACGACCAAGGCTGACCTGCGCGACAACTACCCGTTCGGCATGTTCGCCGTGCGCCACGACCAGGTCCGCCGGATCCACGCCTCGTCCGGCACCACCGGGCGCCCGACGGTCGTCGGCTACACCGCGCGGGACATCGACACCTGGTCCGCGGTGATGGCGCGCTCGATCCGCGCCGCGGGTGGGCGTCCGGGACAGAAGGTGCACGTGGCCTACGGATATGGCCTGTTCACCGGGGCCCTCGGCGCGCACTACGGCGCGGAGGCGCTCGGCTGCACCGTCATCCCCGTCTCCGGCGGGATGACCGCTCGGCAGGTGCAGCTGATCCAGGACTTCCGCCCGGAGATCGTCCCGCCGAAGCTCACCACCACCTCCACCCCCACTCGCCGGCGGGCGATGTCGTCCTCCTTCACGTCCGCCGCGAACTTCCGCAGGCCCTTGTTCAGCTCGGCGATCGGTTGCTCCCCTCGATGGATGGTCCTTCGCCCGCAGCACGGAGCGCCGCTGAATGATGATGACGACATCTCCTCGGGATCCCTCCCGAGTTCGCGCGACCAAAGGCGCTCATGCCGGCCACTCGAGATTGACAGCACCGAGGCCGGCCTGCGACCGCTCGTCGATCGCATCGGAGCAACCGGTTGAACCTGGGTCGGGGCGGGTATCCACTGTTGCTGTTCCCGCAGCTGAACCCGAACTTCGCATCGGAGGTGGCCAACGATGGCCGACCAGGAGACCACACCACAGTCAGCAGCGCAGGAGACGCCCGGCGGAAGTAGCAGCCGTGGACCGGAATACAGTCGTGGTGCCGGTGAGGTACAGGCCGACACCCCGCCGTACGACGAGGAACGGGCTGCCCCGAGCGAGGCGGGCGCCGAGGGCGTGCGCAAGTCCTTCGACGCCTCCAACGCCCCCGAGCCCGGGCCCACCCCACCCGTCTCCAAAGAGGATCGCGAGGGGATGGACTCGGCCGAGATGAACCCCGAGGGCCCGCTGGGAGTTGGCCAGAGTTCAGGTGGTCGCGCCGAGGACCAGGCGCCGGACACCGACCAACCCACAAGGGGCGCAGATCGGCCTGTGGGCCAGCACGGCGACGAGGACGAACCAGGACTCGGCACGTAGGGCTCACCACCCCTGGGTCGCTGGACCTGTCAGTCGGGCGGACAGCGCCACTTGTTGGGGGTCCCAATGCCGTGCAGCCCGTCATCGATACTAGGCGGGCTGCACGGCTCCGTGCACCTCACCGAAGCCGATTCGGCTGTCTCCCGGACCGGGAGCCGTAGCAGTGATGACAACCTCGTCGCCATCGACGAGAAACGTCCGCGTGCTGCCGTCCGATAACTCCAGCGGTTCGGTGCCGCCCCACGTCAGCTCCAACAGCGAGCCGCGCTGGTGGCGCTCCGGGCCGCTCACGGTTCCGGAGGCGAAGATGTCGCCGGGACGGGTCGGGGCCCCGTTCACGGTCAGGTGGGCCAGCTGCTGGGCCGGAGTCCAGTACGTCGTGGCGAACGGAGGTCGGGAGATGACGTTCTCGCCCAACCGTACCTCCAGCGTCAGGTCGAGTCCCCAGTCGCCGACGTCGCGCAAGTAGGGCAACGGCTCCGGATCACGAGGCGGCGGCGGCACCCGGGCCGCGCCCAATGCCTCCAGCGGCACCACCCAGTGCGATACCGACGTCGCGAACGACTTGCCCAGGAACGGGCCGAGCGGCACGTACTCCCAGGTCTGCAGGTCCCGGGCCGACCAGTCGTTGAGCAGGAACACCCCGAACACGTGCTCGGCAACGTCGGCAACGGCGATCGAGCTGCCCTGCGGCGTACCCGGGCCAAGGAGGAAGCCGACCTCGGCCTCGAAGTCCAGCCGGGTCGACGGCCCGAACACCGGGGTGCCGTCCCGCAGACGCTGCCCGCGCGGACGCACCACCGGCGTGCCCGACACGACGATCGAACCGGCCCGCCCGTGGTAGCCCAGCGGGAGATGCTTCCAGTTCGGGGTGAGGGAGTCCTGCCCTGGCCGGAAGATGCGCCCGAGGTTCGTGGCGTGGTGCTCGCTGGAGTAGAAGTCGACGTAGTCGGCCACCTCGTACGGCAGGTGCAGCACGACCTCAGCCCGCGGATGCAGGTGCGGGTGGACGTCGTCGGCCGCGGCCGGGTCGGTCAGCCACTCGACGAGCCGGGCGCGGACCTCGCGCCAGGTGGTCGCTCCGGCGGCGAGCAACGGGTTGAGCACCGGCGCGGCCAGGAGATCCGCGAACGGCGCGCGGCGGTGACCCGCGACCGCACCGACGTCGAGCACGTCGGTACCGATCGCGACGCCGATCCGGCGGCGCCCCCCACCCCGGCTGAACACCCCGTACGGCAGGTTGTCCAGCCCGAACTCCGTGCCGGCGGGGAGGTCGAACCAGGCTGGGCCGGACCGGGCGGCATCAAACTCTGCCATCACTACGGGCCATCCGGTGAGCCGCGCCCCGCCCACGTCCACGCGTAGCCCCGGTCCTCACTCGCCAGGCCGCCCTCGCCGAGCTCCAGGGGCCGGAACGTGTCGACCATGACGGCGAGCTCGTCAACGGCCTGCACGCCGATGCTGTGCTCGTACGCGCCGGGCTGCGGGCCGTGGCTGTGCCCGCTGGGATGCAGCGAGATCGAGCCCTGCGCGATGTCCGAGCCCGTGCGGGCAGCGTAGTCACCGCCGCAGTAGAACATCACCTCGTCGGAATCCACGTTGGAGTGGTAGTACGGCACCGGGACGGCCAGCGGGTGATAGTCGACCTTGCGGGGCACGAAGTTGCAGATCACGAAGTTCTGCGCCTCGAACACCTGGTGCACCGGCGGGGGCTGGTGCACCCGTCCGGTGATCGGCTCGAAGTCGGCCACGTTGAACGTGTACGGATAGAGGCAGCCGTCCCAGCCGACCACATCGAACGGGTGCGCCGGGCAGACGTAGCGGGTGCCGGTGATCCCCCGCGAGCCCCGGTGCTTCACCAGCACCTCGACGTCGGCCCCCTCGACCAGCAGCGGCTCGCCCGGACCGTGCAGGTCGCGCTCGCAGTACGGTGCGTGCTCCAGCAACTGCCCGTAGCGGGAGAGGTAGCGCTTGGGCGGGGCGATGTGACCGTCGGCCTCAATGACGTAGCACCGCAGCGGTTCCGTGCCGGTGGGCACCCACCGGTGGGTGGTGGCCCGCGGGAGGAGCACATAGTCCCCCTGCCGGGCGGCGAGCGACCCGAAGACCGTCTCGACGGTGGCTGCGCCGGCCTCCAGGTACACGCACTCGTCCCCGACCGCGTTGCGGTACAGCGGTGACGCCACGCCGGCGACGACGTAGGAGATCCTTACGTCGACGTTGCCGAGCACGAGCCGCCGGCCGGTGACGACGTCGGGTGCCGCAGTTGATGTATCGAGCCGATCGTCGCCGGGGAACAGCGCGTGCAGCCGCAGGTGCCGCGGGAGCAACGGGCGATTCTCGGTCGTGGTGAGGTCGGGCAGCTCCCAGGGTGTGGCGGTCACGACCGCTGACGGGATGTGCCGGTGATAGAGCAGCGAGGAGTCCGCGGAGAAACCCTCCTCCCCCATCAGCTCCTCGTAGTACAGGTCCCCCTCGGGTGCACGGTGCTGGGTATGGCGTTTGGGCGGGACCGCACCCGAGCGCCGGTAGTACGCCATGAACACAGCCTACGTTCGCCGATCCGGCGCATCCGAGACCAGACCGTAACCGTGACCATCGGTGAGTCGTTACCTGAACAGACCGGTGGACCGGGGCCAGCGGTGAGAGGTCGAGATGGTTGATGTGGAAACGGTCGGTAAACGGAGGTTCGGCGGTAGACACCGCCAACCAGATGGTGACGGTCCGGTTGTGCCTGAGCAGGTCGTGAAGCGCGGATGGCGGGAAGATCCACCCACCGAAGATCTCCCACTCGCGGTCGAACCCACGACCACCACCAGCATTCGGGACAGTGCTGGACGTTCGCTCGACGATGTACTCGACGAGCCGAGTGGTCTCGACCCGGAACCGGTCGCCGACGTGGATGTGGCCGCGGTGGCCAGTGGCAGGCCTGCCGAGCCCGAGGACGTTGCCGACCACGACCAGGTGGCACCTCCCCCAGCCGCCGGGAAGTCCGGCGGTGTCCCGGTCGTGCCAGCCACGGCACCTCGCCGACGGCGCGGTGGGTGGCGGATCCTGGCCGCCGTCGGCGTGCTCGTCACCCTCGGTCTGATCGCCTGGCTGGCGGTCACCGTGGATGACGTCGATGCCCCGAGCCCCACGCCCGCCGCAGCGCCTCAGCAGGCCGCCGCGCCCGCTCCGGTGGCGTTCGGGGAGCAGGTCACGCGACCTGACGGATGGACGGTGCAGATCGGCGAGCCGGCACCAGCCCGCCCGAACGACGACGTCGAGCTCCCGACCGGCGTCGATCGGGCCGTGCAGTTCGAGATCACGCTGACCAACGAGGCTGGTCAGGCGCGTGATTCGGCGGGCTGGATCCTCAAGGCCACCGCGGACAGCCGCCCGGTCGACCTGCTGCCCCCCGCCACCGCCACGGCACCGAGCCGGACGATCCTGCCCGGGGACTCGCTCCGCTTCACCGTGGCCGTGCCGATGCCCGCGCAGGAGAACGTCGATCTGCTGGTGGAGGCGGGACCCGCGGGGAGCTCGCCGGCGCTGTTCGTCGGCCAGGCCTGACGACCGAGCCGGCGTCGAGCAGCGGCGCGGCCAACGAACCGCAGCGACGATCACCCCACGTCGAGCGACCCCTCCACGAGGTCCTCGGCGTCCTGCGGACCGCGCTCGGCGACGGCTGCAGCGCCCCCGGAGAAGACCCGGCTGCCGAGCAGGTCGGCGCGTTCGAACGTCATCAGCTCGTCCCGGCCGACCCGCGTGTCGGACCGCTCGAGCAGGCGGCGGGCCTGGCGCAACCGGGCCCGCTCGATCGCGTTGCGAACGCTGCGCGCGTTGGCGAACCACGGCTGCTCGATCCGCTTGTCCAGGTATGCCCGCAGGGTCTCGCGGGCCTCGTCGGAGAACC
>JBOHEO010000262.1:0-5985 GCA_050701055.1 Pseudonocardia sp. | reverse complement strand
CGTCCATCAGGTCTGGACGAAAGTGCCGTTCGTTGCGGCTGGAGCTGGAGTTGCGGCGCGGAGCCGGGGCTGGAGCTGGGGCCGGGGCCGGTACCCTCGGTCCGTGTCTCAGTCCGTCGCCGCCGATGCCGCCGAGGACGGCATGGCGTTCGCCGGTCTCGCGGCCGCTCCCGGGCCCCGCAGCTGGCAGCGCGCCTTCGGTGACCTCCGGCAGGGCTGGCGGCAACGCCCGCTGTGGGGCTACCTCGGGTGGCAGGACATCAAGCAGCGCTACCGACGCTCCGTGCTCGGCCCGTTGTGGATTAGCATCAGCATGGGTGTCATCGCGCTGGCGATGGGCGTGCTGTATGCGGCGCTGTTCAAGCAGCCCGTCGCCGATTTCCTGCCCTACCTGGCCACCGGGCTCCTGATCTGGCGGTTCATCGAGGGCAGCATCATCGAGGGCAGCGAGGTCTTCATCGCCAACGAGGGTCTGATCCGGTTCCTCCCGGCGCCCTTGAGCCTGCATGTCTACCGACTTATCTGGCGTCAGACACTGTTCTTCCTGCACAACCTGGTCATCTGGGGTATCCTGATGATCATTTTTCCGCAGTCACTCGGCTGGTCGCTGCTGCTCGCGATCCCGGCGTTCGTGGTGCTGGTGATCAACGGTGCGTGGATCGCGATCCTGTCGGGTATCGTCGCCACCCGCTTTCGCGACATCCCACCGATCATCGCCAGCCTCACCCAGCTGTTGTTCTTCATGACCCCGATCGTGTGGTCCTACGAGATCCTCAAGGACAACCTGGCCGAGCGCGCCCGGTTCGTCGAGCTCAATCCCGCGATGCACTTCGTGGAGATCCTGCGCCAGCCGATGCTGGGTGACCCCATCGTCTGGCGGCACTGGTGGATCGCCGGTGCGATCACCGTCGTGGGTTGCGGAGCGGCGCTGATCTGCCTGCGTAAGTACCGGTCCCGCGTCGCGTACTGGGTCTGAGCACATGGTCAGCATCGACATCACCGGAGCCTGCGTCGACTTCCCGATCTTCGACGCCAAGACCCGCTCACTCAAGAAGGCCGTGCTCGGCCGGGCCGGCGGCAAGATCGGCACCGACAGCAAGGTGCCTATCATCGAGGCCTTGCGCGACATCACCCTCTCGCTGCGGCGGGGCGACCGGGTGGCGCTCGTCGGTCACAACGGCGCCGGCAAGTCCACGTTGCTGCGGCTCATGTCGGGCATCTACGAACCCACTCGAGGGTGCGCAGCCGTCGCTGGCAAGGTCGCGCCGGTGTTCGACCTGGCCGTCGGGATGGACCCGGAGATCTCCGGGCTGGACAACATCCTCATCCGTGGGCTGTTCCTGGGCATGACCCGCAAGCAGATGGAGAGCCGGATCGACGACATCGCCGAGTTCACCGAGCTCGGCGACTACCTCTCGATGCCGCTGCGCACCTATTCCACGGGTATGCGGGTGCGGCTCGCGCTCGGCGTCGTCACCAGCATCGACCCGGAGATCCTGCTGCTCGACGAGGGCATCGGCGCGGTCGACGCGGAGTTCCTGGCCAAGGCGCGCCGCCGGCTCAACGAGCTGGTCGAGCGCTCGGGCATCCTCGTGTTCGCCTCGCACTCCGATGAGTTCCTCGCCGAGCTGTGTGACACCGCGATCTGGATGGACCACGGCACGGTGCGCGAGCACGGTCCGCTGCGCGAGGTGCTGCACCACTACAAGGGCCGCGACGTGCTGGCCGAGCTGGAGCACCGGTGAGCTCGCCCCAGTCATTGAGTGCGCCACTGCCCGCCGGGTCCGTCGCAGCGGTGGTCGTCACCCGCCACCGCCCCGAGCTCCTGGTCGACTCGCTCGCCGCGCTGGCCAAGCAGACCCACGCTGTCACCCACCTCGTCGTCGTTGACAACGGACCTGACCGCGCCGCCCGCGAGGTCGTCGAGGCGTGTGGGATTCCGGCCACCTGGCTCCCGTCCTGGCGCAATCTCGGCGGTGCAGGCGGGTTCGCCCTCGGGATGCTGCACGCGCTGGCGCTGGGCGCGGAGTGGGTCTGGCTCGCCGACGACGACGGTCGGGCCGCCGACGAGTCCGTGCTCGCCACCCTGCTCGACGTCGCTGATCGGCAGGGACTGGCGTCGGTGTCCCCGGTGGTCGTCGACGCCGAAGATCCGGAGCGGCTCGCCTTCACGGTGCGACGGGGGCTCACCTGGTACCGCTCCCGGGCAGCGTTGGGCGCGCACCCGTCCGTCGACGCCGGGCTCCTCCCGGGAATTGCCGCGTTCTTCAACGGTGCGCTCTTTCGTGCGTCCACACTCGACGCGATCGGCGTGCCGGACCTTCGACTGTTCGTGCGGGGTGACGAGGTGGAGCTGCACCGGCGGATGGTGCGGTCGGGGCTGCCGTTCGGCACGGCGCTGGAGGCCGCATATCTGCACCCGGCCGACTCCGGCGAGCTCGCCCCGATGCTCGGTGGGCGGCTGCATGCACAGGACCCGTCCGACCCGATCAAGCGGTTCTACACCTACCGCAACCGCGGCTACCTGATCTCGCAACCGGGTATGCGCCGGGTGGGGTTGCTCGAGTTCCCACGGTTCGCCTGGTATTTTCTCATTACCAGGCGCGATCCGCGAGGCTTTGCCGAATGGCTGCGGCTCGTGCGGATGGGCCGGGCGGAGCGCTTTCACCGGCCCTGATCGGATGAGTTCCGCGAACGGTGGGTGCTGTTCATCGGGCGGGGGTGCCACGTTGGTCGCCGTGCCGGTTCCTGCTGCTACCTTGCCCGCGCAGCGCCCGTCCGGAGAGGAGCCAGCGTGTTCGCCCGTCGGATCGCAGTGATCGGCACCGGTTACGTCGGTCTCACCACCGGGGCGTGCCTCGCCTCACTCGGTCACCATGTGGTCTGCGCAGACATCGACCCGCACAAGATCGACCGGCTGTGCCGCGGCGAGGTGGACATTCTCGAACCCGGCCTGCTCGAACTGGTCCGGGAGGGGATGGCCGCCGGCCGGTTGGAGTTCGTGCTCGGGGCGCGACACGCCGTCGCCCGTCCGGCAGGGCCCTCCGTCGAGGTGGTCTTCCTCTGCGTTCCGACGCCGATGGGCGCGGGCGGTGCGGCCGATCTTGCGGCGGTGCGGACCGTCGCGGAGGAGGTGCGGCATCTGCTGCCGGCCGGCTGCGTGGTGGTCAACAAGTCCACGGTGCCCGTCGGCACGGCCGAGGCCACCCGCGAGCTGCTGGGGCGCCGGGATGTCTCGGTGGTGAGCAACCCGGAGTTCCTCCGCGAGGGCAGCGCGGTGCACGACTTCCTGCATCCCGACCGGATCGTCGTCGGCAGCGACGCGCAGGACGCCGCGGCGCGCGTGGCTGCGCTCTACGCGAAGCTCGGCGCTCCCACCCAACTCACCGACGCGGCCAGCGCCGAGATGGTCAAGTATGCGGCGAACTGCTTCTTGGCCATGAAGCTCTCCTACGTCAACGCCCTCACCGAACTCTGCGAACGGCTCGGCGCCGACGTCATCGAGGTCACCGAAGGCATGGGTTACGACCGGCGGATCGGGCAGACGTTCCTGTCACCCGGCCCGGGCTGGGGCGGTTCCTGCTTCCCGAAGGACACCCAGGCGCTGCTGCAGATCGCCGAGGCCGTGGGGATGGAATTCGAGCTCGTGTCCGCGAGCCGGCGGACGAACGATCGGCAGCGCGAACGGGTCGTCGACAAGGTTCGTGCGGCCGTCGGCGGTGATCTCTCGGGACGCCGGATCGGGCTGCTCGGGTTGACCTTCAAGGCCGGCACCGAGGACCTGCGTGGCTCACCCGCGCTGGACGTCGCCGCACTGTTGCGCGCGGAAGGCGCCGTGCTGACCGGTTTCGACCCGTCATGCCCGGCCGCGGTGCCCGGCATGACGGACGCGGTCACGGTCACCGACGACCCGCTGCTGGTTGCCAAGGACGCGTCGGCGCTGGTGGTGCTCACCGAGTGGCCGGATTTCCGGACGCTGGACTGGGCTGCGCTGGGCGGGGTGGTGGACGTCCCCGTCGTGGTCGACACCCGCAACCTGCTCGACCCTGACGTACTGCGGCGGGCCGGTTTCGCGTGGATCGGCCTGGGCCGCAGCGCCTGACGCGGGCAGCGCCTGACGCGGCGCCGGTTCACTCGCAAGATCCGTGGGACGTTCCTCAGCTACGGAAGATGATCGTCCGCAGCATCACAAAGTTGATCATCGTGGCGATACCCTGTGCGATCACCCACGCGACGCTGACCCGCAGCGGTAGCTCCGGCAGCACCGCGAGCATGAGCGCGTTCGTGCCGACGTTGAGCGCGAAGGTCGTGCCGTAGAGGAGCATGAAGCCAGCGAGCCGGCGAGGCCCGCCCGCGGTGGCGAACGTGAAGTGCCGGTTGAGCAGGTACGCGGTGGTGGTGCCGCAGATGAAGCTGATCGCCTTGCTCAGGTGCACCCACGTGCCGAGCGCGAGTAGCCCGTGATAGGCGCCGAAGTCGACCAGCGCGCAGAAGGCGCCGACCGCGACGAACCGGCTCAGCTGCGAGACCAGGCCGAGATCAGCTGGCCCGGAGCGCGTTGCGGTCACCGCAGCAGGGTAGCGGGCGGGCTCGGAGTCGGTCTGGGCGCTGCACCTCGACGAGACGAGACGATGGTCCGAACGTCTTCGGCGTGGCCGGCTCGGACAGGGCGGGCCGGAGAGGATCGACACGGTGACCGGCAGGACGCGCGGGACGCGATCCTGATAGCACGGTTTCGAGGACTGCTAAGAACCTGACGTCGACAGGCCGTATCCCCGCTGTACGGTGGCGCGCAGAAGATGAGGAGCGCCCCCGCGAGCTGGCAGGCTCCGGGGGCGTGGATCGACAAGACGAAGGTGATCGGACGTGGATGAGCGTACCTCCGCGCTGGGAGATGACCGCACCATCGGTCAGCGGCTGCGCCGAATCCGGACCGTGCGGGGCAAGTCGCTCGCGGTGATCGCCGGGCTCGCCGGGATCTCCGAGAGTCATCTGTCCCGGCTCGAGACCGGTGACCGGGCCCTCGACCGACTGTCGCTGGTCGTTACCCTGGCGGACGCTCTGCAGATCGCACCGTCGGAGCTGACCTCGCTGCCCATCCCCGCACCCGCCAACGGGCACACCGACAGTTCCATTGAGGCGATCCGCCTCGCCCTGGACGCGATCGACGTCGATCACCCGGGTGGGTTGGTGCTGCCGGTGGCGGTGCTGCGGGACCGGGTGACCCAGATCCACGCGCAGCGGCGGGCGAGCCAGTTCGTCGAGGTCGCCACCGGCCTGCCCGGGCTGATCCGAGACCTGCACACCACCCTGGCCACCGGCACCGGCCACGGCGAGGTGCTCACCCTGGCCGTGTACCTGCACGTGCACGTCACCCGCCCGTGGCTGTCGGTGGCGGCAGCACCGGCCGACCTGTGCCGGCGCGCCGTGTTCCTGGCCCGGCGCCTGGCCCAGGAGCACGGTGAGGTGACCATGCTGGGCATGGCCGGGTTCGCCGTGGCTGACACGCTGCTCTTCGGTGGGGCATTCGAGCCGGGGCGGGCCGAGCTGGACGTGCTCACGTTGCCGCCGACCACAGCCGACACCGCCGGTCTGGTGTGCTGGTTGACAGCGGCCCATGGATTGGTCGCGGTGCTGGATGGCCGGCCGAATGATGCGGCCGCGCCGATGGACGCCACCGCCGAGATAGCCGGGCGGTTCGGGGCGACCGGCGCGGCCGACGCGCTGGGGATCGTGTTCGGGCCGATCAACGTCGGGATGAATCGGATGTTCAATGCGCTCGAATCGGGCGAGCCCGACCGCGCGGTGAGTATCGCCCAGGACGTCGACCCCGACCGCCATCCCTTCCCGTCGGTCCGGGCCTTCTACTGGGCACACCACGGGCGGGCGCTGGTGCAGCTGCGCGGGCGTGACGACGACGCGGTGCGCGCGCTCCGGACCGCGGAGGGCCTCTATCCCACCAAGGTGCAGCGGGACCCGTTGGTC
>JBOHEO010000261.1:0-6001 GCA_050701055.1 Pseudonocardia sp. | reverse complement strand
CGAGGCGGGTCAACGCCCAGTATCCGGGGCCGGGGGGCAGGACGGCGAAGTCGGGCTCGGCGTAGAAGGGCACCGGTTCGCGCTCACGCAGCGCGGCGAATGCGGCCGCCCGCGCGGCCATCGGCGCGGCCCAGAAGTTCTCGATGTCCGACAGGTCCGGGCGCCCGCTCCACGAGGTGATCTCGGTCGTCGGCGTCATCGCCGTCCCCCTTCGCACGGATCGGCATCCGAGCATGGTTACTCAGAAGTAACGCGCGAGAGCCATCGTAGGGCGTCGGGGTGGGGTGCGGGGCCGGGCTGGGTGATGGGGTTGTGTAGCATTGTCCACGGCCGCTGGGACTCGTCCCGGGCAGCCGTGCCGCCCCTTTAGCTCAGTCGGCAGAGCGTCTCCATGGTAAGGAGAAGGTCTACGGTTCGATTCCGTAAAGGGGCTCCAGCGACGGTCGGGACCGGCCTCGCGAAGCGGTGTAGCTCAGTTGGTAGAGCAAGCGGCTCATAATCGCTGTGTCGCCGGTTCAAGTCCGGCCACCGCTACCGAACTGACCTCGTGATCAACAAGTGAGATTCACCAGTAGGAGGCACTCCCGTGGGCAAGGCGACCGACGTCCGGCCGAAGATCACGCTGGCGTGTGAGCAGTGCAAGCACCGCAACTACATCACCAAGAAGAACCGGCGCAACGACCCCGACCGGCTCACGATCAAGAAGTTCTGCCCCAACTGCGGCACCCACCGCGAGCACCGCGAGACCCGCTGAACGTGCCCGACCCAGCCTTCGTCGGCCGTGCGCTGCCGCCGGCAGAGCCGTATCGGGTCGGCCGCGAAAAGATCCGTGAGTTCGCCCGCGCCATCGGCGAGGGCGCGCTTGTGTGTCACGACGTCGAGGCCGCCCGCGCTGCCGGGCATCCTGATGTCGTGGCACCGCCGACGTTCACCGTCACGTTCACGATGCCGCTCATCGAGGCGTTCCTCCGCGACCCGGCGTTCGGCTGGGACTACCCGCGAATGGTGCACGGTGATCAGGCCATCACGCTGCACCGGCCGATCCACGGTGGCGATGAGCTGGTCACCACGGTGCACGTGGACGAGCTGCGTACCCGGGGAGGCAGCCACCTGCTGACCCTGCGGTGCGAGGTCGCGGACTCGACCGGAGCATCGGTGGCCACGACCAACGCGCTCCTGGTCACTCAGGTGTCATGACCGACCTCACCGCCATCGCCGTCGGCGACGAGCTGCCGCCGCTGGCGCTGCGGGTCACCCGCGCCGACCTCGTGCGCTACGCCGGCGCCTCCGGCGACTTCAACCCGATCCACTGGAACGACCGCGTCGCCGGATCCGTGGGCCTGCCCGGCGTCATCGCCCACGGGATGCTGACGATGGCACTGGCCGGGCGGATGATCACCTCATGGGCGGGTGACCCGGCCGTGGTGCGCAGCTGCGGCGTCCGCTTCACCCGTCCCGTCGTGGTGCCCGACGACGACGAGGGCGCACGCGTCGAATTCTCCGGGACGGTCGCCGAGGTCGTCGAGCACGACGGGGTACGGGTCGCCCGGGTCGCGATCACCGCGCGGTTCGACGGCAAGACGGTGTTCGGTCGCGCAACCGCCGAGGTTCTGCTGCCCTGATCGTGCTCCTGGGCGGGCCGCGGTGCCGGCCGAACCGGCCGGCCGACATCGACGGGTGTTCAGCGGGCCTCGGCGAGCAGTGCGCCCATGCGTTCCACACCCGTGCGCAGGTCCTCGTCTCCGAGGGCATAGGACAGGCGGAAGAATCCGGGTGTCCCGAACGCCTCGCCCGCCACCACGGCCACCTCGGCGTGTTCCAGTACCAGGGCTGCCAGCGCCACGCTGTCCCGCGGGCGGGTGCCGCGGATCTCGCGGCCGAGCAGGGCCTGCACTGACGGGTACGCGTAGAACGCGCCGTGGGGCGTCGGGCACTGCACACCCGGGATCGCGGCGAGCAGCTCCACGATCGTGCGCCGCCGCCGGTCGAAGGCGGCCCGCATCTCCGCGACCGCGTCGAGCGGCCCGGACACGGCCACGAGCGCCGCGCGCTGGGCGACGTTGCAGACGTTCGAGCTCAGGTGCGACTGGAGGTTGGTGGCGGCCTTGATGACGTCGGGTGGGCCGACCATCCAGCCGACCCGCCACCCCGTCATCGCGTAGGTCTTGGCCACACCGTTGAGCACGACGGCGCGGCCGGCGAGCTCGGGCACCGCGACCGGCATCGACACCGTCTCGGCGCCGTCGTAGACCAGGTGCTCGTAGATCTCGTCGGTGACGACCCACACGTCGTTGTCGACGGCCCAGCGTCCGACGGCCTCGGTGAGCGGGCGGGAGGCGACGGCGCCGGTCGGGTTGGACGGCGAGCACCACAGGAGGACCTTCGTCCGCTCGGTACGGGCGGCCTCGAGCTGCTCCACCGAAGGCAGGAAATCGGTCTCCGGACCGCAGCGCACGACGACCGGCACGCCCCCGGCCAGCGTGATCGCCTCGGGATAGGTGGTCCAGTAGGGCGCGGGGAGCAGCACCTCGTCGCCCGGGTCGAGCAGGGTGGCGAATGCCTGGTAGACCGCCTGCTTGCCGCCGTTGGTGACCAGCACCTGGCTCGCGGCGATCTCCAGGCCGGAGTCGCGCCGGGACTTCGCCGCGATCGCCTCGCGCAGTTCGGGAAGCCCGCCGGCGGGGGAGTAACGATGGTTGCGCGGGTCGGCGCAGGCAGCCTGGGCGGCCGCGACGATCGGCGCCGGGGTGGGGAAGTCGGGCTCGCCTGCGCCGAAGCCGATAACCGGGCGGCCCGCCGCCTTGAGCGCCTTGGCCTTCGCGTCGACGGCCAGCGTGGCGGACTCGGCGATGCCGCCGATCCGGGCCGAGATGCGGTGCCGGACGGGGGTTGCGGAGGTTGCGCTGATCATGCCGACATCCTCCCCCACGGCGACGGGGTCGAGGATCGTGGGCTTCTCCCACCGGCCCCGTCCCGCCCACCTGCGCCCTCGCCCATCGGGCGCGTGCGGCGTCCACGCCCGGGTGTCGTACACTCGATTCGCTGGGTGCATCGCGGCAGTTCCGGTGCACCCGCTCCGTACCAGGCCAGATCCGGGACGGAGCTGGTTGAGGGGTGTAGCTCAATTGGCAGAGCAGCGGTCTCCAAAACCGCAGGTTGCAGGTTCAAGTCCTGTCACCCCTGCCACGATGAATCGCGAAGCGGCAAACCGAGAAGTCGCGGATCCGGTCACACCGGGTCCGCGAGCGAGCTGGAGGATGCGGGCGTGACTGAGGAGCGCGAGGCGGGCGAGGCAGGGCGGGAACGCCCGAGCACCGCCGCCGACCGTCGGGGTCGGCGTTCCCGCCCGGCACCGGAGGGCAAGGGTCGGCCCACGGCCGTTCGGGAGAACCGCCCGGAAAGGGCGTCGCTGCCGAGTCGGTTGATCCGGTTCCTGCGCGAGGTGGTCGCCGAGCTGCGGAAGGTCATCTGGCCCACCCGCAACCAGCTCATGACCTACACGATCGTTGTGTTGATCTTCGTGTCGTTCATGATCGCGCTGGTTTCGGCATTGGACTGGCTGTTCCAGCGGGGTGTGCTGCTCCTGTTCGGCACCTGATGGCACGAGCGCACACTCTGACAGGCGAATGACACGTCACGAGCGAACTACCTTGACGATAGGAAGCGAGACGCGCGTGAGTTCCTCAGACGGCGGCCGGCGGCCGACCGACATCGACGACGAGGATGCTCTGGAGGCGACCTCGGCCGATGCCGTCGCGGATGCGGCGGCTCCGGAGCCGGGCCGCTCGGTTCAGGACGCCGACGTCGAGGTCGCCTATGGCGCTGCGGTCGCGTCGTCGGACGCAGCATCGCCGGACTTCGCAGGTGATGACCCGGCCGACGATGTCGAGACGGTCGTGGCGCCGGTCGAGGGCGGCCTCGTCGACGAGCTGGTCGAGGGCGACCCCGAGGTGGACCAGGTCGAGGGCGCCGCTGATGTGGCGACCGTGGAAGCCGATCCCGCCGAGGAGCTTCGTGCGGCGCTGCGGCGCGCCCCCGGCGACTGGTACGTCGTGCACTCCTACGCCGGCTACGAGAACAAGGTGAAGACCAACCTCGAGACCCGGGTGCAGACCCTGGACGTCGAGGACTACATCTTCCAGGTCGAGGTGCCCACCGAGGAGGTCACCGAGATCAAGAATGGCCAGCGCAAGCAGGTGCAGCGCAAGGTGCTGCCCGGCTACATCCTGGTCCGGATGGAGCTCAACGACCAGTCGTGGGGGGCGGTGCGCAACACCCCGGGTGTCACCGGTTTCGTGGGCGCCACCTCCAAGCCCTCGCCGCTGTCCCTCGACGACGTGGTCAAGTTCCTGTTGCCGCGCATCGAGGCGCCCAAGGCGGCGGCCGGCAAGTCCGGCGGTCCGGCGACGGGCGCGGGCAAGAGCACGGTCGAGGTCGACTTCGAGGTGGGCGAGTCGGTCACCGTGATGGACGGTCCGTTCGCCACGCTGCCGGCCACGATCAACGAGGTCAACGTCGACGGGCAGAAGCTGAAGGTCCTGGTGTCCATCTTCGGCCGGGAGACCCCGGTCGAGCTGGCGTTCACCCAGGTCTCCAAGATCTGAATCCCGCACGATCTGACCAGACACTGACAAGACGACGAGGAACCCGAGATGCCCCCCAAGAAGCGGAAGCTCTCCGCGATCATCAAGCTCCAGATCAAGGCCGGCGCGGCCACTCCCGCACCCCCGGTCGGTCCCGCGCTCGGCCAGCACGGTGTCAACATCATGGAGTTCTGCAAGGCCTACAACGCCGCCACGGAGTCGCAGCGCGGCGACGTCGTGCCCGTGGAGATCTCGGTCTTCGAGGACCGGTCGTTCACCTTCGAGCTCAAGACCCCGCCCGCGGCGCGCCTGCTGCTCAAGGCGGCCGGCGTCGAGAAGGGCAGCGGTGAGCCGCATATCAGGAAGGTCGCTACGGTGACCATGGACCAGGTACGCCAGATCGCGCAGACAAAGCTGCGTGATCTCAACGCCACGGACATCGACCAGGCCGCGAAGATCATCGCCGGCACCGCGCGGTCGATGGGCATCACGGTCTCGGGCTGAAACGTTGCATTGAACGCAAGTGTGGGAGAGCCCTGTGGCGGCTCGCACCACGACCTGACTGAGAACGAGGGACAGATTCATGAAGCGCAGCAAGAACTACCGCAAGGCCGCCGAGCTCGTCGACCGCGAGCGGTTCTATAGCCCGCTCGAAGCCGCCGGCCTGGCGAAGCAGACCGCGAGTACCTCGAAGATGGACGCCACCGTCGAGGTCGCGATGCGGCTGGGCGTCGATCCGCGCAAGGCCGACCAGATGGTCCGCGGCACCGTCAACCTGCCGCACGGCACCGGCAAGACCGCCCGCGTCATCGTGTTCGCCACCGGCGACAAGGCGGTCGAGGCCGAGGCTGCCGGCGCCGACGTCGTGGGTGCGGAGGACCTCATCGAGCGCATCCAGGGTGGCTGGCTGGAGTTCGACGCCGCCATCGCCAGCCCGGACCAGATGGCCAAGGTCGGCCGGATCGCCCGCATCCTCGGGCCCCGCGGCCTGATGCCGAACCCGAAGACCGGCACCGTCACCCCGGACGTCACCAAGGCCATCCAGGACATCAAGGGTGGCAAGATCAATTTTCGGGTGGACAAGCAGGCCAACCTGCACATCGTGATCGGCAAGGCGTCCTTCCCCACCGAGAAGCTGGTGGAGAACTATGGGGCGGCGCTCGACGAGATCCTGCGGGCCAAGCCGTCCGCCGCCAAGGGTCGGTACATCAAGAAGATCACGGTCTCGACGACCGCGGGCCCGGGCATCCCGGTCGATCCGAACCGCATCCGCAACCTGCTCGTCGACGAGGCTCCCGCGCTCTGAGCGCCGCGGCGACCTACCCGAAGCATCCCGCCGCCCCCGCTTGGGGGCGACGGGATGCTTCGTTCTGCGGCAACGCCCCCCTCGCTCGGCCACTGGCCAGCCGGTGCGAACG
>JBOHEO010000260.1:0-6138 GCA_050701055.1 Pseudonocardia sp. | reverse complement strand
TCATCAAGCAGATCAAGGACTACATCAACACGTGGAATCTCAACCCGAGGCCGTTCTCGTGGACAGCGACCACTGACGAGATTCTCGCCAAGGTCAAGATCGTCGAGGCCAATGTGCGGAAGCTGGTTGACAACAATTCCAAGTAAATGGCGATTCGTTACGCGACACTAGCAGCACTGACGAATCCGGCTGGTCCGTCATAGAAGTCGCCGTGCAATTCATGGCCAACCAGTGTGGCGGCCCGACACGAACCTTGTCCCTGCACCGGCGACTGTCGGACGGATTATGCGCGGGCTGTCTCACCACCTTGACGAGCTGGCCGTGTCCGGCCGCCAAGATAGCGTTTGCTGGCCTCGCACCAGCAGCTTCCATGAACGATGTGCAGTTGTCGCACCTCCGGCCGCCGCGAGGTGCGCGATTTCTCCTCGAGACGGCTGGGCTCTACGTTCGGGCCTCCGCGGAGTCCTTCCCGTCGTACTTGCGGCGCATACCACACCGCTAATTGTCCTCCGGCTACCGGATCTTTCAGTGTCAATCAACAAGGAGGTGCAAATTGATCCCGTCAGGCCCGGCACCGTCGCACGGTGACACCATCACTTCACCTCGACCCGGCCACTCAGTCCTTGCCTGCCGCTGCGGCGCGATGCTCGACCTCGCCGACATGTGTCGGCCGCGACGTCACCCGCACCGCATCCGCAACGGCGTGGCGATCGACCCCATCCAATGCCGCCGCTGCTCGGCGCGCACGCCTCCTCCATGAATATCGACCGAGAGGCGGTTGCGCAGGCCGGACGTTTGCTAGCCGTAGCGGCGGCGCAAGATCCATTACGCGTCGGGTCGAGTCGACGGTCCTCAGGCGCAGCCACATCCAGTGGCGGTCGTGTAGGTCAACGGGCGATGACGATGGACAGGGAGGCGCAGAGCAAGGGCCTGGGGCCGCGGGCCAAGATGCTGGCTCGGACCGGCTTTCGTCGCTGGCAGTTTCCTCAAAGCCGCCCGCGCGCGGGGCCGGCTCCACTACCGTCCGTGCGAGGCCGACCACGAGGTGATGGTCGGCGCCGCTGCAAGGGGGCGTTGATGCGAGTGGTCGTCGATCTTCGGTCCGAGTACGAGTTCTTGCACGCGGCAGTGCGGGTCCTGGCCGCCGCCTGCCCGCAGATGACTGGCGGCGCGAGCCCTCTCGTCGACCGCTTCGTCAACCTCGTGCCGCCCCCGCCGACCACGCGCGCGTCCCTCCGCGCCTTCCTTGGAATCCTGCGCGCCCACCCTCAGACCGTACATGCCCTGTTCTCGACCTCGCTCGTCGATGACCGGAGGGCAACGTGACGGCCACGACCACCCACTCACCGGGCGCCCGGTGCAGCGACGGGCGCGTATTGACGACTGCGAAGATCCAGATTACGACGAAGTGCAACCGCGACAAGATTCGATTAGGTGGGGGTGACACCATCAGAGGGCTGGGCCGTGCCGAGCGGATAGCGCTGGTGACTCCGGCGCCAGTGACCCACCGGACAGCCGAAGAAAACCTCGGACTTGGCTACCTCGCCGCGGTGCTGCGCGGTTCCCGGTATCAGGTGAGGGTGGTCGACGGCTGGCTGGCCGGGCTCACCTCGGAGCAGATCGCCGCTGAGGTGCTGGACGGTGGCTGGCCGCTGCTGGTCGGTTTCGCGTGCTACCGGTCGAACATGGCACGGGCACTGGAGATCGCCGGGCTGCTGCGGGGGGCCGGGTTCGGCGGGCTGCTGGTCGCCGGCGGGTACGGCCCGACCTTCCATCCCGCGGAGTTCTTGGCTGCCGGGTTCGATGTCGTGGTCCGAGGTGAGGGCGAGCAGACCATCGTGGAGCTGGCCGCCTACGCCGCGACCGGGTCTCCGCTGCTCACCTCGGTGGCCGGGATCAGCTGGCACGACACCGACGGGCGGGTGGTGCACAACCCCGCCCGAGCACCGACCGTCGATCTGGACGAGCTCCCGCTGCCCGCGCGGGACACCCTGGCGTTGACCCTGGCACGGCGCAGCCTGGTGCACGTCCAGTCATCACGAGGCTGTCAGGCGTCGTGCACGTTCTGCTCGATCGTGGCGTTCGAGCGCCTCGGCGGTGGCCCGCAGTGGCGACAACGCTCGATCACCGGGTTCGTCGACGAACTCGAAGCGCTCGCCGCCCAGGGCGTCCGGTACGTCAAGGTGATCGACGACAGTCTGGTGGAACCACCCCGCGGTCCCGCCTGGTGCGCCGAGCTGGCAGTCGAGATCACCGGCCGGGGTCTGACGATGGGGCTGCGCGGACAGGTCCGCGCTGACCGGGTCGACGACGACGTCCTGGCCCCGCTGGCCGCGGCCGGGTTCTTCTCCTTCGCCTGCGGGATCGAGAACTTCTCCCCCACGGCGCTGCGGCGGATGGCCAAGCGTGCCGACGTGGCCGACAACTGGCGGGCGCTGGCGGGGTTCGCCCGGCATGGGCTGATCGTGCAGGCCGGGCACATCCTGTTCGACCACGCCACCACCATGGCCGAGCTGGAGGACAACTGGGCGGGCATGACCGCACACCCTCAGATCGTGTCCAAGGGCGTATTCACCGAGATGTACGCCGCCGCGGGCACCCCGTTCACCCGGACCCTGGACCGCCGCGGGCTGCTCCAGATCGACACGACCGGGCTGGGCAACAATCACTACCCCGTCGCCGACCCCGCCGCACGAACCGTCTACCACGCGCTCAAGGGCTGGCAGCGCAGCCACAGCCGAATCTACGACATGACGATCGACCCGCTCTCGGCGCCCAAGGCGATCGACGCGCCCGACCGGGCGGTGTTCCACGAACTGGCCATCGCGCTGCGCCAGAGCGATCTGCGGTTCTTCCGCGCGGTTCTCGACGCTGTCACCGACGGCGGTACCGCGCAGGAACTGGCGGAGTTCACCGAGGAACGCATCACCGCTACCGCCGGCTGGTACCGCAACCTCGCCGTCCGCACCGACGCCGCCTACACTAGCGCCGGCCTGACCTACGACGCCGAGGACAACCCCTTCATCTGCTGACCCGCCGACCCCGGGCAACCCCCTGGACGACAGGAGCACCAGTGAACGACGTCCCCATCCCCACCAACCGGGCAATCAGGATCCCGCTCACCGCGGTGACACAGGTGCGCAAGCCCTGGGAGCCTCCCGCACAGCCCCGCGAACTGCCGATGATCGACCCGACCGAACACTTCCGCCGCGAGGTGGGCCCGCTCGAACACCCCGAACTCGACGAATGCCCCGCGACGATCCTCAACATCGGCTGGACCCTGGGCAACGATTGCCCCTACCGCTGCACCCACTGCTACTCGATGTCGGCACGGGAGAAGGGCGCGAACTTTTCGGTGCCGATCATCGAGCGAATCGTGGACCAGCTCGCGATCAATGGCGTCGAGACCGTCAATCTTGGCGGGAACGAGCCGCTGTTCACCAACGGCCCCAACCCCGGCGACACCCTGCTCCCGACGATCATCGACACGCTCACCGACCGGGACATCCTCGTCGGGCTGACCACCTCGGGCATCACCCTGCTGCACCTGCAACGCGACCATCCCGCCGCGTTCGCCAAACTCAACGACGTCGACGTCAGCCTCGACTCGCCCTATCCCGACGAGCACAACCGCAACCGCGGCGCGAAGCTCTTCAACCAGGTCCTGGGCGCCCTGGAGTTGTGCCAGAACGCGGGGATCGACCACAGCATCATCACCTGCGCGATGAACTGGAACTTCACCCCTGACCGGATCGACGCCCTCATCGACCTGGCCCGCCGCTACGACGCCCACGTCCGGATCAACCCGATCAAGCCCGTCGAGCCCGCCCACATGGACTCCGCGCTACCCGCCGAGCAGTACTACGCCGGGTTCTCTCAACTGCTCGCCGCGTGCGACCCCATCGACCTCGGCGAGCCCCCCATCGCCGCGGTCAGCTCCTACGCCGGCGCCCAGGGCTGCCCGTGTGGGCGGACCTCGTTCCGCATCCACTCCATCACCCCCGATGGGCGGATCCCGGTCTCCCCGTGCGTCTACCTGCACGACTACAAGACCGGAAACCTGATCACTGATGACCTCGCCGACATCATCAGCTCCCCCCAGTTCGCGGCGTTCCGCCGCCGCAACGCCCACCCCGAAGCGATCCCCGGCTGTGACGGGTGCGCGCTACTCCACTCCTGCCGAGGTGGCTGCGCCGCCCGCTCCTACCTCCACCACGCTCACGACACTGGGCAGCGATCGCTGTTCGCCCGCGACCCCTACTGCCCACGCGACGTCGCTCCGGAGGTTCCGTTCCCGCAGGACCCCTACGTCCCGCAGGACAAGCGGCTCGTGCACATGGACTACCTGTGCACCTGGATCGGGCAACCCCGACCCACCGCACAGCCCAGCTCGCAGTAGCCATGCCAAATCGCCGAGGCCGAGGCATCATGGTCGGCATGGCCGACCATGATGCCTCCAGCATCCGCGCCGAGCGGACCGCCTCACTGGAGCTGGCCCTGAGCTACCTGCACCAACAGGTGACACTGCAATTTGATCGCCCCGCCGGGAGCCTGCACCCCGTCCACGGCTACCGCTACCCCATCAACTACGGCTACGTCCCCGGCACCCACGCCCCCGACGGCGACGAACTCGACGGCTACTACCTCGGCACCGACCAACCCCTCACCCACGCCGACGGCACCACCATCGCCGTGATCCACCGCATCGACGACGACGACGACAAGCTCGTCGTCACCGCCGATCCCACCACCGCACAGTTCACCGACACCGACATCAGCGCCGCGGTTGAGTTCCAGGAACACCCAGGCCGCTACCTCATCCTGCGTAACCCACCTGACTAGCGTCTGGGAGTTGGGCGTGCCCCCGAGTCCGCTCCACAGCACCGGCAGCAGCCGTAGCTGCTCGCTGCTCAAGAGCCCGCGCGAGGTGAGCGCGGCAACGACCACACCGACACCAGTGACCGCACCGGCGACCTTCGCGGGGAGGTCAAGGCTCAGGAGCATCCCGCGCGAGAACCGCCGCCATCACGGCGATAGAGCTCGTTCCCGGGCGCCGCGAACTGTCGGACCGTGGCGCTACCGTCCCTGCCGATGAGCCCCGGCGCGACGCACGCCCTGCCGAGGGATCGACGTCGACGTGCTCGACGCCCGGCGGGTGCACGTCGACCTCTAGGTCCGAGCTCCGCGCAATCCTCGACGCTGAACCCGCCCTCGCGCTGCGCGCGCTGGCCGTCGAGCGTGACGGCGTCCCCAACCCCCGCAAAGACCTGCGCAAGTGGTCCGATTTCCGTGCGGCGTACGGCTTCTCCTTCCCCCATCTGTTCACGCCACTCACCGGCCCCACCGACGAACGTGTCAGCGCCACGTCACCGGTCGATCCCGCGGTCATCACCGCGTTCGCGGGCGACCTCGCCGACAGCTACCAGCACCTCGACGACCCCATCCAGTGGTTCAACCAGATCCGCGAGATCAGCACCAAGCACGGGTTCGCGCTAGCTCCAAGGACTACAAGAAGAACCCGGACGCGTTTCCCGGCTCCCATCCGCGAAGCCTCACAGCTGGTCCGCCTCGCCCTCACAGGTTCGACCCGCAGTCCCGATATGCACACTATCTCACGCGCCCTCGGGCCGGACGAGGTGCTTCGCCGGATTCGAACTTTGCGGTCCTGAACGACCAGGCGAGGGCGGCGGACACGGAAAGTCACCGACTTGTTGTTGCCCCGATCAACCTCGCATGCCCGCGTCCAGTCCGATCCGCGGGGCCCCTCGGGCGCCCTCGACTGGCAGCGATCTTGTCCAACTCCCAGCGCGGTACGCCGCTCCCGTGTCAGGATGTGCGCATGGTTGATCGTCGTGACGGAGGCAACCGCCCAGCCGCCACGCACCGCCTGTCGATCCTCGGCCGCGTAGCTCTCGCCGTGGTTCTGTTCCATATCCCGCTGCTAGTGTCGCGTAACGAATCGCCATTTACTTGGAATTGTTGTCAACCAGCTTCCGCACATTGGCCTCGACAATCTTGACCTTGGCGAGAATCTCGTCAGTGGTCGCTGTCCACGAGAACGGCCTCGGGTTGAGATTCCACGTGTTGATGTAGTCCTTGATCTGCTTGATGAGGGCGCGCACCGAGGTAAAGGTTCCT
>JBOHEO010000259.1:0-6279 GCA_050701055.1 Pseudonocardia sp. | reverse complement strand
GCAAGTACTGCGTCGACAGTTGGACGAGACACGCCGGCGCGCGACGCGACATCCTTCTTCAAATAACCGTCGGAACGCCACAACACGATCCGCGCACGCGTCGCGACACGCGCGACAACACTCGTACCATTGATCATCGCCAGCAGCCCGGTGCGATCGGATTCTGTCAACATCAGCATATTAGATCAACGAGATAAAGTCAGAACAGTTACGCGACACTAGGAAACCGACACTTGCGCGACTCGACGGTTCCGGTCTTGCGGCCAAATACATACCGATCCTCGGCTATCGAGGTAGTCTGAAGGTTACTATCTGGTCAACGAATCGTTTCCAGCTCGCCGACGAGGCGTCGGGCTTATCAAGAAGGCCCATTCGGACTGCATTTCGCGCAATTCGTTCACCGTCTTCTTCGCGGTATTCGCGGAACGATCCCGGTCGTCGTCCTCCGGGTCTAACACAGCGAGCTAACTCCTCCTTTGATTGTCGGACACGCCCAACGTCCTTTCCGCTGAATTTCCTCGGAGCGACCCATGCTGCGCAGACCGCCGCTACCGCATCGGGAAATAGGAACCACCACGTTTCAAGCTCCCAAGCTGGAGCTGCCACCACTATTTCGCAAGGCGCGGCAGCATAAGTAGCTCTGTACGTAGCCTCGACGTCATTATGAGCAGGCTCTAAACTGTCGGCATCTTCGTGAAATAAGACACCCGCCAGCCCGTCTGTCCGGTTAACTGCTCTAAGCGTTGCGATCACTTTTGATGCACGTGTCCGCCGCTTGGCCTCTTGTAGACTTTTAACCAGTGTTGGTGGCCTTCTTAGGATTTGCATCCGTGTCAGGGCATTCACTTCGGGACGTAGTCCGTTAATAAGCTCCCGAATCGCCCGACCGTCATGGGGATGCTCTGCATACATTGCGAATACGGGTGTTCTTGCGCTGAGTCTTCTGCTCACAGGTTCGGAACTCCGCCTAGAGCGCCTGTGAACCATAGCTCGCCAAGTCCTAGCTCGCCGTCGGCTGCGTATTCCATCTTGCGGACGTAGTCAGAGCTTATGGCCGGTATCCGGGAACCGGCGTCCTCATCGCGCTCGCAGACGATCAGTTCGGACGGCTCAAGCCTGTTAACCAGCGCTGGCGAATGAGTGGCAATCAGTAGCTGCGTTCGACGGGAAGCTTGTCGAAGTAGTTCGACCAGCCTGTCTAGTACGTAGGGGTGGAGCCCATGATCGATCTCTTCAACGCAGGTTAGCTTGGGCGGCCGAGGATCGTACAATAAGGCAAGTAGAGCAATGGCGCGAATTGAACCGTACGACGCTTCGGCAAGTTCCGTCAGATTCTTCAGGCCGTGTTCGCGCAGACGAACCACCGAGGCTGTTGATGCACCCCCGATTGAACCTACTTCAAGTTCCTCCAGTCCCGGTATGAACAGTCGCGCGTCCTCCTCTAGTAGCGCAAACCGTTCGGGATCGAACTCCTTGAGGTGCTGCATGTAGCTTGCCAAGTTGCTTGCGTCGTTGTAGAGGCGCGGGCTCATGAGCTCGTCGCGACTCTTCCTGATGGCGTCAACGTTGACGTCGAAAACCCTGAAGCTCGCGAAGAGGGAAGCAAGCGCCTCGACTTGTTCGCTACCACCGCCCTCTTCTGGTCCGAGGCGAGGAAGTGTGGATAGTCCTAGCGAACCCTCCTGGAGAATCCTATTTCGAGTGGGTTCCGAATCGGTGATGATGGACAAGTCTCGACCTGTGATGTTGATTCGGCGCCCGCGACCTTCGGTTCTTTTGAACATGAAGGATTCTTCGCGTCTAAGGCCTCTTCGGTCCGGTACGAGCAGGAGATCGCCGCCGGGCTGACTGCGGCGTGTGAGTCGAACTGCCTTGAACCTAAGAGTGTAACGATCGGCGGCCGTTCGGGTTCCATACTTCGTAACTGCGGCTTCAATCTCAATTTCAACCCATTCGCGTCCGTTTGAGTCGACGCCGCGAAAGCGCACACGATCATAGCCACCTCGTTTGGCTAGGGCTGGGGCTAAATCTTCGCGTACGGAGTCGCCTAGAAAAGTTATTACATCCAAGAGGTTGCTCTTTCCTGCGCCGTTCGGTCCGACAAGCACGTTAAGCGGCTGGAGCGTCAAGTCAACGTGGCGCAGGCTTCGAAAATTCTGCACGCGAAGCCGCAGGAGGAACGGCGGAATGCGAGCAGCCATAACTGGATCTTAGCTCAAAGCTACTGGGGAGGCCATCGAGGGCGACGAACGACCTTCGAGGCGTCCTCCGGTGGGTTGAACTTGATCCCCTCACCGGACGGGCTGGTCTCCAAGGTGGCCGCAGGAACTCTCCACATCCGCCTTCACACTGAAGTGCCAGCCCTCGCCTGGCAGCAGGCCTCCGGGATGGTCCGAGCGCAATGGCGCGCGGTGAGCGTTGGGTGGGCAGGGTTTGGCATCCCGTCGACCTCCCAGCGGGTCACCACGCGCCAGCCCGGGGACAGAGCCTGGCGAGCTCGGCGGCGGTAGGGCGAGATGCTGCCCTCGGGCGGCCGCGCGGTCGGGCTGCGCCAGGAAGCTCCTATGTCGTGTCAAGGGCCTTTCGGGGTGGTGTCCTCGTCTGGCTCTGATGGTCATGGACGGGAGCGGGCGCATCAACCCCGCTGCGCGCGCCTTCGGCGTTTCAGGGTTGACCCACCCGCCGGCCCCGGCACCGGTCCGCACGGGGTGACCCGGACCGGCACCGCGACCAGCGGGAACGTGCCGGGACGGCACCGTCAGGGCGGGGGCATCCACTTCGACACGGAAGAGGTCCGCAGCAGACGTAGACGAGGTCGCCGGGCTTCGGCTCCGGGCGTGATCACTCCGACGGCCGCTCGAGTCGCTCGACTTCGCCAGGCACTTCGGGACCATGGCCTCCAAGGCGGAGGACGGCTTCCTGTTCGGCGAGCCATGCCTCGCCGGCGTCACGGTGGTGCTCGGAGTAAGCCTTGTGGAGTCGTCGCTGCTGACGCTTGTATTCGTCATGGTGATCGTTTGGCATGAGCTGGGACAACCTGCTCCACTATGCGACGGCCTCGGCCCGCGCATCGAGTTCATCCTCGTGCCGGGCAAGCGAACACAGGAGGCTAGCGCCGTAGTTGTGCAGCGAGCGGGCGAGGTTGGGGGTGTGGCGGGCGGGTTCGGACGCGGCCAACCCTCGCCGCAACTCGACGGCCTCCGTGGTGACGGTCAGCGCCTCCCGATGGCGACCCAGCTCGCGCAGGATAGCGCCGTAGTTGTTCAGCGAGAAGGCGAGGTCGAGGATGTGGCGGGCGGGTTCGGATGCGGCCAACCCTCGCCGCAGCTCGACGGCCTCCGTGGTGACGGTCAGCGCCTCCCGATGGCGACCCAGCTCGCGCAGGATAGCGCCGTAGTTGTTCAGCGAGAAGGCGAGGTGTGCCCGCGCGTCCAGGTTGTCGTCTTCGGCGAGCCGCTGTCGGGCACACGCTACGGCCAGCTCCCGCAGGGCAAGCTCCAAGCGGCGGAACTGGGTGGGGTCCACGAGGTCGAGAAGACGATCAATCTCGGCCGCCGGCAACAACTCCGCGCTGATCGTCTCGATCAGATAGCGTTCGACGACCTGTGCGGCGGGCCCGGTCAGCACCAGGTATTCGACCGCGACAGTCAGCACGCCGAGCTGTTCGCGCGCGATCCGGCCGATCAAGGGCGCGATGCCGGGAAAGAACACGGCAGCGCGGATGAGCCGGTCCAACACGCTCGGGTCATGCCGCGCGGGTAGTCCCCGCAGCAGTGCCTCACGCAGCTCCGCCCGCTGCGGGTCGATCAGGCAGGCCAGGATCGCGGCACGCAGGAAGTCCGGGGCGGGCGCGACCTGCACCGGCCCGAGCCCCGGGTAGAGATGATGGGCCCAGCTGGCGGTGTTGCGCAGCGTGGCGTCCGTCTCGTCCGCGAGCCCTGACACCAGCCGCAAGACCGGCACGGCCTGCTCGCGGGTGGCCGGCGCGAACAGGGCCAAGGCCAGCACCGCATCCGCTCGCAGCGGGGCGGTGAGATAGCCAGGCAGACCCCACACCTCGTCCCTCGCAGACTGGTCCCACCGTCGCCGCTCGTGCGCCACCAGCTCGGCGGCCACCGCGTCCAGGCCAGCGCCGCGTACGGCATCGGCCCGCTCACGAGACTCGGCCAACGCCGCCAACACCGCCCTGGCCTGGGTGAGGACCATCGGGTCACCCTCGGCGCCCACCGGCCGGAAGTCGGTCACCGACACCAGGACCGGTCGACCCAGCGCCGTGGCGTAGGCAACCGCTGCCTCACCGAACCAACGCCGCCGATCCCCGCTAGCCCCCACGATCGGCAGGACCGTGGTGGGCAGGTGGCGCTGTTCGCGCTCCGGGAGCCGTTGATTTAGGCTGTGTTCGAACGCCACATCATCGCGCGCGATGAGCAGCACCTTCCCAGCCCCGCGCTCGGGTTGTGCCCGCGCGTGGCTCACCAGCGCGGCGACGTCCGGCTCGATGTCGGCATCGTCAACCACGATCAGCGTTGGCTGCCCGCACGCCAACACCGGCGCCATCACCACACCGGCCTTACCCGTCACGCAGCGACCGCGCGCCCACCCATCGGGCAGCCCGCGAGCGAACTCCACGGCCAGACGACTCTTACCGACACCACTGGGGCCCGCGAGCAGCCACACCGCCGGCGAGTCCCGATCCAGACACCACTCCAGCAGTTGCTTCTCCTCGCTCGACCGCGCCCGAAACGGGGCCAGCGCGCACTCTGCGGCCAACAGACTGCTGATGGTGTGCTCACCTGCATCCACCGGTTGGGCGTCCAAAAATTCCAGGACCGCCGCACGAGCCAGTCGCAACGAGCCTAGCGTGCTGCCGTGGTCCCGGGCGGCCTGCCCCATGGTAAGTCCCACCAGCACGGCCACGGCCACGACCAAACCGATCGCCACCGGCCAAGTTGGATTCGAGGTCACGATGTTGGTCAACAAACCAACCACAACGCCCGCGACAACGGCCGGTACCCCGAACCACAGCCGCAGGCGGTGCATTCACGACCTCCGCTCCCGCAAGGATCACTTCGATTCGTCAGCCGTCATGATTCCTCTTGCGGCGGCGAGCGCAAGGGGCGCTGATCCTGGCAGGTTCGCCCGTCCGGTTCGGCGCCCTTCGCCTCCGGGCCGGGCGCGACCGGCTGACGGACCCTCTGACCGCAGCTCTCACCACAACATCGACCATACCCGGCACGCCTGCACGCGAGCTACGAGGCAGCCGCAGCCCGAAGCCGATCAAGATCGCTGAATAAGCCTCAAAGTCCGCACGACGTTCCTTCGTGTTGTTCCTCAAAGAGTCTCATCGGGTAGCCTCGGAGTCATGGCTACTACAGGGCACGACAACGGAGCGGATCGGGCGTTGTGGAAAATCCACGAGGAGCGATTGGTTGACAACACTCGCCGTTTGGATCTGCGGATCGCACATGTCGAATTACCTGACGGGGCCCATTTCGAGCAGTATGTACTCCGCATGCCGAACGCCGCAATAGCCGTTCCTATTGACGCGTCCGGGGACAATGTACTTATGATCTGGCGACATCGGTTCATTGTGGATCGTTGGACGTGGGAACTCCCTGGTGGCTACGTCGAGCCTGGCGAAGACCCGGCCACGTGTGCTGCTCGTGAAGTCGAGGAGGAAACGGGGTGGCGCCCGCAAAGCATTCGCTTACTTGGAAGTTTTCAACCGCTCGTCGGAACCGCCGACTTCGAAAACCTGCTGTTCCTCGCCGAGAACTGCACAGCGACCGGAAGCCCGCCGGACATCAACGAAGCAGCGCGGATAGAATGGATCCCGCTGGCGAGTGTTCCCGAGATAATTGCCAACGGCGAGATCATCGGAGCAGCCGCGCAGATCGGCCTTTTGCAGGTCCTGTCGCAATGGGACCGCTGAGCTATCTGACCCGAATACCGACTGCCGCAAGACTCCGCCTAACATCTGGAGTGCGAACGTGTGATGGTTGAGATAGCAGTCGAGTCCCGACGTCGTGAAGATAACCACGCACCCGACTCGACCGGACACGACCTGCCATGCCGACAGCGATCTTCACGTATTCTGCTCCTTCATCGACCTTGCCCTGGTCGATGAGGATCGAGGCCAGTAGTGTCGCGTAACTGTTCTGTCTTTATCTCGTTGATCTAATATGCTGATGTTGACAGAATCCGATCGCACCGGGCTGCTGGCGATGATCAATGGTACGAGTGTTGTCGCGCGTGTCGCGACGCGTGCGCGGATCGTGT
>JBOHEO010000258.1:0-6290 GCA_050701055.1 Pseudonocardia sp. | reverse complement strand
GCGCTGCTCAGTGCGGCGTTGGCAGCGCGATCGGCGTCATCGTGTGCCATGGCGGGGCGATCCACCGGGTCAAAGCCGCGGAGCTCAGCCGTCCCGACGAGCAGCTCGATCGAGGATGCCGCGGGGCTCGCCAGCGCCGCGCCGGGTGCGATCGCCGGACCACCCACGACGGCGACGCCGAGCAGCGCGGCCACCGCGCGGCGGGCTATTGCGGGTGCCATCTTGTCGGCCACCCGTGACAGAGCTCCGCCAGCCCGCGCGGGCGCAGCCGCAAGGACCGCGACGAGTATCACCAGCGCCATCCAGCTGAGCAGGAGCCAGGCAGCGACAGCTGCGGACAGCGCGAGCAGCTGGTCGGGCGGTGCCGGACCGGGATCGCTGACCTGCGCCACGGTGCTGCCGGTGCTCCAGGCGAGGAGCAGCGACGCCGCGGACCACGTCAGCAGGGTTCCCGCCGCCAGCAGGCACCTGCGGCTGCCATCCCGACTCGTCATGACCCTCACTACCTCCGCTCCACCCTCGTTGCCTTCATTTACCTAGGTTTAGCTGTATACACGTGCGCTAGGACTCGGTCAACGCGTTCGTCGCGACCTGTGGATACCGGTGCATGAGCGGCGGTGCTCGTGAACAGACATCCCCCGGAGCACCACGCGACCGGACGCACCGCTCCGCCGCCTACGGCGAGCCCCACCCGGGGCGATGGACGGGCCGGCCGAGGCGGAAGCGGAGGCCGATGAGGTGCTCCCGGACCCACTCTGGATCTGCGGCTCGCCGATCGACTGGGACTGGGTGGGTGCCCGCGGAATCACCGCCGTGGTCGACGTGGCCTACCTGGACCAGCACCGGACTGGTCCGTGCTGCGGGGGTGCGCTACTGCAAGGACGCGCTGGTGGATGGCGATGAGCTGCGGCAGCGACGGCGGCGGGCCGTCAACAACCCCGTGTTCTCCGCGTATGTCTCAAGGCTCGGGGCCCCAGGCACGCCCACGCCCAGCGGGACGTGGTGTCGGGTAGCCGGTGCAGGCTCTCCCGCCGTACGCAGCTGGACCAGCGCCGGAACGCCAGCGCGCCGAGTTCGCAGATGTTGTCCTCGGCCAGCGCCGGACCAGCCCATCCGCGTGTTGACCGCCAGGCTGGCTGCGGATGACCGCGCCAGCGTGAGCTGATCGTGTCGGGGTGGAGCCCGTCGGGTGGGTCGGCTCTTGCTGTCGGTCGTGTGCGGCGTCAGGGTGAGGACGTCCTGAAGTAGGCGACGGCCCTCCCGCATGTCTTGGCGGACACGGAAGGGCCGTCTTGGTGCATAGGAGTGCACCGGTGATGACGGTAGGGCTGGACGGCGCGTCGGTCGAGAGCGCCCTGGGGTCCGGGGGGTTGGGCTGCCCGAGGATCGGATGCGGGGGGCTGCTCGTGCCGTGGGGCTGGGCAAGGGAGCGCACGGTTCGAGGGGCTGGCCGGTTGCGGCCGCGCCGGGGTCGCTGTGTGGGCTGCCGGCGGACGCAGGTGCTGCTGCCGGCGAGCGTGTTGCTGCGCCGAGCGGATGCGGTGACGGTGATCGGAGCGGCGCTGCTGGCCAAGGCCGCGGGGGCTGGACACCGCCGGATCGCCGCCGGGCTGGACCTGCCGGCCTCGACGGTGCGGGGGTGGCTGCGCCGGATCGCCTCGGTGGCCGAGCGTGTCTTGGCCGTCCTTGCCGCGGCAGCCGCTGAGCTCGGCGTCGAGTTCGTGGCGCCGGCGCCGACGGCCGAGCCGGCCGCTGCGGTGGCGGAGCTGGTCGGGGCGTTGGCCCGGGCGGTGGCCCGCCGCTTGAGTGGGTCGTGCTCGCCGTGGCGGCTGGCCGGGGTGGTCACCGGTGGCCGGCTGCTCACCCCGGACGGTCCTGAACCTGCGCCACGAGGCCAGGCGGGCAGCAACACCAGCTTGCTCTGGGCGGGCGGGCCGTAAGCCGATGGGGTGACCCAATCGGCCTGCGATGGGCAAGGGCCGGGAGGCGAAAGGCGGCCAAGGTGAGCAGCTCGTGAGCACCGAGCAGGATCAGGACAACGCCCGCAGGGTGCGGGCCCGAGAGGTGGGGCTGTTCCGTTACGGCCTGATTCAGGACGCCCTGGAGCCGGCGTTGAGCACCAAGCAGCGCGGCCGGCTGGTCCGGGCGGTCGCCGCCCGCACCCACCCGGGGCCGTTCGGGACGCCGGTGCAGGTATCCCGGGCCACCCTGGACCGCTGGATCCGCGACTACCGCACCGGCGGGTTCGCCGCGCTGGTGCCCGTGCCACGCCGAGTCCTGCCGGCCACTTCGGCGCAGGTGCTGGAGCTGGCGGTGGCTCTGAAGAACGAGGCGCCGGACCGGACCGCCGCGCAGGTCGCGGTCGTGCTCGCCGCGCACGGCGGCTTCGCGCCCTCGGCCCGCACCCTGCAACGCCATTTCGCCGCCGCCGGGCTGACCCGGGCGCGTTCCGGCGATGCGCCGCTGGCGGTGTTCGGCCGGTTCGAGGCTGACCGACCGAACACCCGGTGGGTCGGGGATGCGTTGCACGGCCCCGTCGTCGGGGGCCGCAAAGCGATCTTGATCGCCTTCCTCGACGACCACGCCCGGGCGGTCGTCGCGGCCCGCTGGGGCCATGCGGAGAACGCCGTCGCGTTGCGCGAGACCCTCAAGGTCGCTCTGGCGTCGCGGGGCCGACCCGCTCAGGTCTACGTGGACAACGGCGCCTGCTTCATCGACGCCGGGTTGCGCCGGGCCTGCGCCGTGCTCGGGATCAAGCTCACGCACAGCCAACCCGGCAAGCCAGCCGGCAGAGGCAAGATCGAACGCTTTTTCCGCACCGTCCGGGACCAGTTCCTCGTCGAGATCGCCGACGGACCCGGCAGTGCCGGGACCCGTGTGAGCAGCCTCGCCGAGCTCAACAGCCTGTTCACCGCCTGGGTCGAGCAGGTCTACCACCAGCGTGTCCACACCGAGACCGGCATGCCACCCCTGCAGCGGTTCCTGGCCACCGGCCCGCCGGTCCCGACCCCCGCCGGGCTGCTCGCCGAGGCGTTCCGCTGGGGGGAATGGCGCACCGTGACCAAGACAGCGACGGTCGGCCTGCGCGGCAACCACTACGAGGTCGACGCGGCGTTGGCCGGGTCGAAGGTGGAGCTGGTCTTCGACCCGTTCGACCTCACCGACATCGACGTCCGCCATCACGGCCGACCGGCCGGGAAGGCCGTGCCGTTCCGGATCAGCAAACACGTCCACCCCAAGGCCCGCGCCGACGCCCCACCACCGCAGACACCGACCGGCATCGACTACCTGCGCCTCGTCGAGGACCGGCACACCCGCGCCCTCGGCGAGCGGCTCCGCTACGCGCACCTGTCCGACGCCACCGACCCGGTCGAGCCGGTCGAGCCGGTCGAGCCGGTCGAGCTAACGAGCCCAGCACCGACTGGCCGGCCACCCGCCGACGACGACGGGCTGCCCTACGACACTGACCTGCTCGCCCTGGCCGGCGGCGCCGACACCCGCGACGACCCCGACGACCCAGCACCGTGGGTGGCACCGGACCCGGAGTCCGAAGCAGAGCTCGACGGCTTCGCCGCGATGCTCACCCGCGACAGCACCGACCTGCCGACAGTCCCAAGCGACCTCGAGGAGTCCCGGTGAGCCTGCCCCAGCTCGGTGCCTTCTTCGGTTTCACCCGCACCCCGTTCCGCCGGGATCTGGCCCCCTCGATGCTGCACCGCCACGCCGGGCACGCCGAGGCGGTCGCCCGGATCCGCTGGTGCATCAGCGAAAACGCCCTCGGGGTCATCACCGGCGAGGTCGGCGCCGGCAAGACCGTCGCGCTGCGCGCCGCCCTCGCCGAGCTCGACGCCTCCCGGCACACAGTGATCTACCTTCCCAACCCCGCAGTCGGTGCCCGCGGCCTCTACGCCGCCCTGGTCAGCGGCCTCGGTGGCATCCCCAGGTTCCACACCGCAAGCCTCATCGCGCAGACCATGGACCACCTCGCCGCCGAGAAACACGAACGCGGCCGAGCCGTCATCGTCGCCGTCGACGAAGCCCACCTGCTCTCCGCCGACCAGCTCGAAGAGCTGCGTCTGCTGACGAACAGCGAGATGGACAGTGTCGCCCCGTTCACCGGGCTGCTGCTGGGCCAACCCACCCTGCGCCGACGGATCAAGCTCGGCAGCTTCGCCGCCCTGGACCAGCGGATCATGCTCCGCTACGCCCTGCCCGGCATGACCGAAGGCGAGACCCGGGACTACCTCAGCCACCACCTCAAACTCGTCGGCCGCAGCGACCAGCTGTTCAGCGACGACGCCGCCAACCTGATCCACCAGACCAGCCGCGGGCTGCCCCGGGCGGTGAACAACCTCGCGTTGCAAGCCCTCGTCGCGACCTTCGCGGCGAACAAGACGATCGTCGACGAGTCCGCCGCCCGCGCCGCCGTCACCGAGGTCACCGCCGAATAACCCCCCACGACCTGGCGACACGGTGAACATCAGGCCGCCAGCCTGACCACGAAGGCCCCGCCCCGAACCCCGGGACGGGGCCTTCGCCATCCCCTCCATCCGCAGCCACAGCGACGCCGACATCCTCACCCAGCGTGGCGGCCAACACCACCACCGCCGAAGACGGCACCACCACCACCAGCGTCGGCACCGGGGACTGGCTCGGCTGGTCCCAGGACAACGACGTCACCGGCCGGGTCAAACGCGCCTGGACCCCGGACGGGCACGCGCTCACCGGCACCGACACCGATCGCGACGGCACCGACGACGACGGCACCGCCGATGTCGGGGACGCCCACTCCTACGACCGCGCCTACACCTACGACATGGCCGGGCGGCTGCGCACCGTCGCCGACCGCACCAGCAGCACCAGCGGGCAGGCCCTGCAACCCGGCCACCCCGCCACAGCGGCGGCACCATGCCAGATCCGCACCTACGACTTCGACGCCAACGACAACCGCACCCGGCTCGACGTGGCCGACCACGCCGACGGCGACTGCGCCGGCACTCCCAGCGCCGTCAGCACCCGCAGCTGGGCCTACGACAGCGCCGACCGCAACGCCGTGAGCGCCGGCTACGCCTACGACCAACTCGGGCGCACCCTCACGATCCCCGCCGCGGACACCCCGCACGTCGCCGCCGGCGCCACCCCCGACACAGGGGACATCACCCTCGGCTACTACGACGACGACTCCGCCCGCAGCATCACCCAACACGAGGCCACCACCACCTACCACCTCGACATCGCCGGCCGGCGCGCCATGAGCACCACCACAGCCCCCGCCACCGACACCAGCGCCGCGTCCACGCGAACCATCATCCGCAGCTACACCGACACCGGCGACAACCCGGCAACCAGCACCGACGTCCTCACCACCACACCGACCGACAGCGGCCCGGCACACACCACCACCATCACCAGCCGCTACACAGAATCCCTCGGCGGCGACCTTTCCGCCACCGCCACCAACACCACCACCCACGACGGCCCCGCAACCCTCGCAGCAGAACTCAGCCTCGCCGACCTCCATGGCGACATCGTCACCACCGTCAGCCTCCCCCCCCGCCGGCGCCGACGCCACCGTCATCAACGCCTGGAACGACTACACCGAACACGGCACCCTTGGGCATGGGACCACGCGATCGGACACCCAGGCCACTGGCCTTGGCTACGGCTGGCTCGGGGCGAAACAGCGCTCCACCACCGACACCGGCCTCCTACTCATGGGCGCCCGGCTCTACAACCCAACCACCGGACGCTTCACCTCGGTCGACCCTGTCGTCGGCGGCAACGCAAACCCTTATGTCTATCCGAGCGACCCAATCAACTGGTTAGATCTCGACGGACGCCAACGGATGGAGACCGGAGGGGGCTATGGAGGCGGCGGCTTAGGAGGGGCTCGGGTTCAATATCGTCGGCACAACCTCTACTTCTCCTCCAAGAAGAAGGCTAAGGAGGCGGCACAGCGCGCAAGTTCGCGTAAGCGGCAACCCGTACACCATGCCAATCCCAAGAGAGGAAAATCGCATTACCATGCTGTGGACAAGAAAAGCGGCAAAAGGCGGCCAACCGTTCACTACAACTATTCGCGTAAAGGCATGAGGCCCTGAGCATGTCCTTCGTGCAATCTATCACCCCCGATCGATTGAGAGAATGCCTTCAAAGGCCGTAGCCATGGAGCCTGACATTGACCTTGAAGCAATCGTCGCGGCCAACTTTCTTCTGCCGCCGATCAAGGCAAGGTGGACGAGTCTAGGCGATGCTCCTCGTAAACGCAGAAAGAGGGTTGACCTTTTTGT
>JBOHEO010000257.1:0-6369 GCA_050701055.1 Pseudonocardia sp. | reverse complement strand
ACGTCAAACCCGGCCGACGGCACCCGCTGCACGACGTTGGTGCGCACGGGCAGCGCCGATCCCGCCCGCACCGGTTCGGCCCAGCTGGGCAGTCGCGGCCCGGCGCCGCGTCCGTTGCCGGCGGCCTGGTCCCAGCGGCGCCACGGCGCCGGGTGCGAGGACGGGGCGACCCCGAGATGCACGACCCCGGCGCCGACCTGGCCGCACCGGGACAGCACCCGGCGCAACCACGGATCGGCCAGCCGCATCCGGCCGCCGGGGCGGCGGGTCTCGCAGAGGGTGAGCCCGCGCAGGTCCCACCGCCGTACCCGCGGACCGATGCCGCGGGCTCCCGCCTGCCCGGCGTCCGGGTCGAGCTCGCCGCTCAGCACGAACCGGTCCGGTAGCCGCTCGGCGAGCTCGCCGTGCCAGGCGGCCGGGCTGAAGCCGAGCACGAACAGATCCTCGAGCACCACCGGCTGCAGCACCGCCCGGTCCACGTGTCCGGCCATGAAGACGTCCCGGACCAGGCCGTCCTCGGTGACCCGCTCGAACTCGTCGGCCGGCACCGCGGAGCCGGGCGGGCCCAGCTCCCGGTGCCGGCGCAACAGGTCGGCGACGAACTGCTCACCACCCGGCCCGGCCTGGTTGTGCGGGCTCCCGTCCCAGGCGTGCACCTGGGCGTCCACCACGATGTAGCGCTCAGCGTGCCTGTCCGGTGTCCCGGCGGTGGTGAACATCCCTGGCCTCCCGGAACCCGCTCGGTCGGGCCGAACGGCCTACCCGACCGACGGGCCGAGGCCGAGCGACTGCGGTGTGCTGGAGTCCGGAGACGGCTGGGGGATACCCCCGTCGAGCGAACCGAACTCGGTCATCAGCGACTTGTTCCACGGCGTCTGCTCCTCGGCCACCAGCGAGTTGGTGGTGAGGATCAGCCCGGCGACCGACGCGCCGTTCTGCAGCGCGGACCGCACGACGCTCAGCGGGTCGATGATGCCCATCTCGATCATGTTGCCGAACCGGCCCTCGAGCGCGTCGAAACCGTCGTCGACGCCCGACGCGGTGACCTGCTTGACCACGTCGGCACCGTCGTAGCCGGCGTTGCTCGCGATCAGGTACACCGGCTCGGTGAGCGCGCGACGGACGATCTCGACGCCGATCTCGTAGTCGCCCACGACGTCGAGCTTGTCCAGTACCTGCTCGGCGTGCAGGAGTGCGGCCCCGCCGCCTGCGACGATCCCCTCGGCGATGGCTGCCCGGGTGGCCTGCAGCGAGTCGTCGACGCGGTGCCGCACCTCCTTGGCCTCGGCGTTGGTCGGCATCCCGACCCAGATGATCGCGGCCTTGCCCGACAGCCGCGCGATCCGGTCGGCCAGGAAGTCCTCGTCGGTACCGATGCTCGCCCGCGCCAGCTCCGTGCGGAGCTGGGTGAGCCGCAGCTCGACCGCGTCGCGGGCACCGGCGCCGCCGATGATCGTGCAGTGGTCGTTGGTCGCCCGCACCTGCGATGCCCGGCCCAGGTGCTCGATCGTGACCTGCTCGAGCCTGAACGACGACGCCTGGCTCAGCACCGTGGCGCCGGTCAGCGCGGCCATGTCCTCCAGCAGGTGGATGCGCTTCTCGCCGAAGCCGGGGGCCTTCACCGCGACGGCCTGGAAGCGTCCGTTGACGTGGTTGTGCACCAGCATCTGCAGCGCGGTGCCCTCGACGGTCTCGGCGATGATCACTACGGGCGCCGGGTCGCGCATGATGTCATCCAGCATCGGCATGATCGACTGAACATCTTTGATCTTGTGCGCACACAGCAGGATGTAGGGGTCGTCGACGACCGCCTCGAGCCGGCCGGCGTCGGTGACCAGGTACGGCGAGACGTACCCGTTGTCGAACTCGAAGTCCTCCACGAAGCTGACGCCGACCCCGAGCCGGGGCGAGTCCGACACCGTGACCACACCGTCGTCACCCACGGTGTGCAGCGCCTTGGCCACGATCCGGCCGATCGACTCGTCGGCGTTGGCCGAGATCGAGGCGACCCGGGCGAGCTCCTTCTCGCTGTCCACGTGGTGGGCGACGCCGGACAGGTGCTCGACGATGGCCCCGATGGCCACGTCGATCCCGCGCTTGACCAGCACCGGGTTGCCGCCCTGACCGATCGCGATCATGCCCTCGCGGACGATCGCCTGCGCGATGACCGTGGCGGTGGTCGTACCGTCGCCGACCGTGTCGTTGGTCTTGATCGCGGCTTCCTTGACCAGCTGGGCGCCCATGTTCTCGAACGGGTCGCGCAGGTAGATCTCCTTGGCGATCGTGACGCCGTCGTTCGTGACCTCCGGCGAACCGGTGATCTTCTCCAGGATGACGTTGCGGCCCTTCGGTCCGAGTGTCGACTTCACCGCCTCCGCGAGCTGGTCGACGCCGGCCTGCAGCAGGACGCGTGCTTCTTCGCCGAATCGAAGTTCCTTGGCCATCGCGTTCCGGTCCTCCTGGACTGATTGCCTTCGTGAGCGAGACTCGCCTCGCGAGGGCCCGTTGGACGGTGATCAAGGGCATTCCGTCGTCAGTCGATCTCTGCCCTCGACGGTTTGCCCTTGATCAACGCGGATTCCTTCCGTATGGACGCGGATGGCTACCGCATGGACGGGGGAAGCTCGTCACCGATGAACTCGGCGGCGTCCTCCGGATTCGCGAACATGATCGTCCGATCATCCATGTGCACCATCTTGCCGTAGTGCGTGGACATGTTCTCCTCGAACTCGGAGGTGTCGTAGAAGCCCGACTCCTCGCCGAGTGCCTCGGAGATCTCGTCGTAGACGAAATCCATCCGGACCTGCGCGTCGACCCGGATCATCGACGGCAGGTGCGTCACGGTGACGTTCTCCTGCCGGCTCATGACATCGGCCACGACGACACCGACCTGGCTGTTCATCAACGTGACGCCGCACATGTGGGACGCCGTGTTGTTGGTCTTGTACGGACTCTCCGAGGTCGTGAACGCGGTCACTGCTCCAACTCCTTCGGGGGGGTGAGACCGAGATCGGTGACGATCCCGGAGAACCTGCTCTTGGCCCGGTCCAGGCTGTCCTCGAACCGCGTCGGCTTGGCGTCGGGCTGCGACCACATGGGTTGCATGGTGCGCGCGGCCTCGAGACACATCGGCACCCACCTGGAGAACCAGCCGGTCATGATCTCCGTGTTGTGGTCGGCGAACTCCCGGTCGGTGACCAGCGGCGCGAAGCACGCCTTCGTCCAGCGCAGGTCACGCTGGGCGTAGTCGTTCTCGCCCGCACCGATGACGGTCGGGGTGACGAAGTCGCCGTTGGCCGCCGCGTACTGCTGCACGAGGTTGCTGCGGAACAGCTCGCCGACCAGCGGCTCGAACACCACGTTGGCGGCGAAGATCGACTCCCCCCAGTCGTCGTCGACGGCCGTGAGTGCCTCGGTGACCTTCCGGGCGCCCTGCCACTCAGCGGCATCGTTCCACGCGTCGAGGTGCGCGGTGCCGTCGAAACCGTCGATCTCCTCGCTCAGCGTGAGGTTGTACAGCGCGAGGTCCTGCGCGAAGCGGATCTTGTGGGCACTGTTCACCACCATGGCCGTGTTGTGCATGTTAGTCGGGCCGGAGCGGTTGCACTGGGCGAACACGTAGAGCCCGAGGATGTGCTCGATGTGCATCCAGGCGCCGACATTGCGCTCGACGAAGGTGACCCAGTTCGGGGTCCACTGCTCGAACGCCTTGGCCTGACGGGCGTTCTCGATGTTCTGGGTGAGCTGCCGGACGACGTTGGCGCCGTACCGGTAGATCGTCATCTCCCACTCTTCGTTGGGATCGCGGAACTCGTGCCAGCCGTGCGCGGGCCACTCGAGGCCCTTGCCGCCGCCGCCGGAACCGATGCCGCGCACGGGCTCGGGCTCGTCGACGCCCCAGGCCTTCAGCTTGGTCCAGTGCAGCGGGTAGCCCGCCTCACCGTTCGCGAAACCGTAGATCCAACCCTGGGACAGGTAGTGGCGCGGGTCGGGCTGGACGTCGACGGTGACGTCCTCGTAGTGGGTTTGCTTGCGCTTCGCCGGCTTGTAGTAGTTATACCGCCGGGCCGCGGCACCGGAGTCGGGGAACTCCTGAGCACCGGCTTCGGCGTCGGTGTGTTGGACCCTGGGAACACTGCGTTCGGGACGTTGAGCGGTCGTCTCGGTAGTCACTGACCGTCCTCCTGTTGCTCGCCGGTGGTGGTGAACCTGTCGTAGTAGATGTTCTCCTCGCGCACTCCGAGCGCCGTGAGCGTCGCGATCGCCGCGTCCACCATGGGCGGCGGCCCGCACACGTAGGCATCCCTCCCGGTCAGGTCGGGCTCGCATCGCTGGACGACGTCGGTGATCAGGCCCACCTCGCCGTTCCAGTCGTCGTCACCGGCGGGCTCGGAGAGCGCCGGCACGTAACGGAAACCGGGGAGCGTGCCCTCCAGGTCCCGCAGTTCCTTCTCGAAGCACAGGTCCCGTTGCTGCCGGGACCCGTAGTAGAAGACGGCCCTGCGCTCCACACCGCGCTCGGACATGGACCGCAACAGGCCCAGTACCGGAGCCATCCCGGCACCACCGCCGACGAACACCAGGTCGGACGTCCGGCTCTCGCGCAACGTGAAGGTGCCGAACGGTCCCTCCACGTCGAGCCGGTCCCCGACGGCCACCTGGGTCGCCAGGAAGTTCGAGAACAGCCCGTCCGGATAGACCTTGATGACGAACTCGAAATGTCCCTCCCGACCCGGCGTGTTGGCCATGGAGAACGAGCGGCTCTCCGTCGTGCCCGGCACCGTGATGTCCAGGTACTGGCCGGGGAAGAACTTGATCTCCTCGGGTTCCAGCAGCCGGAGGGTGAGGTGGCGCAGGTCGTGGGTGACCTCCTCGTTGGAGACGACCTCCGCGGTGCCCTTCCGCAGCGGCAGCCCGGACCGGATGATCTCCTCGTCGTAGTTGAGGAGCTCGATCACCAGGTCCTCGTAGGCATGCGCCCGGCAGAGCAGGGTCGATCCCTCGTCCTTCTCGTAGTCCGGCAACGCGAACGTGGAGTAGGAGTCGAGCTCGATGTCCTCACCTTCGAGGACGAAGGACTTGCAGGCTGCGCACTGTCCCTCCTTGCACCCGTGCATGAGCTGGACGCCCTGCTCGGCCGCGGCCCGCAGGATCGTCTGGTCCTCGGCGACCTCGATCTCGATACCGACCGGCTCGAACCGCACGATGTGCTTCTCACCCAATGGACTAACCCTTTCCTGGGTAGCGCCGGCGGAGCGCGCACCGACACAGCGGACACCTTCGTTGACGCTGAACGTGGGCACGGCGGGGCAGGGGGAGGGCCGGCGGCGGCCGCCGGCCGACCCTCCCCCCTCGCCCGACCCGCGCTCAGGCGCTGGCTGGCGCCGGTCGTCCGGCCGGGCCCTGCTTCCGGTAGTCCTCGATGAAGGCGGCGCGACCGGCGTCGTCCATCTCGTTGAACAGGACGTTCGGGCTCAACAGGTTCGGGCAGCGACGCAGGTGGTCCAGGGTCCACATCTTGCTGGGATCCAGGTTCAGGTGCGGTTGCGCCGTCATCGTGTTGCCGTCGTCACGGACGTAGCCCATGTCCTCGACGACATCGGCCCAGTTCCAGCCGTGGTACAGCGTCTCCCACTCACGCTTGCCGACCAGGCGGCCCATGTTCGGGGTCTCGCGACCCTGGTAGGTCGGCCGGAAGGCCTCCACGTCGGTCCAGCGGCAGACCTCGTGGCAGTACGTGCGGTGGTGACCGTCGACCTCTGCGGTGACGATGTCCTTGCGGACCAGGCAGGGCACCATGCACGTCCAGCAACGCTGCGGGTAGACGTAGTCCACGGGCTCGAACACGATCGGGTTATGCCCGTTCGGGGTGGCGAGCCGGTTGTAGTTCTCCCACCAGGCGCCGTACTTGTCGTACCAGCCCGGGTACTTGTACTCGAACCACTCGAAGTCCGTGTCGGTCATCCCGTCCATCCGCCAGTAGTTGGCGAGCCAACCGGTGCAGAAGAACTGCGCGACCTCGTGGACGTAGCCCTCCTCCCAGATCTGGCGCCACGACTCCTCGATGAGATCGTGCGGGATGACCAGGCCGTACTTCTCGAGCGGGACCAGGTAGGAGCGGTAGTAGTCGTCGTAGATCCAGCGGCGCCACATCTCGGCGTAGGACTCGCGGTCCTTACGACGGTCCTTGGTGCCGTACTCGATGAACGTGCCGATGGCGGCGTCCACCACGCGGTGGTTGTTCCACCACGCGTAGCGCAGGTCGCGCTCGAGCAGCTGGCGGTTGTCCTCGTCCGACAGCGCCATCAGCAGCGTGGCGTAGCCGTTGGAGATGTGCCGCGACTCATCGGACTGCACCGAGTGGAACAC
>JBOHEO010000256.1:0-6376 GCA_050701055.1 Pseudonocardia sp. | reverse complement strand
GTGCAGAACGGGCCAGAAGCGGTTGCCCGGGCGGGCGAAGTGATGTCCGGTGGCCGCCGAGACGAGCCCCGGGTTGATGCCGCAGAACAGCACCCGCGGCGGCGGGTCGTCCGGTCCGGGCAGGACGTCGACGATCGTGCGGGCGCGGGCCGCCCGGAGATCGACCGCGGTGAGTCGGGGCATCTCGGTCACCTCCTTCACCCCGCGCCGGCCGTACCCGACAACACCATCCCCCAGCTCCAGCCTCCGGAGCCTGGACGAGCTGGTCGCCACCGTGACCATGTCGTGCCCGCGGCCATCATCCGGTCGCGAGCACCTCGGCGAGGTCGAACCGGATCGGTCGTTCGAGCTGGCCATAGGTGCAGGACCGCGGTTCCCGGTCGGCGCGCCAGCGCACGAACTGGGTGGTGTGCCGGAACCGGATGCCTTCCATGTAGTCGTAGCGCACCTCGACCACGCGCTCGGGACGCAGCGGGACGAACGACAGGTCCTTGCCGGCGTTCCAGCGGCTGGTCTCGGACTTGCGCGGGGTCCGCTCCCCCTCCTCCTGCCGCGCCCAGGCCCACGGGTGGTCGTCGAAGGTGGTAACGAGCGGCTGGAGCTCGGTCATCAGCTCCCGGCGCCGCGCCATCGGGAACGCCCCCACCACACCGACCGACACGAGGACGTCTCGCTCGTCGTACAGCCCGAGCAGCATGGAGCCGACGGCGTCGGGGCCCGACTTGTGGACCCGGTAACCGGCGACGACGCAGTCCGCCGTCCGCTCGTGCTTGATCTTGCCCAGGACGCGTCTGTCCGGCTGGTAGGTCAGGTCGAGCTGCTTGGCGATGAGCCCGTCGAGCCCCGCGCCCTCGAACTGGTCGAACCAGCGCCGGGCGACGTCGAGCTCGTGGGTGACCGGGGTGAGGTGGACCGGGGCCGCGACGTCCGCGAGGGCGGCCTCGAGGGCGGCCCGACGGTTCGCCAGGGGCTCGCCCATGAGGTCGTCGTCGCCGAGGGCGAGCAGGTCGAACGCGATGAAGCTGGCCGGGGTCTGCACGGACAGGAGCGTGACCCGGCTGGCGGCGGGATGGATGCGCTGCTGGAGCGCCTCGAAGTCGAGCATGTTGCGTTCGGTGTCGGCGACGACGATCTCGCCGTCGATCACCGCACGGTCCGGGAAGTTGGCGAGGACCGCCCTGACGACCTCGGGGAAGTAGCGCGTCATCGGGCGCTCGTTGCGGCTGCCGATCTCGACCTCGTCGCCGTCGCGGAAGATGATCGAACGGAAGCCGTCCCACTTCGGCTCGTAGAGCTGGCCCGCGGGGATCTCGGCGATCGGTTTGGCCAGCATCGGCTTGACCGGCGGCATGACGGGAAGCTCCATCCCGCCAGTCTCCCCTCAGCTCGGCTCCTCGGGCGACCCCGGCGTGCGTTCCACGCTGGCCGGGTCACGGGGTCGACGCCGCCAGCTGCCCGCAGGCTGCCCCGATCTCACGGCCGCGGGTGTCGCGCACCGTGCACGCCACCCCCGCCGCCTGCACGCGGCGGACGAACTCGTCCTGGACCTGCCGCGGGGAGGCGTCCCAAGCGCTGCCGGGCGTCGGGTTGAGCGGGATGAGATTGACATGGACGAGCCGGGCACCGACGTGCCGGCGCAGCACCGTGCCGAGCAGGTCGGCCCGCCACGGTTGGTCGTTGACGTCGCGGATCAGCGCGTACTCGATCGACACCCGACGTCCGGTGGCCTGGGCGTACCGGCGGGCCGCGGCGAGCACCTCGGCGACCTTCCAGCGGTTGTTGACCGGGACGAGCGTGTCGCGCAGCTCGTCGTCGGGGGTGTGCAGCGACACGGCGAGGGTGACGGCGAGGCCTTCCGCGGCCAGCTTGTCGATCGCCGGCACCAGCCCGACGGTCGACACCGTGACCCCACGCGCGGAGACGCCCAGCCCGTCCGGCGCCGGCTCGGTGATGCGCCGGACGGCGGCGACCACGCGCTGGTAGTTGGCCAGCGGCTCCCCCATGCCCATGAACACGACGTTGGACAGCCGCACAGGCCGCCCCAACGCCCCGTCGCGGGCCGCGGCGGCGGCCATCCGGACCTGCTCCACGATCTCGCCGGTGGACAGGTTGCGTTGCAGCCCGCCCTGGCCGGTGGCGCAGAACGGGCAGGCCATCCCGCAGCCCGCCTGGCTCGACACGCACACCGTGGCCCGGTCGGGATAGCCCATCAGAACGGACTCGGCGCGCGTCCCGTCGGTGCCCGTCCAGAGCGTCTTGCGGGTGGCGCCGTCGTCGCAGGACTGCTCCACCACGGGGGTGACCAGTGGCGGCAGCAACGCGGCCAGGCGCTCCCGGGCGACGGCGGGGAGGTCGGTCATCTGCTCCAGGTCGGCGGTGAACCGGCCGAAGTAGTGCCGGGCCAGCTGATCGGCGCGGAACCCGGGAAGGCCGAGCTCGACGACGGCCGCCCGGCGCTGCGTCGCGTCGAGGTCGGCGAGGTGGCGGGGCGGAAGGGCGCGCCGGGGCGCATCGAAGACGAGCGGGAGGGCAGTCATGACCCCCTCAGTGTGCCAACCCTCGGGAGGCTCCGCGCCCCGAGGGCCGGTGCCGGCTCAGCGTTCCACTCGCCCGCGCAGTTCGGCGAGCAGTCCCGTTCGGTACGCGGCCGCCGTCCACAGCAGGATGCCGGCTCCGAGACCGACCACGCCCTGGGGGTAGAGCAGTCCGGCCGAGTTCAGTGCGAGCAACGCCCCCACCGCGCCGAGCACCATCAGGGCGGCCCCGACGGCGAGCACGGACCGCTGCTCGAGCTGGGACGACAGCGGCACCAGAACCGCGCCGACCAGCACGCAGACGGCGGGTACCGCGAGCTCACCCGCGTTGAGGAAGGTCAGCGAACCGACGACGAGCGCTCCCAGCGCGACGGCGACCGCCGCCAGGCGCAGCAGCCGGGTGCGGCCCCCGGGTGGCAACGGCACCCCCGATCCGTGCCGGCGGCGCACCGCGACGAACAGTCCTCCGGTGATCCCCAAGCCGGCAGCGAGCACGACGGTGCCCGTGCCACTGTCCAGCACCCCCGCGCCGACCGTCCACCACGCGCCACCGGCGAGCAGCTCCAGATTCGGCAGAAACACCTCACGTCGGGCCATGCGCTCCACGGTAGCCACTCCCGTGAGCCCGCCGCGGCGGGCCGGAGCCACAGGCGAACGTGACGTCGGCAACGGACCCCGGAACGGCCAGGAAAGATCGATCGACACGGTTCCTTGGACGGCGACGGCGGCCCCGCGGTTCCATCCTTCGTCGAACGTGTCGTCACTGTTCTCGTCTCAGCGGTGATGACACGCTCGTCGCCGCAACACGCACGTGCAGGCGGTAGCCGACGGGGATCGTCACGTCCGGGACGGTGGCGATCGCTTGATCGGCTACCGTCCGGGAGAACTCGATGCGGAGCACGGCCTCGCAGGTGGCCCGGTCGGGGAACCGCCATACGGTGGCTACCCGGCGCGTCGTGAAACCCTGCCCGGCGAAGAACCGCTCGGCCGTCACCGGGTCGTAGTGCGGGATGTCGGCCCGCATCCACGTCCCGTACGGCGCGACCGTGGCGTCCAGGTCGGCGATCCGGTCGCGCGCCCGCTTGACCAGCGGCGGATGTGGCTCCACGCCGATCACGGACGCGGCCCGCTCGGCGAACACCGGCAGGTGGAACCCGTCGCCGCAACCCACGTCGAGCACGTCAAGGCCCGCCCAGGGCACTGCCCCGTGCAGCGCGGCCCAGATCGCGCCCTCAACGTCCTGGGCGGCGTTCTCGCGCTCGTAGACGTCGGGCCAGATCCAGATGTTGGGGCTGGGGATGGGCGGGTGGGCCGCCGCCTGCCGCAATGCTGGCCACCGCACGTCGACGATCGTAGAGGTGGCTCAGACCGGGACCACCACGCTGAGTACCAGCCACGACACCACCGCGGTGGGCAGCAGCGAGTCGAGCCGGTCCATCAGCCCGCCGTGGCCGGGCAGCAGCGTGCCCATGTCCTTGATCCCGAGATCGCGCTTGACCATCGACTCGACGAGGTCGCCCAGCGTCGCGCTGATCACCAGGAACGCGCCGGTCAGCGCCCCGGCCCACCACGGGCCGCCGAGGAGGAACCCCACGCAGAGCGCGCCCGTCAGCATCCCGGCCGCCTGCGACCCGGCGAAGCCCTCCCAGGACTTCCTCGGGCTGATCGTCGGCGCCATGGGATGCCGGCCGGTCGTGACCCCGGCCGCATAGCCGCCGATGTCCGACGCGAAGACACACAGCAGGAACGTGAGCACGCGTCCGAGCCCGTCATCGGCCACCACCATCAACGTGGCGAACGCGCAGAACAGCGGCACGTACGCGGCGGTGAACAGCGCGGCGCTGACGTCGCGCACGTAGTGCGCGGTGCCCACCCGCATCCGCCACAGCAAGCAGGCCAGCGCCGTCACCGCGAACGACGCCGCAAGCCCGCGCAGTCCGAACGGCCAGGCCAGCCACACCATCGCCTGCCCGCCGACCAGCAGCACCGGCAACGGAACAGCGATTCCGGCACCGCGGCGCAGCGCACCGGCCAGCTCCCAGGTGCCCACTGCCGCCGAGATCGCCAACACCCCCAGAAAGGCATGCCGAACGATCAGCAGCGACGCCAGGAGAACCGCGCCGAGCGCGACGCCGACGGTGATCGCGGCGACGAGGTTGCGGCCCAGGCGCGCCGAACAGGATATCCCCGGCGCCTGCGCGCTCGACTGGCCATCTGAGGCCATCGCTGATGTGGTCACCGGACTCACACTTCGAGAAGCTCGGCTTCTTTGTGCTTGACCAGCTCGTCGATCTGGTGCACGTAGCGGTCGGTGGTGGCCTGGAGCTCCTTCCCGGCGCGGCCGACCTCGTCCTCGCCGGCCTCGCCGTCGCGCTGGATGCGGTGCAGCTCCTCCATCGCCTTGCGACGGATGTTGCGGACCGTCACCCGGGCGTCCTCGCCCTTCCCCCGGGCCACCTTGACCATCTCGCGGCGGCGCTCCTCGGACAGCTGCGGGATGACCACCCGGATGAGCTGCCCGTCGTTGCCCGGGTTGAGCCCGAGGTCGGAGTCGCGGATCGCCTTCTCCACCGCCTTGAGCTGGCTGGTGTCGTAGGGCTTGATGATGGCCATCCGGGCCTCGGGCACAGTGATCGAGGCCAGCTGGTTGAGCGGGGTCATCGCGCCGTAGTAGTCGACGAACACCCGGGAGAACATCGACGGCGTGGCCCGCCCGGTACGGACGCTCGCCAGATCGTCCTTGGCCACCGAGACGGCCTTCTCCATCTTCTCCTCGGCGTCGAAGAGCGCCTCGTCGATCACTGCCAGCTCCCTAGTCCTCAACAGCGCCGTGGTCTCCGGTACTGACCAGCGTGCCGATCCTCTCACCCCGTACCGCTCGGGCGATGTTGCCCTCCCGCAGCAGGTTGAACACGATGATCGGCATCCGATTGTCCATGCACAGGCTGAAGGCCGTGGCATCGGCCACCTTCAGCCCCTGCTCGAGCACCTCGCGGTGGGTGATCTCGTCGTAGAGCTTCGCCTCGGGGTCGATCTTCGGGTCGGCAGTGTAGACGCCGTCGACGCCCTTGGCCAGGAGCAGGACCTGCGCGCCGATCTCGAGTGCGCGCTGGGCACCGGCGGTGTCGGTGGAGAAGTACGGCATCCCGACGCCCGCACCGAAGATCACCACTCGACCCTTCTGCAGGTGCCGGATCGCCCGACGCGGGATATAGGGCTCGGCCACCTGGCCCATGGTGATCGCGGTCTGCACGCGGGTGTCGATGTGGTGCTCGCGCTCCAAGAAGTCCTGCAGCGCCAGGCAGTTCATGACGGTGCCGAGCATGCCCATATAGTCGGCGCGGGCCCGCTCCATGCCGCGGTGCTGCAGCTCAGAGCCGCGGAAGAAGTTGCCGCCGCCGATCACCACGGCCACCTGCGCTCCGGTGGCCACGACCTCGGCTATCTGACGGGCCACGGTCTCGACCACCGTCGGGTCGACGCCGACGCCCCCGCCGCCGAACATCTCGCCACCGAGCTTGAGCAGCACGCGGCGGAATCCGGGGCGGCGGGTGTCGCCGGCGTCGATCCCTGGATCGTCCATGTCGGTTGGGCCGGCCCGGTCAGGCCTGGCCGACCTCGAAGCGCGCGAACTCCCGGACGGTGACGCCGGCCTCATCGAGCAGCTTCTTGACGGTCTTCTTCGAGTCCTGCACGGAGGCCTGCTCCAGGAGCACCATGTCCTTGTAGAACCCGTTGATCCGGCCCTCGACGATCTTCGGCAGCACCTGCTCGGGCTTGCCCTCCTCACGGGCGGTGGCCTCGGCGATGCGGCGCTCGTTGTCGAGCACCGCACCGGGGAC
>JBOHEO010000255.1:0-6402 GCA_050701055.1 Pseudonocardia sp. | reverse complement strand
GGGTACCCCCGACGCCCGACCTCTTCGTTTGTCCGTGTCTGGCGGAGCTACTACCGTGGAGCGACCAGATCCCCCACCGGTTTGAGCAGCTTGTCCGCGCCACCTTCGATCACCTTCGGCGCCGGGACGACCTCCGGGACTATTCCCTTATCCCCGGCCAGCAGTGGCCCTGGAGGAAGCACGCCATCCTTCGGGCCGAGAGGGGCGGGAAGTGCTACCGGAGGCACCGGCAGATCCTCCAACACCGGCGTTGTGAGATCCTTGAAGATGGGCAGGCCCAGGAGTTCCTCCAAGCTGTTCAGCAGCAGCGGGCTGTCACGGATCGCCCGGGAGTTCTGGACGATGTCCGGCAGGACATCGTTGGCCACCTTGTCCAGATCACGGCTGATCCCGAGAGCTTGACCGATCACGACGTCGGCACGGTTGTTGATTCCCGCGACCTCGACGTCGATCGAGCGAACCTCGCCGAGGATCCCGTCGAAGCTCCCACCGATCCCGACCACGGAGGCGTTGATGGACCCCGCCTGACCATTGACCGCGGTCAGGGTGGTGTCGATCGAACTCACGTTCCCGGCGATGGTCTTCACCGAATCGTTGATCATTTTTACACTGCCGTTGATGCTGACAACGTTGTCGTTGACAGTCTTGGCGGCGGCGTTGATGGATCCGACGGCATCGACCACCTGGGTGAACTGCGGGCCGATGGGTGCCGCGACCCGGTTGATCTCGTCGGCGATCCGGCCGGTCTCGACCGCGAGCGGGATCGACTCGAGATTCTGGCCGATCGTCGGGAAATCGTCGTTGATCACGGCCACTCGGGTTTCGATCTTCTGGGCGGCGACCAACGTACCGGTGAGCATCGCCACCGCGAACAGCGCCCAGGCGATGATGACGACCAGCATGATGACGGGAAGAAGCCCTGGTCTCAATGGTCTCATCTGTCAGTCACCGCACTCAAAGGGAGGAAGGAGACTCAGCAGGACGGACTCGCAGATGGCATCCAGGTTCTGGTTGACGTCCTTGAGCGAGGCGACGATGTTCTTGGTGTCGTCCCGCACCGGCCCGAGGATGTCGTTGGCGCGGTCCACCCGGATCGGGATTCCTGCGGTACCCAGGCTCTTCTCGTTCTGTGCGTCCTCGAGGACGCCTTCGATCCGGCCCGCATTGTCGAGCACGGCCACGAGGATGTTGGCAGTGTCCCCCAACGAACCGTTGATGGCTCCGGTCGTGTCGGTGACGTTCACCAGCAACCCGGTGGTGTTCCCCAGGGATCCGTCGGTGTCGACGAGTGAACCCGCGGTGTCGACCAACGACCCGTCGATCATCCGCAAGGAGTCCCGGATGCTGCCGAGCCCCACGCCGATGTCATCGGCCTGACCCCTGATGGGCTTCAGGGCGGTGTCGATACTGCCCAGTGCAGTATTGATCTTTTCGAGGGCCGTCGGCAGCGGATCAGCACTGACTCCGATCGACTCCACCGAGCTGGCCGCCTCGAAGAGACCCCCGTCGATCGACTCCAGTGCGCGCACGATGCCGATCAGGAATCCGATCACGACGACAACGACGAGGATCCCCAACGTGATCCAGATCCACAACCAGCGGACGATCGTCCCAGCCGGTGCTGAGCCTTGACTTTGCTGCGTTGTCATATGTCAGTCTCCATCCCTGCAGTCGCCGCTGCCGCGATTGCCGGTGCTGAGCAGCGGCAAGACGACGAGATTCAGCTTCTCGGCGATACAGGACGAGGTCTGACGTGCCTCGATCGCCTCCCGGAGGATGGCGGCCGTGTCGCCCTTGATGTCCTTGGCGATGCCGATCGTCTCATCGAGCTCGGTGTTGATGTTCATGGCGTCGACGTCGATACGCTGGGCGACGTCGAGGATCTCGGCGGCCTTGCCGTTGATGCCGTTCGCCACACCGTTGATCGTCCCCGCGGTGCCGAGGATTCTCCCGGCGTTGGCGTTGATCGTCATCGCGCTGGCGTTGATCGTGCCCGCGGAGTTGTTGATCCCACCGGCCGAACCGTTGATGGAACCGGCCGAACCGTTGATCGAGCCTGCCAGGGTGTTGATCTCACCCGCAGAGTTGACGATCCCGGTGAGCGTTGCCTCCAGTGGCCTCGCGCTCTCCAGGATCGACGTGGCGGCCTCGTTCGTCCGGTTCAGCTGGATGATGGAATCGGTCGCAGTGTTGATCCCTCGACCGGTCGTCGCGATGGTCGCTGCCTTGGCGCTGATGTTCTGCGCCACCACCAAGGTGCGTGACAGCAACGCAGCCGCCACGCCGACCCCCAGCACCGCGACGATGAGGACGACGAGGCTGACCGTGGTGAAGAGGCCTCCGGATCGACCTCGAGCGCCGTTAGCCAACTCGGCCACCCCATCTCGTGCGCCGGGAAGCAACCGTGAGGCTGCTGGTTCGGGCCCGGTCCGTGCTCTCGGGGAACCGAGGACACGTGCCGCTCTCGACACCACGGTTGATCTTTTCGGTGATACCTAATCTGGTGGGCATCGCTCTCCTCATAATGGAGCGCAAACGTCGGCAGATTGCCCGAAGGTGCGCAGCGGACGTCGAGTCCATGACGCCGTCAGCCGTTCAACGGTCGGCCGCGCGTGAAGTGACGCAAGTCTCGCCCAGAGGAGTTTTCTGACCCCGACGATACCTCAGTCAGGCGGAAAAAGTCACAGAAAGACATGTTTAACAACTCGAACGTGGGTGATGTTCACGAACGCGCAGATCTCGGTGACCCACCGTGCTAGACGACCGCAGACCCCTGCCCTTCATCACCTCAGGAGAGCCACTTTCGGAGCTCCGGGCGCCAGGCTGCCGTCCAGAGCTTGGGCAGCCGGGCCTCGGTGGCTCGAGCGCCGGCCGCGTCCCGTCCGTGAAGAACGCCGAAGCTGAAACCGTTCTCCCCGGCCGAGTGTGCCTGCGCTCCCAAACCGCGCAGTACCCCGCGCGCCACCACGGTGTCCTGGTGCTCCCCGAGTGCGGCCTGCAAACCCTTGAGTCCCTTGCCGAACCGCTTCGCCGGCTTCCCGACCGCGGGCCGGGCGACGTCGGTCGCGTAGCGCAGCCGCTTGGCGGACTTGCGCGCGGTGTGCACCGCCTCGTCGCGCCCGCGGTCGTCCGGATCGGTGGCGGCGATCACGGCCCGCTGCAGCGATCGCGCGCTCTTCGCGACGATCTTCGGCAACTCCTTGCGGGCCGGCCTGCGCGCGCGCTTGGTCAACGGCGGGCGGTCGAGCAGCCCGTCGAGCACGCTGCGCAGCGCGACGTACCGGTCGCTGTCCAGTTCCGCGAGCACCGCGGCCCGAGCCTCGGACTCCGCGCGGGCGAAGTGCCGGGTCACCTGTGCCTGCACGGGTCCCAGCAGCAGGGTGGGGTCGAGTTCGGCCAGTCCGGATGAGATCCGCTCGTGCAGCACCTCGGCATCCCGCGCCGGGGCGAGTTGCCTACCCAGCGTGCGCAAACCGTCGACAAGGGGGTCGGTGCGCTTGCGGTCCAGCAGCGGCCGGTAGGCCTGCAACGCGCTGCGCAACCGCCGTGAGTTCACCCGGAGCTGGTGCACCGCGTCGGGTTCGTTACGGCGCACTCGGAGGTCCTCCGCGGCGAGCTTGTCGACGTGCGCGGCCAGGTAGTCGAGCAGGACCGCGCCCGCGGTGCCGGGCTTCCCGGCCGGCCGACGCTGTGCCGTCGACACGTCGAGCAACCGGTCGAGTTCGGTGAGCGCGCTGCCACCGGGAGCATCGACCGGCGTGACGCCGGACTCGATCAGCCGCTCCTGCACCGCGGTCATCAGCTTCGCCGAACCCTCCGCGCGGCGGAGCTCGACCTCGGTCCAGCTCGCGATGGTGGTGGAGCGACCCTGCGTCGCCACGGTGACGTGGTCGCGTACCACCAGGGCGAGGATCCGGTCGTCGGTGCCGAGCAGGCGCGCGATCACCCGGACCGTGCGGATCCGGCCGACCGGACGCACCTGACGGCCCCGGCTCGCGCCCCGCAGCAACACGGTGAAGTCCTCGGGCGGAACGGGGGCGCCGTTCGCCGAGACCCGCAACGTCTCGACGCTGTCGCCGTCGGGCAGCTGAAGCTGCCATCGGGCCGGGCCGTCGCCGCGTTCAGCGGTCAGCACGATCCGGGCAGCCGCGAGCCGCCGATCGGTGGTGTCGTAACGCTCGGTCTCCAGCACCTGTTCGGGTTCGGCCTGGTCGACATGGACCCCGGGAAGCCCGACGAGACTGGGCAGTCCGGTGGCGGCCGGCCCGCGGTAGGTCTTCCAGGTCGTGAGGGTGCGGACGGGTCGAGTCATGCCGGAGGATGCCCGTTCGGGACCGGAGTCAACCGCGCTGGCCTCAGCCGTTTCTCCCTGGTTGCACAGCCCGCGGTTCACTTCGTGACACAGCCTGCGGCAACCGGGCCTTGACCACCTTCCCCATGTCGTTGCGGGGCAGGGCCTCGACGAACCGGACCGCACGGGGCCGCTGGTGCGGGGCGAGCAGCGCGGCGACGTGGTCGATCAGCTCGCGCTCCGGTGGGGCGACGCCGGTGGCCACCACGAAGGCCACCACCCGCTCCCCCAGGTCGTCGTCGGGCTCCCCGACGACCGCGCACTCGGCAACGGCCTGGTGCTCCAGCAGCACGTTCTCGATCTCCCCCGTACCGATCTTGTACCCACCGGACTTGATCAGGTCGGTGGCCCGACGCCCGACGATCACGAGTGTTCCCGACGCGGTCCAGCGCCCGATGTCGCCGGTCGCGAACCAGCCGTCCGGCGTGTGCGCGGTCACCGTGGCCTCGGGACGGTTGAGGTAACCGCTGAACAGGCCGGCTCCGCGCACCTCGACGGCGCCGAGGTCGTCGGCAGGATCGGCAGGATCGTCGGCAGGGCGACAGGGGGCGGCGGCAGGGCGGCGAGGGTCGTCGCCGGGTGCGACCGGTATCGGTGCCAGCCGCACCTCGGTGCCGACCAGTGGCCGACCGACGGTACCGGGCTCGGGCTCCTCGTCGGCGCGCGCAGCGGTGAGGATCAAGGTTTCGGTCAGCCCGTAGCGCTCGCGGACCGCGAGCCCGGTGGCCCGTCTCAGGCGCGCGTGGTCGACGGCGGGGAGCGCGGCCGAGCCGGAGACGAGCAGGCGCGCGCGCCCGATCGCCGCGGCGGCTCCCGGGTCGGCGTCGAGCTGATCGGCAAGCCGGTGGTACTGGGTGGGCACTCCGAAGACCATCGTCGCGCCCGCGGCGACCGCCGCGGCCAGCTCGAGCGCGTTCAGCGCGTCCAGGTGGTGCAGCGCGCCACCCCGACGCAGCACCCCGAGCACGCCGAGCACCAGCCCGTGCACGTGGAACAACGGCAGGGCGTGAACCAGCAGATCCTCGGCGGTCCACGCCCAGGCGTCGGCGAGCGCGTCCATGTTGGACGCGACGGCGGCGCGGGACAGCACGGCCCCCTTGGGTAGCCCGGTGGTGCCGGAGGTGTAGACGATCAACGCGGCCGTCTCGGGAGCCGGCTCATCCCGCGGGACGGGCCCGGCGGCGGCGGGGTCGACGTCGATCCGGGGCAACGCGCCCAGCGAGGCCGGAAGGTCGACCCCCGGCGCGGCGAGCACGGCGTCGGGGTCGGTATCGGCGAGCACGTGTGCGAGCTCGCGCTCGCCGAGCCGCGGGTTGAGCGGCACCGCGGGCACCCCGGCGAGCAGCGTGGCGGTGACGGCGACCGCGGTGGGCAGGCTCGGCGTGGCGACCACCGCGATCCGCGAGGCACCCGCCAGCCGGGCGGCCAGCGCACCAGCGACGGCGGCCAGCTCCGGGTAGTACAGGGACTCGGCACCGAAGCGCAGCGCGAGGCGGTCGGGCGGGTCGAGGAGCACGGGGAACAGCGGTGTCATGGGCGTCCGCCAGTGACCGCCTTGATCGACATCTGGAGACCGCCGCCCGGCAGGGCTACGAGGAGTTCGGCGACCACGGCGTCTGCCACGGCTCGTGACGCTAACCCACCCCGAGCCGCTGGGCCACCGCACGAGCGAGCAGCGTGCCGGATCGCCACGCCGTCTCCACGCGCGAGCTGCCCCACCCGTCCCCGGCCAGGCCGATGCCGTCGTCGCCGAGATGGAACGGACGATCACGGCTCGTAGCGGGAGCGGCGAACCGCCAGCGGTGGGCGTGGGTCCAGACCGGTGGGATGCGCACGTCGAGCAGCTCCCGCAGGGCGCTGATCACCGGCCGCACGGCACCGTCGGGATGGTCGTCGTGCCTGCGCGCCACCCGTTCGGTGGTATGGGCCACCAGCACGGGTGCGTGGTCACCGCGCCGGTCGCCGTCGTCGGCGACGAACGCCAGCACCGGGTGGCCGTTGACGAACGCGGCCGGGAGCCGCGGCCACTGCCACTCCGGCCAGCCCGCGGC
>JBOHEO010000254.1:0-6475 GCA_050701055.1 Pseudonocardia sp. | reverse complement strand
CTTCCGGTACTGTCCGATCCGGCAGGTCGCCGTCGACGTAGTCACCGGTGCCCCGCGACCGCCGGTGTGCAAGCAGGAATGGACGACGGTCGCGCACAAGGACGGCGAGGAGGGGCCGTCCAAGGACTACGGCTGGGAAACGGTCCCGGATGACTGACCGGGACGCCGAGTTCCACGATGGTGCCTGCCGGGGCACCCTGCGGACCGACCACCACTCGGTCGACCTCGCCGACATTCGCTCGGTGTGGGTGCGCACCCCCAACGCCTATGCATTCCCCGACAGCCTCTCGACGGCCGAGCGCGATTTCGCCAGGCGCGAAGCGAAGATCGGAGTCGGTGGTGCGCTCATGGCCCTGCCCGGCATGTTGTGGGCCAACCGACCTGATCGCTCCGCGACCGCGGTCTATCGGCCGCTGCAATGGGCGGTGGCCTCCCGCTGCGTATGAATGTTCCGCGATCACTCGTCACGAACGACCCGGACGCGGTCGAGAGGTTCGCCAAGGAGTCGCCGTACGGGGTGGTTGTGAAGCCCCTCAGCGCGAACCTGATCTACGAGGACGGCACATACAAGACCGGGTGGACGCGCCGGTTATCAGGCAATGACCTTGCCGATCTCCGTGGTATCGACGTGACCGCCCATCTCGTGCAGGACTAGGGTCGACAAGGTCTGGGAATGTCGGGCGGTGGTCGTCGGAGACGAGATCTTCGCGGTTGCCATCCACGCTGGATCGGACAGCGCGCGCGTGGACTGGCGCTCCGACTATGAGGCGCTCACCTACGAGATCATCGAACTCGAGATCAATCGGGCGGACAGTACGGATTCCTGGAAGCCGCCACAGGTATCCCGGTCACGGAAAGCCTGGTTCGATTCCTCGCTCAAGGAGCGACCGCATGACCGTCAGCGTCCCCCAATCCACCTGGCAACCACTGGCCCACCGGCTCGCCGAGCGCATCGCGGCCGATGGCGCTCTGCGCATCCCGGCGTGGCGTGACGCCGTGCTCGCCGTGCCCCGCCACGAGTTCGTCCCTCGCTACTACATCGAGGACACGGCGGCCCGACCGCTGCGCTGGACGGCTCACGAACCCCACGACCCGGACAGCGTCGGCTCGTGGCTGGACCTGGTGTACTCACCAACGACGTTGGTGACCGAGTTGGCCGAGTTCGTCGACCGGGGCATTCAGGCGCCCGTGTCCAGCTCCACCACACCGCGGCTCATGATCCGCATGCTAGAAGCCCTCGACGTCGCCGACGGCATGAACGTCCTGGAGATCGGTACGGGCACCGGCTACAACGCCGCCCTCCTCGCGCACCGGCTCGGCAGCGAGCATGTGTTCTCCGTCGACATCGACCCCCACCTCGTCGACTCCGCCAGTGACCGGCTCACCCGGCTCGGCTACAGCCCCGTCCTAGCCGCCGTCGATGGTGCCGACGGTCTCCCAGATCACGCACCGTACGACCGGATCATCGCCACCTGCGCCCTGTTCGCCGTCCCCCCGGCCTGGATTACCCAACTCCGCCCCGACGGCCTCGCACTCGTCCACATCGAGGGCCCCCTCGGCGCCGGGAACCTCACCGCGTTGCGCCACGTCGCCCCCGACACCGTGCAGGGCCCGTTCCTGCCCTGGTGGGGCTGCTTCATGCGCCGCCGCGCAGAAGCGGGCCCCACAGTCGGCGCCCCCCGCCCCGCCCGGAGCGGCGCCATGCCGACGACCCGCCACACCACCGTGGACCCGGCGCAGCTCGACGGGGGCCAGCGGTTCCCGTTCATTGCTCAGCTCCACCTGCCCCACGGCATCCTCCGCAACATCTGGCGCGCCGACGACGGACGCACGGTCACCGAACTACGTGCCCCGGATGGGTCATGGGCCGAGATCGACCGGGACTCCGATCCAGACGGTCGCCACTCCCTGAGGGAGGCCGGACCGACCCCGCTGTGGGCGCAGGTTGAGACCGCCTGGCAGCAATGGATCGACCTCGATGCACCCCCGTGGCACGAGTTCGGCCTCACCGCCACCCCGGTACGGCACACGGTCTGGCATCGGTCCCCCGACGGTCCACAGTGGCCCCTGCCACTCCCCGCCTGACAGCCTCGTCACCGCCCGGCCCCGCGGTTCCTTACCGGAGCGATGGTGATCTCGGGCCCGTTGACCAGCACGTCGCGGTTCGTATGCAGGGTCGTTAGGCCCACGTACGTTGCCGGTACCGATGCCGAGACGGCGAGCCCGCCGTCGACCATCGGACGGCGGCGCCACACGAGTGCCGGGTGGTCCGCCACCGGCGCCGGCCCGGTCGGCCAGGCCCGGAGCCGCACGACTGCGCGTCAGCCGGGTGCATCGTCGTCGAGTGCCCGCCGCACCGCTGCACGTCGATGGCCTCCTCCTCGATCCGGCAGGTTCACTGGATCATGAGTACCGCGCTGGGCGCCGCGGTTCGCTGGGAGTGGATCAGGACCGACCCGGCCGATATCGCGAAGAAGCCCAAGCATCGCCGCCCCAGCCCGAGCCGCCGAGCGCAGCGGAAGCTGTCCGGATCGTCGAGGTGGTGTGGGCGCAGGATGCCGACTGGGGAACGCTCGTCTGGCTCGTGATGGTGACCGGCATGTGCCGCGCCGAGGTGCTCGCTCTGCGCTGGTCGGACGTCGACCTAACCGCCGGGATGCTCTCGATCCGGCGGAACTACGTGCGATCGAGCCGGCAGGGGATCGAGAAGGACACGAAGACGCACCAGATGCGTCGGATCTCGCTCGACGCCGAGACGGTCGCGGTGCTGGCCGAGCATCGGGGCCGGTACGACGAGCGGGCGCGGGCGCTCGTCGTCGAGCCGGTCGATCAGGCGTTCCTGTTCTCATACAGGCCGCTGAACGACACTCCCGCCGACCCGAGCGGCGTGACCCACCGCTACGGGCTGATGTGCGCGCAGGCGGGGATCGACAGCCACCTTCACGCGCTGCGGCATTACTCGGCGACCGAGCTGCTCACCGCCGGCGTGGACCTGCGGACGGTAGCCGGCCGGCTGGGACACGGCGGCGGCGCGACCACGCTTCGCGTGTACGCCGCATGGGTTGGTGAGGTGGACAAGAGGGCCGCGGACATCCTCGCCGGCCGTTTCCGCCGGCCCTCGCGATAGCACGGAGGTTGTTGCTGCTGCTATGTACGACGGTGGGCTAACCGAGGTGGCGCCAGGGCCGCCGTCGCTCATCAAGGCTCGCTACCCGCCGTCGAGCCTCCTCCGCAGCGCCCGGAGTACCGGCGAGAGCCATACCGACCAGCCACGCGACGCTCAAGACTTCTTGGGCTGCGCGACACTTGTCGAGCCTGGTCGAGTTGAGCGCAGACCAGGCCGCGAGCAGGCTGAGGCCCGTCCGGCGGCGATGATCTTCAGGCCAGCGCCCGGCAGGCTGACCTGACGTTCCTGACTATGTACGACCGGTCCCACACTGACTAAGCTTTGGGGTATCGACCGCGAGGCTCGGAAGGACTGATATGAGCACGGGGGAAGTCCGGCCGCCGGTGAACGAGGTCGTCACCTCGATCTCGTTCAAGCAGCAAGCCGTACTTGATGGGCCTCGGCTGATGGTCGGGTTGGTCGGCGTGCTTGATGAGCTTCCAAAGGTGGACGAGGTGCCACCATACGAGATGGCTGACGAACAGCCGTTCGAGGAACAGGTCCTGCGGCCAGCTATTCCGCAGATCCAGTTCGTCGGACCGCATCAATTGCAACGGAGGCTATGGTTCACGGATCCAAATAGCCCAGCCCTACTATTGCAGGCTCAGCCTGACTATCTAGCGTTGAACTGGCGTCGTCAGGCTGCTGATCACAGCTATCCGGGATTTCGCGAGCTGAAAAGGCAATTTCTGCGTTACCTCGGGATCATCGAGCAAACCTGTATCAGGCTCGGTGGTGAGCCATTGAGCGTCACTCGTGTCGAGATAACCTACCTTAATCTTCTGAAGCCTGACACTGTCTGGGGCAGTTTCCGGGACATCGGCAACGTGGTCTCGGTCGTAGTTCCAGCCGTCGCCGGGATCGAGCAGCTTAACGTCGTGTACTCGCGCTCGATCGAAGATGAATCGGGCGGATTCTTTGGGCGACTTCACGCTGCGATAACAACCGGCTATCAACCGAAGGTTGACCCTGAGACTGAATTGCGCCCGCTGAGTATTCGCGACCTGTCGCCTACTGTAAATGTTTCGATTACGGCGCGGAGTGGCTCGCTGCGCGAATCGTTGAGTTCGCTTGAGGTGTACTTCAACCGGGCGCACGATAGCGTAACTGAAGAGTTCAAGGTTGTTACCACTGACCAGGCACGCTCGAATTGGGGGATAAATTGACTGCTGCCGTCAGATCAAGTGTGCGCGCTCTGAGTCCTCGCGAGGCCGCTTTTGCTGCTGCGGCAGGATCTGGAACGGTCGGACGGAGTCTTCGTGTTACCCAAACAGGTCAGGACGAGTCTGTCAGCACGCTGGTGGACGGTGTCGCTAGGCCGCCACTTTGGATAGAGCATGTTGTCCGGTACGAGCTGCCGGCTCGGGATGAGTTCGGGCTCATACACTTGGAGACGCTCGTTCGGTTCGCGCAGACATGCTCCGCGCTGCCTGCTTTGACGCCGAGGCCTTTCGTCGACGTAGGTGACGACGCCACGCTGGGGGCTGAGTGGGACATCGGGTTGTTCCACGTCGAGATTCAAGTCGGCAACAACCCCGATGTTGATAGTATTGTTTTTGAGGTTAATGGCGGCGAAGCCAGTGAGATTCCCCTTGCTGGTAACGTCCGTGCGCTCGCCGCCGTAATGTCTAGAATCTTGAGTGACCGGTAAGGCGGTGTACGCGACTCGTGCACGCCGACGGCGTCTCCCATGATGTCCCGGACGACTGTGTAGTCTACCGCGTAGTTAAGCGAGAAGACGTAAAGGGTGATGGAACTCCGGGAAGCGGTAGCTTCTCGGATAAGGCAGGCGAAGACGGCTCGCACTATTACATGTCTGTCTATTTCGAAGATGAAATGCGAGCGGCTGGCAAGAATGTAAATGATCTCCAGAATCACTGGAATTCCGATAACGATCGCTATATCGTGTACCAGTTTGCAGCGGCCGAGTTGCGTGTCAAGGGTGAGAAACTCTGGCGCGAGCCGAATGATGAATTTCCGGGTCACGGAGCCTGTAAGCGCTGCGATGACTCTGAGCGGACCCGGGGACAGAAGCGCAGTCTAGCCAAGCTTGCTAAGCCTGCGACTAGCTGAGCGAAGGCCACGCTCGACTATTGGCAGCTGCGCGAGCGCTTGCGGCCGCATCAGCCCCGACCGGGAGCTACGGCCATTGGCGCCGCCTTGAACGGGAATCGAGAGACTGACCCGTGACCATCACGATGACGGCGAAAGTCAGCGTCCGGGGCCAACAGAGGCAAGGGAGGCAGCCTTTCCGCTACGTTGACCTGTCAGACCGGTCCCAGATGAGGTCACCGCTCGCTCTTTTAATCCGCGGGTTCGGGGTTCGATCCCCCGGGCCCACGTCTGACTCGCGGAAACGACCACAACCTGTCCAACGGCCTCAGCGAGTCCACCAACACCAAGATCAAACTCCTCCAACGCATCGCCTTCGGGTTCAAGTCCCCCGACGCCCTCGCCATGCTCGCCCTCGGCGGCTTCCGCCCACCCCCTACCCGGACGAGCAGCCGCATGATCAACCGCCGTGAAGATCAAAAAAACCCACGGAAGAGGCCGGAAAGTCCGGAAAGGGTCCGTATGAGGGGACGGCGGACGCGGCTGACCGACGAGACCCAGGGAACGGCGGGAAAGCCCGTATCCGGAGAGGCTTATTCACAACCCCTGAAGCCGGTCACGTCATCGCAGGTCAAGGCGCTTGTGCATGATCATCGGTCGGGTTGTGAATAAGCCTCGGACACTGACGCGCGTGGACATCATCGCAGCGACGATGTGGTCGTCGGCTGCCAACCGGTTGCCAGCAATGCGGTGGCCAGCTCGGCGCCTCCCCGTCCGACGACTTCTGCGGCCAGGACTGCTCTCGGGCGTGGCACGCGCAGCCCGCGTTGACGAGCTCATCGGATACCGGGAACCGTGGGGCCGGCCGTGGGACTTCCCGGGTGTGGGGGTGAGACGTTCCGGCCGGCTCCACGGTTCCGCACTACCTCCACTGACAGGCAACTGCCAGCGGACTGGCGTGTCCTGTCATGTGCACAGACAGCTGCGGCCGCCGATGAGCAGCGCGCTGCCGCCTGACGTCGGCAGGCCGCATCTCCGCTGTGTACGGTGGCTGGCGGGTGTCAGAGACTGAAGTGACGCCCCCGCGAGCTGGCCGGCTCCGGGGACATGGACCGAGAGGGTGACCTCAGACATGGATGAGAGTGCCGCCAATCTAGGTGATGACCCCACCATCGGTCGTCGGTTGCGCCGGATTCGGAACGGCCGCCGGAAGTCGCTTGCGGTGATCGCCGGGCTCGCCGGTATCTCTGCGGCGCA
>JBOHEO010000253.1:0-6513 GCA_050701055.1 Pseudonocardia sp. | reverse complement strand
GGCGATATGCACGTCGTTGCAGATCCGGTCCGCAGCGGCCAGCTTCGACGACGGGGCCAGGGCCCGGTTGGCGACGAGCCCGAACAGCACCCGCTCGAACGGCGCGCTGCCCCGTCGGGTGGCCAGCAGCTTGGTCATGACCGTGTCGATGCCCAGCCGGCGCCACAACCCGTCGAGCACGTCGGTGCCGCCCAACGGGCGCGAGCTGATGAAGTTCAGGTCCGATCCCGAGGTGGCCGCAGCGCCGCTGCCGGGTCAAGCAGCCGCGACAGCGACACGATCAACCGCTCGATCGCGGCGGGATCGACCTGATCGGTCCGCCCGAAGCTGTAGAGGATCTTGGTTCGGGAGGTTCGGGCGGCGGCATCCCAGTCGTTGTGCACCAGCTGCAGATACGACACCTGGGTGCCGTTGCGGTTCTGCCGCTTCACCTCCCGCAGGAACATGTCCCAGACGGTAACGGCGTGTGCCCAGCTTATGCAACTCGTAATGTCCGATTCGTATACCAGGGCGTGTCTGCGGGATCGTGATGTTCGGGTGTGGTAGATCTTGCTCGTGCATGATCGTCATGATCTGACCGATGCCGAGTGGGCACGGTTGGAGCCGTTGTTGCCGGATCGGACGCCGTGTCGGGGTGGGCGGTGGCTTGATCACCGTCCGGTGATCGACGGGGTGTTGTGGCGGACCCGGATGGGGTTCGCCGTGGCGGGATCTGGCGTTGTCCTACGGGAACCCGAAGACGGTGTACTCGCGGCATCGCCGGTGGTCAGGGGATGGGACCTGGGAGGGCATCCTCGACGGGCTAGGTGTGGGGTGTGATGTGGGGGAGGGTGCGGACTGGACGGTCGGGGCCGAGGCGACCGTGGTCCGCGCCCATCAGCACGGCGCCGGGGCCCGCCACGCACCACCCAAGGATATCCCCGCGCAGCGGTTGGCGCCGTTGTTGCCCGACCCAGCACCAGCACCGGCACCGGCACCGGCACCGGAATCCTCGGCCGTCGGGTGCTCCGTGGACGGCACAGGGGGCTGGGTCGAATGACAAGAATTCGGAGCAGGAGCAGGTCGCGGAGTCGGAGCCGGTCAAGGGTGTTGACCGGGAGGGTCTGGGGCGTTCCTGCGGCGGTCTGAGCACCAGGATTCACCTGCTGGCCGACTCCCGGTGTCGGCTGTTGGCCCGGGTCACCACCGTCGGGCAGCGCCACGACACTCTGGCGTTCGAGCCGCTCATGGAGCGGCTGCGGATCCGCCGGGTGGGGGCCCGGCCGGCCCCGTACCCGACCCGCCCGGTTGGTGGCCGACAAGGCGTACTCGAACCGCAAGATCCGGGCCTACCTGCGGCGACGCCGGATCACGGCGACGATCCCGGAGAACAGCGACCAGCAGAAGGCGCGCGCCGCGAAGGGCTCCACAGGCGGACGGCCACTAGTGTTCGACACCGAGGCCTACACGAAGCGCAACACCGTCGAGCGCCTCAACACCAAGCTCAAGGCCTTCCGCGCGGTCGCCCTGCGCACCGACAAACGCGAGTTCGTCCTCACCGGCACCGTCGACGTCGCCTCGATCAAGACCTGGCTCCGCAACCCCACCAACCAAGATCCATGAGACACGCCCTAATGCGTCAAGATGGCCTCACGGAAGATCGCAATTTCTGGAGTCGCCTCGGTGATCTATTCGACTTGGGCATGCTGGAAGGGGTCGCTAGTGAACTCGCCGGCGTCGACCTGAGTCGTCTCATACGGGCAAATGTAAATAAGTGGACGGCTCGTCGGTCTTACCTTGGGCTTGCTCTGGACAATGACGAAATCTCCTCGCCGCCCGAGGGGACCTGGCGGTTCCAGGGCGGCGTTCTCGGCGTCGATTTCGTCGGCCAACGCATCGCGATCGCGACCAGTGGTCGGACATTGCCGGGCCGCGATAGCGTCGGTAGCCCGCTCTGGGATAATCTTGGGTCAGCAATCGTCGAGTTTCGAGTTGTTGCGGCCACGCTCCGTGGCGTCACTCGCTCCATATCGATCACGGCAGAAAAAAGCGATGACGTCAAGGCGGACATCGACGGGGTGGTGTCATCGGTAGGAGACAGTTTCCGAGTTGGAGACTTGACGGTCCGCATGGCCGACCAACCGTCCGGGGAGCCAGCGGATATCGAGGTCAGCTTCTCTCGTGGCATCGCCACTGCAAGTCCAAGTGCCACGATGCGTGACCTCGTACGCGTTGGTGGTCGGCTCGTGTCCTTCCGCGAGCCCATTGCGGACGAGAGCATCGCCAACGCAATCTCGGACGGGGCGTAGCGCAAAGAAAGCCTTCGAGCTCCTCGGCATCTTCTGCGCCGTGGTCAGTACCGACCACGGAAGGAGGCTGGCGGTATGAGGCGGCGCCGACCTGCTGCGCATTCGATCAGAGCGCAGCTGACCGATGAAACCGGGCAACCCATCAGCTTCGCCACGCCCGGCGATCCCACGCCCCGAACCAAGGAGTAGCCCACCACAGAACCAACCTCTCAACCGTAGAGAACTACCCTCACCAACCACCCCAGCATACCGCGATATCTACCCTCCACCAACGGAGGCATAGTTGCACCCGCCCCTTATCATCCTTCCGTTTCGGACAAAAACGATGTCCGATTCAGCCGATTCCACCTCGTCACCCGCGGCACTCACAACCGCCCCACAACCAGACCCAGCTGGCTAACCATTCCAGCAGTACAGCCGGCCTTGTCGAGCATCTGCGTCGTGGTTCGCCGCACCCAGCGGGAGCAATGGTTGAGACCTGTGATGGGCAGGAGCGGTCATACCCTCCCGATCACCTACAAGCCCTCAATCAAGATCGGCGTGCCAACGCGGGTCGGGAGGTAGGACCCGTGCTCACCGTAGTTCTCGAGGAGTCCGCCAGCCACGATGACCACGCCTGCGCGGTGGTGGCCGGCGATCCGCATCGTTGATCGACTAGGGCGGGACACCTTCTCGTCGGTTCCGACCGTGGAACGCTCTCAGCTTGCCACACAGCGCATGATCAACACACCAGCAGCCGCCGAACCGCCGCCACACCTATCCCGACGGCGCCATGTCCGTCGGAAGCGTCCGGATAGCCCCGGCTCAATGAGAATCTTCGCGGACCACCTATCAGAGACTCCCCAGCTCACAGACGTTCAGGTCGAGGAGACTTCACGCAGAACGGTCGTCACTACCGATCTTGTCAGGTTGGGGTTCGTCTAATGAGACGACCAGAGCGGACCGGTGTGCGCGATCGGTGTTCAGCGAACTGAACGCTCTACCGGTGTTCGTGGCGCCGTTCTTACCGACGCCCCCCTACGAGGGCGGCCATGCCATCGACCCGCGTCAGCTCCCAGCGCTGGCCACGTTCATCGCGTCACCATCAACCCCACCTGGTGACAGGAGCGCCCCACAGTGATGCCTGATCATCCCTCAACCCCGGCTAACCACAAACCTCCGGCAGGGCGAGGCTTGAGCGCGCGCAAGGGTCGGGCGTCGTTGGACACCGACGCCCGGGCGAGCCGCGACGCCCTACGGTGGGCCGCGTGGCCGTCACCAGGTCGGTCCGGGGAGGGGTGAGCCATGGCTGAGGGTTCGATGCTGGTGCTCGGCGCGACCGAGGGGCAGGGCGGCGCGGTGCTGGCCGCGGTGCTGGCACGCGGCGCACGGGTGCGCGCCCTGGTGCGGAATCCGGCGGGCGGCGCGGCCCGGCGGCTGGCTGGCCGCGGCGTCGAGGTGGTCGCCGGCTCGCTGAACGACGAGGAGTCCCTGGCCGCGGCGATGGACGGGATAGCTGGGGTGTTTGCGCTGACCACCCCGTTCGAGGCCGGAGTCGACGCCGAGGTCGAACAGGGGCGGGCGATCCTGGCCGCAGCGCGACGGGTGCGGGTGCCACACCTGCTGTTCAGCTCGGTGGCCGGGGCCAACCAGCACAGCGGGGTGCCGCACTTCGACAGCAAGGCCGTGATCGAAACCGAACTCGTCGCCGCCGACCTGCCCTACACGATCCTGGGCCCGACCTACTTCTTCGACAACGCCCTGGGCGGGGCCGATCAGATCCGCGCCGGCGTGCTCGACCTCCCGCTGCCGTCGGATCGGCCGCTGCAGCAGCTGGCCCGACCCGACCTAGGTGCCTTCGCCGCCGACGTGTTGTCCGACCCGGAGCGCTATGCGGGCCGGCGCATCGAGCTGGCCAGCGACGCGCCCACCCCAGCACAGATGGCTTCCGCGCTGGGCGACGCGCTGGGTCGCCCGGTGCGCCACGAACAGACCCCTCTGAACGCGATCGGCAACCCAGACATGCACGCCATGTGGGCGTTCCTCAACGGTCCCGGCTACCAGGTCGACATCTCCGCCCTGCACCACGCCCATCCCGAGGGGGGCTGGACTCGCTTCACCGACTGGGCCGACGACACCTTCGGAGACGCATCATGACCGATCGAATTGCTCGCCAGCCCGCCTTTCCGGCGATCCCTTACCTGGCCTGGCAAGACAGCCTGGCCACGGTGCACCGGTTCGCTCAGGTGGTCGGCAAGATCCGCCTGGCGGCCAGCCCGCGACGCAACCACTGGTGGAACATCCCGTTCCACCTGACCGGACGGGGGATCACCGCTCGCCCGATGGGCCACGAGCCGATCTTCACCATCGACTTCGACTTCCTCGATCACCGCCTGGACATCAACACCACCGACGGGCAACGACACTCGTTCGCCCTGCCCGGGCTCTCGGTCGCCGAGTTCACCACCGTGCTGCACCGGGGGCTGGACGCAGTCGGGGTGGACGTGGCCATCGCCCGCCCGCACCCCTTCGACCTGCCCGATGCCGAGCGCCCGTTCGCCGAGGACACCGAGCACCACGCCTACGACCCGGGCGCGATCACCCGCTACTGGCGGGTGCTCAGCCAGGTCAACCTGATCCTGGAGGAGTTCGCTGGCGGCTACTCCGGCAAGACCAGCCCGGTGCACCACTTCTGGCACACCTTCGACATCGCGATGACCCGCTTCGCCGACCGCCCCATCGACCAGCCGCGCACGGCCGATTCGGTGACCCGCGAGGCCTACTCTCGCGAAGTGATCAGCTTCGGGTTCTGGTTTGGTAACGAGAACTTTCCCGAGCCAGCGTTCTACTCCTACACCGCCCCCGAACCCGACGGGCTAGAGAACGAACCCTTGCGGCCCGAGACCGCGGGCTGGACCGAAAGCCGCGGCAGCCACCTCGCGGTACTGCGCTACGACGACATACGCACGCTGCCTGACCCGCGCGCCACCGTGCTGGACTTCTATGAATCCGCCTATCGGGCGGGGGCGCGCCGCGCCGGCTGGGACATCGACCGCTACACCTGCCCCGCCGGCATCACCGATCCCCACGCCAAAGCGCCGCAGGTCACCGGCTAGAAGACTTGGGCCGACGAAGTCGGTGTGATCGAGTCAAGTTCGTGGTTCATGCGGCGATTCCGGCGTCCTGGGTGAGTTTGTCGAGGGCGCGTTGGTAGTTGTGGGCGGCGGTGCGCAGCGCGGTCGGGGCGGGTGGGTTGGGGTCGGTGAGCGCGGCCAGCCCGGGTTGTAGCAGCCGGGTCTGGATGTGGGTGAGCAGCATCGCGTGGTGCAGACCGGTGTCGGTGATCCGGTAGCGGTGGCTGACCGGGATGCGTTCGATCAGGCCGTGGGCGCGCAGCCGTCGCAGGTCGTAGCTGACTTGCCCGGCGGTGATGTCGGTGGGTGGGTGGCCGAGGAGCTCGGCGAGCAGCGCGCGCAGGTCGGGGTTGCGGAACCCGTTGGGGAGGAGCCGGAACACCAGCAGGGCGTGGAGCAGGCCCTGGGCGCGGGGGTCTCCCACGCGGAGTCCGGCGATGCGCGCTCCGTCGTCGGTGATGATCGGCTGGTGCACGGCGGTGAAGGCCTCGGCGGCGCGGATCGGGTTGTGGCTGAGTCGTTGGACGCGCAGCAGGCGCCTGTTGGCGGAGAAGCCGACCTCCCGCAGGGCGGGCAGGTTGGTCAGTCGTTTCCCGATCTCGAAGTCGCGCGAGTTGTTGATGGTGGTCTCGGTCCGTAGCGCTCGTCCTTCCTTGTGATACTGCTTGATCTTCTTGGACTCAACTGGTCAGAGCACCACCGGGTATGATCATGATGGAATCCGACCCGTGGAGCGATGTACGTGGCAAGTGGGAATGAGCTGATCGACGATGAGCGTGACGCAATCATGATTGGAGTTGCACGAAACGAATCGTTTCGTGAGATCGGCCTCAGGCTGGGTCGGCATCACTCGGTCATCTCTCGCGAGGTCCATCGGAACGGCGGCCGAGAAGACTATCGGGCGCGTGCTGCGGCGGAACGAGCCGAGGTGATGCGCACGCGACCCAAGGAACGGAAGTTGGAGAAGAACACGCTCTTGCATGACACGGTCGCGGACGGTCTGCGGAAGGAATGGTCGCCGCAGCAGATCGCGACGAGACTTGTGCTCGATTTTCCTGACGATCTGGTGATGCGTGTGTCGCACGAGACGATTGATGAGACGTTGTTCGTCC
>JBOHEO010000252.1:0-6533 GCA_050701055.1 Pseudonocardia sp. | reverse complement strand
CCTGGGCCCCCTCGCCCTGCGCGCGCCGCCCCTCGCCCGCGCCTGGTGTCCTGCGCCGCAGATGTTCTTCGGGGTTCGGTCGGGTCGAGGCGCGCGTGGAGGAGGTGCGGGGATCCGGTGGGCGGACGGTGCCGAGCGCTTGATCGACGTTGGGGAACCACCAGCCGTGCTGCCTGTGGTTCCGGGTTCCCAACCGGTGATCACGACACCACCGGGGCCGGGGCGACCTACCAAGATCAGTGTTTTGGTACGGGGAGCCGCACGGAATGCGGTTCTGTGTTCCGGTCCAACGATCATGAAGATGGCAGCATGATCCAGACTCCGCAGAACTTCTACGGTGCTGCCCTGAGTGGCCTACACCGGAAGTTCGGTGGTGTAAGCACCGCCAAACCGCCGCCCCCGCTCAGCACCGGGCAAGATCACCACCTGCGGTGCAGGAGCTGCGGATATGCAGCTCCTGCACCGCAGAGGACGATCATGGAACTGTGCCGCGCCGGTACCCACCCGCGACGCCGCCGCGCCGAGCACCTGCTGCGACACCACCTGTACTTCCGGTGCAGACCACTTAGGGTGACGGGATGGTCCAGCGTCGGGTTCCTCGTCCCGCCGAGCTGCGGCCGCTGCTGCGGCCCGCGCCGATCATCTGGGACCCGACCGATCGACGCCTCGCCCGGGCCGCCAGCATCGCCGACCTGCGGGCGATCGCGCGCCGTCGCACACCGCGCCTGGTTTTCGACTACACCGACGGCGCCGCCGACGGGGAGAGCTCGCTGCGCCGCGCCCGTGACGCGTACGCCCGGCTCGAGTTCCGGCCCAGGGTGCTGTGCGACGTGTCGGAGGTCAACACCGGCCGCGACATCCTCGGGGTTCGCTCGTCGCTGCCGTTCGCGCTGGCCCCCACCGGTTTCACCCGGATGATGCACCACGAGGGCGAGCGCGCCGTCGCGTCGGTGGCGCAGGAGGTGGGCATCCCGTACGCGCTGTCGACGATGGGCACCACGACGATCGAAGAGGTGGCAGCCGTCGCCCCGTCCGCGCGCAGGTGGTTCCAGCTCTACCTGTGGCGCGACCGCGCCCTCGCGAAGGACCTCGTCCAGCGCGCCGCCGACGCCGGTTACGACACGATCATGCTCACGGTCGACACCCCCGTCGGCGGGGCGCGGCTGCGTGACGTGCGCAACGGGCTGACAATCCCGCCCGCGCTGTCGCTGCGGACGTTCGTCGACGGGGCGATGCACCCGCACTGGTGGTTCAACCTGCTCACCACCGACCCGCTGGTCTTCGCTGGCCTGGAGTCCACCGGCGGCACCGTCGCCGAGCTCATCAACCGGGTCTTCAACCCCGCGTTGACCATGGCCGACGTCGAGTGGCTGCGCGTCACCTGGCCCGGCAAGCTCATGATCAAGGGTATTCAGGGCGTCGACGACGCCCGCCGCGTGGTGGACGCCGGCGCCGACGCGGTGCTGCTGTCCAACCACGGCGGTCGCCAGCTCGACCGCGCGCCAGTGCCGCTGGAGCTGGTGGAACCGGTGACCCAGGTGCTCGGTGACCGGGCCGAGGTGCTGGTCGACACCGGGATCACCCATGGCGCGGACATCGTCGCCGCGATCGCGCTCGGCGCGCGCGCCGCGCTGGTCGGCCGGGCGTACCTGTACGGGCTGATGGCCGGTGGGCGGCGCGGCGTGGCCAAGGCGGTGGCGCTCCTCGCCGCCGAGATCACCCGGACGTTGCAGCTGGTCGGGGTGAACAGCGTGGACGAGCTACGCCCGTCCCACGTGCGGTTGCGGGCGAGCCGGTAGGCCCGCGCGCCGGAGTCCTGCTCGGCCGGCGGCTGTGCCGTCGTGGCAGCGGCGCCGAGTCGGCGGGTTGGGACCCGAACAGGTGATGACGGCTGCGGGACGGGTGGGCGGCAGCCAGGGTGGGCGGTATGGGAATTCTCGACAAGGCCAAGGAAATGCTGGACCAGCACGACGACAAGGTGAATCAAGCGCTCGACAAGGCGGGAGAGCTCGCCAAGGGCCGGTTCGCCGGGCACGACGACAGGATCGACGGGCTGGTCGACCAGGCACAGCAGCGCACCGGCACCGGCGACACCACGGTCGCCCCGCCCGCCGAGGGCGAGCAGCCCCCGCCCGAGGTACCGGCGGGATCGCAACAGGACGTCCGCACCGGGCCGGGGCACAGAACGCCCCAGCAGTAGCCCGACGAAGCGCTGGACAGATCGGGCGAACGGCCCTCTCGCACGCACCTAGCGTATGAGAGGGCCGTTCGCTCATGTCCTATGGCTCGTGATCGAGTGCTACAAGCACCTCCAGCAAGTAGCTCCGGATGATCTTCGTGTGTTCCGGGCCCGGGTGGGGCAACCGTTCGTGCATGCTGGTCGCCACCTCCGCGAACGCGGTCAGCATGTGGTCGCGGCCCGTATCCGTGATCCACAGCCGGACCACGCGTCGATCGGTGGCGTCGCGATCCCGGCGCAGCTCACCGGATGCCGCCAACGCGTCGACGACCGGGGTCAAGGTGGCTGGCGTGACGCCGAGACGACCTGCCAGCTCGCGGTGCGACAGGCCGTCACGGTGGCTCAGTACCCCGAGTACCCCGAGCGCGGTGGGGGTGAGGCCATGCGCGGCCACTGCGCGCTGGTAATGGCGCGTCACCGCCGAGCCCACCCAGGGCAGGAGCTTGCCCAACGGCATCAGCTCGGGTCGTCCTTCGAAGAACGCCTGCTGGCCAGAATCGTACATAGCCTGACTATATAGCTGCATACGGTCCGGTGGCTGACAGATCGGATCGGGCCACCGGCGCAACCCGGGGCGACACCCTCAGGGCATGAAGCCGACCCTCGCCCCTGCCGCCGTCCACGCTTCGAACTCGCCGCCGCGCCTTCGTCTGGTGCGCTACGAGCCGGACCCTGACGAGAGCGTAAGGAGCCAGCGAAGTACGCGAACAGCCGAGAGGCCCTCGGCGCCCCGGCCCGTCTCGATCCCGCCGCCGAGGCAGGCCGGAGACGACGGCGTCGGGCGTCGCATCCAGCAGGTGCTCCGCCTCGCCCTCGAGGTGCGCGACGGCCGCAGGGCGCCGGCGCACCTCGCCGATCAGTTCGACCGATCGACGCTGCGCTACCTGCGCGCTGCGGTCAAGGGGATGTCCGGACCGAGCCGGCTCACCTCGGTGCGGATGGGCCGGCCGCGATCCGGCGCCATCGAGGTGGCGGCCGTGTACCGCATCGGCGCCCGGGCCCACGCGTTAGCCGCGCGCTTCGAGCGGCTGGGCGACGAGCCGGACTCGTGGCGGTGCGTGGCGCTGCGGCTCGGATAGCGCCCGTGTCACGGGCGCGCGCCGGTGGGCGAGCCGTGACACTGCTTGTACTTGCGCCCCGATCCGCAGGGACACGGGCGGTTGCGCGATGGGGCAGCACCGGTGGCCGTGGTCTCGCCCCGGCTGCCGTCCCTCGCCGCCCCGCCGTTTCCGGAGCGGGTCTGGATCGGCGTGCCGTCTTCGGCGGGACCGCTGTAGCGCAGCTCGGTCGGACGGCTGCCCTGTAGCGCCGCAGGCAGCACGCTGGTGGTCGCCACCGGATCGCCGTTGGCAGCGGCGGTGGCATGCCGCCGAGCCGGTTCGGCCCGGGCAGCAGTGGGAACGGGTTGGGCGACATCCGGAACCGGCCGAGCGGGCTGGGCGGTCCTCGCAGCAGGCCGCCCCCCGGTTACCCCCGGTTTGGCGCCGGCCGCAGCAGCCCGCGTACCAGCAGCAGCCGGCTGGGCACCAGCAGCAGGCTCGGCGGCTGGAGCCCCCTGGGCCTCTGCGTCCGGGGCCACAGCAGCCTGGGCCGGAACCGCGACAGGGGCCTGGGTGACCGTGAGCTGCACGTTGAACAGGTGCTGGACCGTCTCCTCCTTGATGCCTTCGAGCATCGCGGCGAACATGTCGTACCCCTCGCGCTGGTACTCGATCAGCGGGTCGCGCTGGGCCATCGCGCGCAGCCCGATGCCCTCCTTGAGGTAGTCCATCTCATAGAGGTGTTCGCGCCACTTACGGTCCATGACCTGGAGCAGGACCTGCCGCTCGAGCTCGCGCATGCCCCCTCGCGCACTGATGGCCGCGTCGATCTCCGCCTCGCGGGCGGCGTATGCGGCCTGGGCATCGGCGAGCACGGCCGCGGTGAGCGCGTCGCGGGTGAGCTCTCCGGGATCGTCGAGGTCACCGTCCTCAACGCTGCCTCCGGTGAGGTCCTGCCACCGGATGGACACGGGATAGAGCGTGCGCAACGCGGTCCACAGCTTGTCGAGGTCCCAGTCCTCGGCGTAGCCCTCGGCGGTGGCACCGTCGACGTAGGCGTTGACCACGTCGGCGAGCATGTGCTCGCTCTGCTCCTTGATGTCCTCGCCGGCGAGCACCCGACGACGCTCGCTGTAGATGACGGTGCGCTGCTTGTTGAGCACCTCGTCGTACTTGAGGACGTTCTTGCGGATCTCGAAGTTCTGCTGCTCGACCTGGGTCTGCGCGCTGCGGATGGCCTTGGTAACCATGCCCGCCTCGATCGGCACGTCATCCGGAAGGTTGAACCGGTTCATGATTGACTCGACGATCTGGCCGTTGAACCGGCGCATGAGGTCGTCGGCGAGGGACAGGTAGAACCGTGACTCGCCGGGGTCGCCCTGGCGCCCGGAGCGACCGCGGAGCTGGTTGTCGATGCGCCGGGAATCGTGGCGCTCGGTGCCCAGCACGTACAGCCCGCCCGCCGCCTTGACCTCCTCGGTCTCGGCCGCCACCTGCGCCTTGCACTCTGCGAGCGCCTCGTCCCAGGCCGCCTCGTACTCCTCGCGGGCATCCACCGGGTCGAGTCCGCGATCGCGCAGCATGGTGTCGGCGAGGAACTCGGGGTTGCCGCCGAGCACGATGTCGGTACCGCGGCCAGCCATGTTGGTGGCCACCGTGACCCCGCCGGCGTGCCCGGCCATCGCGACGATGTGCGCCTCCCGCTCGTGCTGCTTCGCGTTGAGCACCTCGTGCGGCACCTGGAGCGCCATCAGCAGCTTCGACAGGTACTCCGACTTCTCCACGCTCGTCGTGCCGACCAGCACCGGCTGCCCGGCCCGGTTCTTCTCCGCGATGTCGGCCGCGACCGCGGCGAACTTCGCCTCCTCGGTCTTGTAGATGAGGTCGGCCTGGTCGGCCCGGACCATCGGCCGATTGGTGGGGATCGACACGACACCCAGCTTGTAGATCTGGCTCAGCTCGGCCGCCTCGGTCTGGGCGGTGCCGGTCATCCCGGAGAGCTTGTCGTAAAGCCGGAAGTAGTTCTGCAGGGTGATGGTGGCCAGCGTCTGGTTCTCCGCCTGGACCTCCACCCCCTCCTTGGCCTCGAGCGCCTGGTGCATGCCCTCGTTGTAGCGACGACCGGCCAGGATGCGGCCGGTGAACTCGTCGACGATGAGCACCCGCCCGTCGCGGACGATGTAGTCCTTGTCCTTCTTGAACAGCTCCTTGGCCTTCAGGGCGTTGTTCAGGTAGCCGACCAGGGCGGCGTTGGCCGCGTCGTAGAGGCCGCCCTTCTCCTCGTTCATCGTGCCACCCTCGACGGGGACGGCCTTTAGACCGAGCTGGTCCTCGACGAGCCGCACACCCTCCTCGGTGACGGCCACGGTGCGCTTGCGCTCGTCGACCTCGTAGTGGATCTCGGGCTGGAGCATCGGCGACATCCGCGCGAACTCCGCGTACCAGCGCGCGCTCTGCTCGGCCGGCCCGGAGATGATCAGCGGGGTGCGGGCCTCGTCGATGAGGATCGAGTCGGCCTCGTCGACGACGGCGAAGTTGTGCCCGCGCTGCACCAAATCCCCGGCGTTCCAGGCCATGTTGTCGCGCAGGTAGTCGAAGCCGAACTCGTTGTTGGTGCCGTAGGTGATGTCCGCGGCGTACCGGGTGCGCCGCTCCGCGGGCGGCATCTCCGAGAGGATCACCCCGACCTCGAGACCGAGGAAGCGATGGATGCGGCCCATGTTCTCCGCGTCCCGCTTGGCCAGGTAGTCGTTGACCGTGACCAGGTGGACGCCGGTGCCCGACAGGGCGTTGAGGTAGGCGGGCAGCACCGAGGTGAGCGTCTTGCCCTCGCCGGTCTTCATCTCCGCGATGTTGCCCAGGTGCAGCGCCGCACCACCCATGAGCTGCACGGTGAAGTGACGCTGGCCGATCGTGCGCACGGCGGCCTCGCGGACCACGGCGAACGCCTCGGGCAGCAGCTCGTCGAGCGACTCACCACCCTGGTGGCGCCGGCGGAACTCCTCGGTCTTGGCGCGCAGCTGCGCGTCGGTGAGGACCTGGATGTCGGGTTCGAGCGAGTCGATATACGCGGCGATGCGCCCCAACCGCTTCACCAGCTTCGTCTCACCGGCGCGGAACAGACGGTCCAAGAACGGCACTGATCGACCTCATTCACCATCGCGGTCATGACGCGGGAACTACCACCCTGCACGGTCCAGGGTAGCGAAGCGACCGGCCGCGGTTCGCCCGACGCCGACGGGGCGGTGCCCGTC
>JBOHEO010000251.1:0-6557 GCA_050701055.1 Pseudonocardia sp. | reverse complement strand
CTGCGCAACGTCTGGGCATGCAGGCCAGCGAGCTCGGCCGCCACCGAGATAACGAACACCGGACTGTCGAGACTCGCCCCCGGCGGCAGACCGGCGGTGTCAGGTTCACCCCGCGGTGACGGCACCCGGGGAGACCACCGAGTGGAAGTGCACTTGGTCCCCGTCAATCTTGGGGCGCAGTAACCTGCCCAGGCGCTGGGCCTCCTCTTGCCGGGAGCCGAACGTGCCGGAGACCTGCACGGCCACCGACACCTCCAGCAGTCAGGCGTCATCATCCGGGTCTGTCTGACCTTTCCTGCTGCGGCGCATAGTTGGGAAGAGCACGACTTCCCTGAGGGTGGGCGCGTCAGTGAGCAGAGCGACGAACCGGTCGATCCCGAGGCCGAGACCGCACATCGGCGGCATCCCGTACTCCATCGCCTCGATGAAGTCCTCCTCCATCATCATCGCCTCATCGTCACCGGCCTCGCGCAAATCGGCTTGCTCCTCCAGCCGTAGCCGCTGCTCGACTGGGTCGACCAGCTCTGAATACGCCTTGACGATCTCCCAGCCGTTCACGACGACCTGGAACATGTCGAGCCTGGTCGGATCCTCATCGCTGCGCCGGGCTAGTGGGACCAGCTCCACCGGGTGGTGCACCAGAAAACACGGCTGGACGAGCTGGGGCCGGACCGTCTTCTTGTACAACAGGTCGACAAGCCCCGCGTAGGACACCGTATCCTCGACGTCCAGACCGAGTCCGGTGACTCGCTCCCGCAATGTCGGCAGGTCGCGGACGACTGTGAGGTCTATACCAGTTCGCCGGGCGATCTCGGTCCGGTAGTCCACCTCCGGCCAGTCGGCGCCGAAGTCCAGCTTCACGCCGTCGTATCTGATAGTACGGGTGCCGAGGACCTCATCGAGCACCGCGAGAATCAACTCGCGGACGAAGGTCATGTTGTCGCGGTAGTCCCAGTATGCCGCGTACCACTCCAGCATCGTGAACTCCTGGAGATGGGAGGCGTCCATGCCTTCGTTGCGGAAATTGCGGCCCAGCTCATAGATGCGGTCAAGAGGACCGACGGCAACGCGTTTGAGAAATGTTTCCGGGGAGATCCGCAGGTAGAAGTCCTCGCCCAGCGCGTTGTGCCGGGTCACGAACGCTCGCGCGGCCGCCCCGGACGCCGCCTCCTGCAGGATTGGCGTCTCAACTTCGAGGAAGTCGTTGTCGTCGAGGAACCGGCGGATACGCTGGATGATCTTCGCCCTGGTATGGAACCGTTCCCGGGAGTCGGCGTTGACCAGCAGGTCGAGGTAGCGGCGACGGTAGCGGGCCTCAACGTTAGAGAGACCCTGCCACTTGTCTGGCAACGCGCGGACCGTCCGATTCAACACTGTAAGCTCGGACACTGCTACCGTCCGTTCGCCGAGGCGGGTAGTGTAAGGGCCGCCGACGACCCCGATGAAGTCGCCGATCTTTACTGCCCGGGACCACTCCTTGAAGACGTCCGCGCCTAGTTCGTCCCTGGAAAGCGAAATCTGCACGCGTCCGCTGCGGTCCTGCAAATGCCCGAAGATCAGCCCACCCATCCGCCGCCAAAGGACGACCCGGCCGGCAAGACTGACACTTATCCCGTCGGGCGCACCCTGGACGCTGGCGGCAACTGCATCAACGCGGTAGCCGGACCGGGGCCCCGTCCTCCCGGGTTCCTCTGTTGACATGAACACCTACCCTCTTGAACCAGTCGGCACCAGGCAGCCACGAGGGCGACATTCGCGAACATCTTCCCAAACGAGCCAGGTGAACGGGCCGCCATCCATCCGACGGTCAAATCAGCCTACCGACCCAGGCTCCACCACCGCTGACTGCCTGGCCCGCTCGAGAAACTCACCGCTAGATCCAGTTTCCCCGGCTAGTTCGATCTTGAGCTCGGGTGAGACCTGTCCAGGGGGGCTGAACTGTGCCTTCTCAGCGTGCAGGATGATCGACCACCACCTCCCCGGCCGCGACCTGCTCCACCGCGCGGACGAACTAGGCCACCGCATCCGGCCGGGACGCAGCTCGTCCGTCACGCCCCGGTCGATCTCCGACTGAGGCCCGGCAGTCGAGGGGCCGAAGCGTCAACAGTGAACGGATCACTCATTCGGTCGACAACGAGCGAATCACTTGTCTTAGTCGCGGGCGTGACAGACAGTTAGCCATAATGAACTTGGACACCGTAGCCGAGCGTCGTCGGATGATGAGCCGACCTGTCCGGTCAGCCATAGGTATGGCGCTCATCGCTGGCTTCTTCCCTCGGATTCCGCACCGCCGAGGGCGACGCGGAGGACACCGTATTACTACCTGACTTCGTTATCCAGGAAGACTCTGGAATCGATCGGACCGCTGGGTGAGGTAAGTTATTCCGCGCGCGGCTTCGGCCGCCACACCACCAGCGCCGAACGCCGGTCCACCGGCACCAGGTCACGCCGATATGAGGCGTGCACAACCGAGGCCGCCTGCTCGGTCGCGGCCCGAGCGACAACCAACTCCTCGACCAACTCCTCAAGACGCACCTGGAGCTCGTCAACGAGCTGCTCAAGCTCGATGATCCGCTTCACCCCCGCCAGGTTGACGCCCTCAACCTGGGAAAGCCGCTGCACCTCACGCAGCAGGGCGATGTCACGGGCGGAGTAGCGACGGCCACCGCCAGCCGACCGGCCAGGGCTGACCAACCCCAACCGGTCATAGCTGCGCAACGTCTGGGCATGCAGGCCAGCGAGCTCGGCCGCCACCGAGATAACGAACACCGGACTGTCGAGACTCGCCCCCGGCGGCAGACCGGCGGTGTCAGGTTCACCCCGCGGTGACGGCACCCTGTTCACCTCCGGGCTCTACCGTTCAGATCCGGGCCGAGCAGGTCGCCCCGCGGGTCGAACGACTTCGTGGCGTCAGCATAGGCCTGCAACGCCGCCGCGGCAGCATCGTCCGTCCGGGACGGCACGACCACCTCCACGGTGACCAGCAGGTCGCCGGTTCTCCCGCTCTTCCGCTGGACCCCGCGACCCCGCACCCGGAACGTTCGGCCGCTCGCGGTGCCGGCTGGGATCCTCAGCGACACCGTGGAGTCAAGCGTCGGCACCGTCAGCGTGGCGCCCAACGCGAGCTCGGGGTAGGTGGCCGGAACCGCCAGGGTGAGGTCGTCGGCGTTGCGCGCCGACCGGCCGAACAACCGGTGCGGGTTGACGTGCACCTTGACGTACAGGTCACCGGCGGGCGCGCCGCCGCGACCGGGCTCGCCCTGCCCGGCGAGCCGCACCCGCTGACCGTCGTCCACCCCGGCCGGCACCCGCACGGTCAGTGCACGGGTGCGCGTGCTCGTACCGACGCCGCCACATTCGGGGCACGGGTCGTCGATGATCCGGCCCGTGCCACGGCAGTCGCGGCACGGCTCGGAGAACGCGAACGCGCCCTGGCTGCGGCTGACCAGGCCCACGCCGTTGCAGGTGAGGCACTGTCGTGGCAGGCTGCCCGGCCGCGACCCGGTGCCGCCGCAGCGTTCGCAACGGCCCGGGGACGACAGCCGGATGGGCACATCGACGCCGCGGACAGCCTGCCCGAAGTCGATGCGCAGCTCGCTCTCCACGTCGGCGCCGCGCTGTGCACGGTAGGTCGACGCCCGCCCCGCTCCGGGCGAGGTGCCGCTGAACCCGAAGATGTCGCCCAGCCCCCCACCACCGGCTCCGGCGCGCCCGAACAGATCGCCGAGATCGAAGCCCTGGTCGCCGCCGGGGAAGCCGCCTGCCGGGCCGAAGCCACCACCGGGGCCGAAGCCACCACCGCCCGCGAACAGTGCGCGGGTCTCGTCGTACTCGCGGCGCTTATCGGGATCGGACAGCACCCCATAGGCCTCGGACACCGACTTGAACCGGGCCTCCGCCGTGGCATCGCCGGGGTTGGCGTCCGGGTGCAGCTTGCGAGCAAGCTTCCGGTACTCCTTCTTGATCTCGTCCACGGACGCCCCGGAGGCGACGCCCAGTTCACGGTAGAAGTCCTTCTCGATCCAGTCGCGCTGGGTCATTCCGCCCCCTTTCTCGCTGCGTAGTCGTCAGAGCTGGTGACGTCGGTGTCGGATGGATCAGGCCTGCTCGGTGTCCAGCGGTTCGGTGGCGGGCTCGTCGGCCGGGGCGGCGGCAATAACGTCATCGAGGCGGTCCACGACGGTCACCATTGCCGGCCGGAGCACTCGGTCGGCGATGCGGTAACCGCGTCGCAGCACATTCGAGACCACCGTGACCGTCGGCCCGGTGGCGTCCGACCTGTCGTGCTGGACGGCCTCGTGCACCGACGGGTCGAAAGGCTCACCCGCCTTGCCGAAGGACTCGAGCTCGAGCTTCTGCACCACGGCGACGACCTTGTCGGCCACGGCCTTGAACGGGCCGTTGAGGTCGCCGTGCAGCTCCGCCCGGTCGAGGTCGTCGAGCACGGTGAGCAGCTCGGACACGAACTGCACCCGAGCACCGACGAGCACGGCCTCCCGGTCGCGGTCGACCCGGCGCCGGTAGTTGGCGTACTCCGCGCTGATCCGCTGCAGGTCGGCGGTGCGCTCGGCGACCTCGTCGGTCAGCTCGACCATCCGGTCAGCGACGGCGGCCACCTCGGGGGCCGGGACGGGCTCGGCCGGCTGCTCACCGACCGGGACGGGCCCGGCCGGCTCCTCGCCGACCGGGACCCGCACCTCACCGGTGACCGGGTCGATCCGACGTCGATCCCGCACCACGACCCGCTCGCCCTCGGCACCCTTGTCGCCGCGTTCGTCTCGGTCGTGAGGTGTCACTTGCGGTCCTTCTCCTCGTCGACGATCTCGGCGTCGACCACGTCGTCGCCCTGCTCCTGCCGCGCTCCCGGGGGAGTGTCGGCACCGGGGGCACCTTCGGCGCCCTGCTGCTGGTACATCGCCGCGCCGAGCTTCTGCGACTCAGCGGCCAGCTTCTCCATCGCGGTCCTGATCACTGCGCTGTCGGTGCCCTTGAGTGCTTCCTGGGCCTCGCCGAGCGCGGCGTTCACGCTGTCCTTGCCCTCGGACGGGATCTTGTCGTCGTTGTCCTTGACGAACTTCTCCGTCTGGTACACCAGCGACTCGGCCTGGTTGCGGACCTCGGCCTCCTCGCGGCGGCGCTTGTCCTCGTCGGCGTGCTGCTCGGCCTCACGCATCATCCGGTCGATCTCGTCCTTGCCCAGGGCGGACCCACCGGTGATCGTCATGGCCTGGCTCTTGCCGGTGCCCAGGTCCTTGGCGGACACGTTGACGATGCCGTTGGCGTCGATGTCGAAGGAGACCTCGATCTGCGGCACGGCCCGCGGGGCCGGTGGCAGTCCGGTGAGCTCGAACATCCCGAGCTTCTTGTTGTACGCCGCGATCTCGCGCTCGCCCTGAAACACCTGGATCTGCACGGACGGCTGGTTGTCGTCGGCCGTGGTGAAGATCTCCGAGCGCTTGGTGGGGATCGTGGTGTTGCGCTCGATGAGCTTGGTCATCACCCCACCCTTGGTCTCGATACCGAGGGATAGCGGGGTGACGTCAAGCAGCAGGACGTCCTTGACCTCGCCGCGCAGCACGCCCGCCTGGAGCGCCGCCCCGACCGCGACGACCTCATCCGGGTTGACGCCCTTGTTGGGCTCCTGGCCGCCGGTGAGCTCCTTGACCAGCTCGGTGACGGCGGGCATCCGGGTGGAACCGCCGACCAGCACGACGTGGTCGATCTCGCCGACGGAGATGCTGGCGTCCTTGACCACCCGGTTGAACGGCGCGCGGGCGCGGTCGAGCAGGTCGGAGGTGATCCGCTGGAACTCCGCGCGGGACAGGGTCTCGTCCAGGAACAGCGGGTTCTTGTCGGCGTCGACGGTGATGTAGGGCAGGTTGATCGTGGCCGTGTTCTGGCTCGACAGCTCGATCTTGGCCTTCTCCGCAGCCTCACGCAGCCGCTGCATGGCCATCTTGTCCCTGGTCAGGTCGATGCCCTGGGCGGACTTGAACTTGTCGACAAGCCAGGTGATGACCCGCTCGTCCCAGTCGTCGCCACCGAGGTGGTTGTCGCCGTTGGTCGCCTTGACCTCGACGACACCCTCGCCGATCTCCAGCAGGGACACGTCGAACGTGCCACCACCGAGGTCGAAGACCAGGATGGTCTGGTCCTTCTGGCCCTTGTCCAGCCCGTAGGCCAGCGCGGCCGCGGTGGGCTCGTTGACGATGCGCAGCACGTTGAGGCCCGCGATCTGGCCGGCCTCCTTGGTGGCCTGGCGCTGCGCGTCCTCGAAGTACGCGGGCACCGTGATGACCGCGTCGGTGATCTCCTCGCCCAGGTAGGACTCGGCGTCGCGCTTGAGCTTCTGCAGCACGCGCGCGCTGATCTCCTGCGCGGAGTACTTCTTGCCGTCGATGTCGGTGGTGGACCAGCTGGTGCCGATGTGGCGCTTGACCGACCGGATCGTCCGGTCGACGTTGGTGACGGCCTGGTTCTTCGCCGACTGGCCGACGAGCACCTCGCCGTTGCGGGCGAACGCGACGACCGACGGCGTCGTCCGCGCACCCTCCGAG
>JBOHEO010000250.1:0-6600 GCA_050701055.1 Pseudonocardia sp. | reverse complement strand
CGGACCGATCCCGCTTCGGCCTCACCGCAACCAGCACCGGCGCCCATCACATCTGGCTCGACGACCCTGACAACATCGTCAACCAGTGACCATCACGACAAGCTAGGTCGACAGTGACTGTGGCCGAACTCTGGCAGGGCCGGACTAGTAGATCACTACGTCGGGTGCGTCGGTCATCCACCTCGTGCACGCCGCCGAGGCCGCAGACGGGCAGGTGTTGGAGGTCTCGGAGTCGATCTGGCCCGCCGAGCGCGTGGCGATCCTCGACGAGTACCCGATACCGGCCGGCCCGGACGACGACACAGCCGGATCGGAGGTCTGAGCATGCAACCAGCCGAGCCCCAGGAAGACGCGTCGGAACTACGTGATCATTGGTGGCCGCGCACCGGATGGCGGCCAGGCCGGCTGATCTACACATGGCACCTGACGTTCGAGGACGCGCCCGAGCTCCACCGCCTGGTGACCGATTATCAGACCGCCCTGCGACATCTGCCGGGCCTCAACCCCGTCCCGACGCAGTGGCTCCACCTCACCATGCAGAGCGTCGGCTACACCGACGAGATCACGCAGAACCAGCTCGCCAGCGTGATCACAGCAGCACGCCAAGCGCTCGCGACCGTCGCACCATTCACGCTGACATTCCACCGCCCCCGCATCTTCGGCGAAGCCATCGTGCTCCCGCCAGTGCCCTCCGCGCCTGTCCACGATCTCTACGAATATCTGAGGGAAGCCGTAGCTGAACAGCTAGCCTCGTTTCCCTGGGCGTCGCGGCCCCGGCTTTCCGGGCGTTGCCCGGAAGCCGGTGTGGGCTCCTCGAAGCTGATGATCGAGTGGTACCAGCGGTTCTCTGTTCCGTTCCAGAGGACCCCCGATCCCTACCGCGACCCCACAGATCAACATCGCGTTCCACTCCATGAGTTACGCTGGCGACTGACTGTTCGTTTCCGCCGTGGTGAGGGGGTGCAGTGTGGATCCTGTGACCTTGGTGCTGACGGCGCTGGCTGCGGGCGCGTCGGCGGGACTTACCGGGACAGCGACGCGGGGGATCAGCGACGCTTACGCAGAGCTGAAGGGGCTGCTCCGGCGGTGCTTCGTAGGCCGCGATCCGAAGGCACTGGACGCGGACGAGACCGAGCCCGAGGCGTGGCGCACCCGTCTCGGCGGGCAGCTCACAGCCGCCGATGTGGATGACGAGGTACGCGCCGCTGCCGAACGGCTGCTGGCCGCTACCGACCCGGCTGGATCCCAGGCCGGCAAGTACACCGTTGACGTACGTGAGGCCAAGGGCGTGCAGGTCGGTGACAACAATACCCAGGACAACACCTTCAACTGACGGTCCGGCGCAGCCGGTCGACGCCCGCGGGGCGCAAGGGGTACAGGTCGTCGCGCCTGGTGGTTCCGGTGTGCAGCATAACCATTTCCCCGGACGTCGCGCGGTGACCTGGCCGCATCTGGTCGGAGTGATTCCGCCGCGAACCGACAGTTTCCAGGATCGCGCGATCGCCGATGTCCTGCACGATCAAGCGAGAGTGGCGCGGACCGTGATGCTGACGCAGGTGGTCTCGGGTCTGGGCGGAGTCGGCAAGACGCAGCTCGCGGCGGCGTTGGCCCGGCGACTGTGGGCAGCGGGTGAATTGGATCTGCTGGTGTGGGTGTCGGCAGGCAGCCGGGCGGCAGTGGTGTCGGCTTTCGCTCAGGCCGCGACCGACCTGGTGCTCGGACCTGACGGCCAGAACCAGAACCATACAGCGACGCGTTTCCTTGCGTGGCTAGGGAACGCGGACAAGAGGTGGCTGGTCGTCTTGGACGACGTGAACGCCGCCGGAGACCTGCAGGATCTGTGGCCACCCCAGCACCCGAACGGACAGACGGTTGTCACCACCCGCCGTCGCGACGCTGCGCTGCTCGCCGGCCGGGAGCTGGTGGAGGTCGGAGTCTTCACCTATCAGGAAGCGATCGACTTTCTCGGCCGGAAGCTGCCGAGGGAGCTGGCGGACGACGTCCGTGGCGTCGCGATTGATCTCGGCCTGTTGCCCTTGGCCCTAGGGCACGCCGCAGTCTACATGCTCGATCAGGACCTGACCTGCACCGCCTATCGGCGTCGGTTCGCTGACAAGCGTCGGCGGTTGTCGGGACTGTTCCCCGACGAAACCGGGCTGTTCGACGGCGCCGCAAGGACGGTGGCCACGACCTGGTCGCTGTCCATCGCGGCTGCCGACCAGGTCGTCCCGAGGGGCGTCGCCAGGCCGCTGCTGGAGCTGGCGAGTCTGCTCGACCCCAACGGCATCCCGCAGGCACTGTTCGCGACCGAAGTGGTATGCGGCCACGTCGTCCGCCGACTCTCGTCGGGACCTGAGCCGTTGCGGCCGGGACAGCCCCGTCAGGAGGCGGTCGAGGTCAGTGAGGACGACGCCCGAGACGGGCTGCGGGCCCTGCACCGGTTCCACCTAGCTGTGCACGACGACGGGCTGGTCCGCGTCCACGCCCTTGTACAGCGAGCGGTTCGGGAAGAGCTGTCCGAGGGGTTCCGAGAGGGGCTTGCCACGTCGGCCGCCGACGCGCTCGCGCACCTGTGGCCGGATGTCGACGTGGACGCGCGGTACGCCCAGCTCCTGCGTGTCAACGCCGTGGCGCTGCAGCGCCACGCCTCCGAATGCCTATGGGCAACCGCGGGCGGCGCCCATCCCGTCCTGCCCCGCGTCATTCGCAGTTTCGGCGACGCGGCGCTGCTTCCCGACGCGATCAGCTTCGCGCGTGAGATCGGCGACGAGGCGCTTCGTCGCCTAGGTGCCGGCCACCGAGACACCATGGCGTTCCGGAACCAGCTGGCCATGTGGCTTGGAGATGCTGGGCAGGTGGAAGAGGCGGTCGCCGCGCTCGAGGCGCTCGTCGCCGAAGTGACGTCTGCCCTCGGCCCGGACGACCCGAACACGTTGGACGCCCGCCAAAACTTGGGATACCAGCGGGGCCAGGCAGGTGACCCGGCGGCAGCGGCGGCGGAGCTGAAAACGGTGTTCGTGGACCGCGAGCGAGTACTCGGACCCGACCATCCGACGACCTTGACCCTCGCCGACCAGCTTGCGTTCTGGCTGGGTAAGTCCGGTGACGCGGCGGGAGCGGTGGCATTTCTGAGCGAGGTGCTCCCAAGGGTCACGCGGGTCCGTGGCCCCGGGCATCGCGACACCCTGTCCGTCCGGGGGAACATCGCTTGGCAGATCGGGGACACCGGAGACTCGGCCGGAGCCGTGGCGGCGATACGGGAGACACTCGCCGACACAGTCCGTGAGCTTGGCGCCGAACACCGCGACGTGTCGGTCCTGCGCAACAACCTCGCCTACTGGCAGGGCAAGGCGGGGGACCCCGTCGGAGCGGTGGCAACGCTGGAAGCACTTCTCGTCGAGCGGGTGCGCGTGTTCGGCCCCGACCACCGGGACACCCAGGCGACCCGCAACGGGCTTGCTGAGCTGTACCTCGCATCGGGTGACCCGGCGGCGGCAATCGCGCACCTGGAGCTCGTTCTCGCCTCCCGACGTCTCATGTTCGGCGAGGACCATTCAGAAACCTGGAACACGCGGTACGGACTCGCCTGCGCGCACGGGGAGCTCGGAGACCCGGCCCAGGCGGTAGCCGCCCTGGAGGAAGTCCTCGACGCGCAGACGCGCATTCTCGGTGCCGACCATCGGGCGACCACGCGGACCCACGACAGCCTCGCTCACTGGCGGGCAATCCACGCCCGACGATCCTGAACACTCAACGCCTTCGAGATCACCTTCGACGGACGCCTGTCCGCCGGACGGACGTAACACTCAACAAAATCCCAAAAAGATCCAGTTACGCTGAGTAGGCCACGGGCGCGGTGCCGGGATTGCTCCCGGTCCGGTAGCTGTTAGCCCAGGTGAGCGGGTAAGGCCTGGTCAGCAACTTAGAGCCTTCCCGAGGGCTCGCCGTGGCTCGCGAAGATTCGCCGCCAGGTGCCCCGGTACTCACGGTTTGTGAGCTTCCGGTCTGACGGTGAATCTTCGCGTCAGGCTGCTGTGGGCTGGGTCGGGGTGAGCCCGGTGGGGATCTAGGCGCCGGTGGTGAACAGTCGGGTCATGGCGTCGAGGGTGTCGATGCCCCATTGGTGGCGGTGGACAGGTAGGACTGGACGACGGCGAAGTCGACCAGGCCCGCGATGGTGCGCCAGCAGCCGCCCGAGGTCCGCTGCTGGACCTTGGCCGAGCGTGCGGGCAACTCGGCGGTGTTGTTGGTGAAGGGCACCGCGAGGTTGACCGCGAAGCGCAGGATCATGTCGCGATGTCGGTGGAAGCGACGCAGCAGGGTCCGGGCCTGGGTGTGCAGGGGGTCGCGGCCGGTACGGTTCTCGTCCCAGCCGGCGGCGATCGCCCCGGCATAGCGGGCCCGGATCGCGCTCAGCTCCTGCTCGGTGAGGGTGTCGCGGCCCTGGGCGTGGGCGGTGTGAGCTGTCGTGTTGGCGGCGTGCAGGGTGGTGACCATGGCGTCGGCCCAGGTCTGGCCGGCGGGGTCGGGGTCGTGGACCGAGCGCAGGTCGCGGACCAGGTGGATGCCGCACCAGGCGTGGGTGATGTGGTGGAGGTGCTCGTAGCCGGCGTAGCCGTCGCGCACGAGGACCCCGGTGAAGGCGGGCCAGATCCCGGCGGCGTCGATGGTGTCCTTGGTGCGGTCCCCGACGTGCATCGTGGTCAGGTGCTCGGTGGCCGCGACGTGCAGGTAGCGCAGCGCCCCGTCGGCGCGGGCGGTGGTCTCGTCGGCGTGCGCGACCGGCGCGGCGGCGATCAGCTCGCGGACCCGGGGCAGGAACTGCTGCTCCAGCAGCCGCGCGGCCCGCCCGCGCACCCCGGCGACCCACCCGTCGGACACCGCGAGCCCGCACAGCGCGTTGAGCACCGACCGGGCCCGGCGCACCGGCAGGAAGTGGGCGCTGGTCAGCCACGCCGCCCTGGCCCCGATCCCCGGCCCGTACTGGACCCGCCCCGCCGGCACCCCGTTGGTCGGGCCCTCGGTCGTGATCCCGCAGGTCCCGCAGGTCCGGGCCACCACCCGATGCTCGACGACGTGCGGGCGCGGCGGGGCGGGCGCGACGTCGAGGATCTGGTGGCGGCGCACCCCGAAGACCTCCGCGTCGTGCAGGGGGTTCCCGCAGCCCCGACACGCCGGGGGCTCGTGCACGACCGTCTCGTCGGGGTCCTCGACCAGGCGCAGCGTGGCGCCCGCAGCACCGTGCTGCCCGCCCCTGCCCTTTCCCGACCGCCCGCGCGAGGACCGCTTGGGCGCGGGCCGCTTCACGAACGGCGAGTCCGACGACGGGGGCCTGCCGCTGTTGGACGAGTCCCGCCCCAACTGCGCCCGCAACGCCGCGACCAGGCCCTCCAGCTCGGCGATTCGGCTCGCGAACACCGCGTTCCGCGCCGCCAGAGCGGCGATCTCGGCGTCCTTGGCGTCCAGCAACGACGAGGCATCCCCACCCGCCGCTCCCCAATCGCCCTCCACGACCGCGACGCTAGTGGATCACCCACACGACCCCGCGACGACACGCCCAACCACCTGGGCTGAACAGCTACGAACTATCTACGTCCGTCACCGCATGGGTTGAGAGTTGGATCTCGTCTATTTTTTAACTAGATTCCCTACAAATCTGTTCTCGCACAGTATCAAGGCTCCCGAGTAGAGAGGGCACGTCAGACCGTTTGTGGCTATCGGCAGTAGATGAGCCGACGTTACCCGATATCGTTCCACCCGTCGTAACGATCAGGATCTTCCTAGACGTCGACATCATCGACCCTCGAATTCACGGCCAAATCGTCTCAAATGTTGGCGAAAGATATGCTTCACGTTGTCATTCCACTCACCAGAAGTCGATGTGTCAAATCCCTGAGGATCAGTATAGTCGATTCCAAACCGCCAGAGAAGCGTAGCTTGGCCGGCTCGGAGTTTTCGATTAGCGAGCCACCAGTTAGGCCATTTAGTCGCTCCAGAATGTCTAATCCGCAGCCCCAAGAAAGGGCAAAACCCGATCCGCCATGACCATAGTTGTGAAAGACAAACTTTTCGGCACGGTTGAACACCCTGGAACAGGCTAGCCGCACGCCAGAACCCAGTCCCCCACGCTGAAAACGGAGGCCAATGCCGGCGCGGAACCTGTCCGGCTGCTCTCGCCGTAGGCGCAAAAGATCTAGCTCTCCGCCGGTCATCTCGGTAAGGAGATCTGCATTCAGACTCAATATGGGGCCAGGCACCCGAACCGCCCGACCATCAGCGTCGACAAATACCTCTTCTGGGACTGACGTCTGCTCGCCTGGCCAGTCACCTCCAGAATCCAAGGGGTCCCTCGTAGAGTTGCCTACTTCCGCCAAGAAGCCACGAGTCACTGCCGGGGTAGCAATAGACATCGCATGCCTGTCCTGAGGCGTGCCGTATACGTCCGGTGTCGGGGTGTAATTGTAGGAGAAGAATTTGCCACTAGAGTCGGCGAATTGCCGCTTTATATCGACCTGCAAGTAGTGTCCGCGCAGGTACTTTGGCTTGTGGTTATCGAATAGTGGTTCGAAGTTTGTTTCGGCTGGACGATCGTCTATCTGT
>JBOHEO010000249.1:0-6660 GCA_050701055.1 Pseudonocardia sp. | reverse complement strand
GCCCTGGGGGAGCGGGCCGCGCTGCTCGCCGGGCTGCTCCGGCAGTACCAGCTCCTCGGCGATCCCACGGCGCTGGTCGAGGCCTACCACGACGACCCGTTCGACCCGCACACGATCGCGGACCTGCGCCCGATCGCGCACCGGCGCGCGGTGGTGATGGCCTACATCGACAACCTCCTCGACTGGGGCGACCTGCTGTTCCGCCAGTACACCGCCGAGAGCGTGGACGAGGCCCGGATGCTCTACGTCCTCGCGTGGGACCTGCTCGGCCCGCGCCCGGAGTCCCCGGGTACGCCGCCGGCCGGTGCGCCGGCCGGCCCGTCCAGGACGTACGCCGACCTCGACTCCGAGCCCGGCGACCTCGACCTGCTGGCCGAGCTGACCGGCGGCGGGGGGCTGCTAACCGGACGCGGCGCGGCGCACGCCGGGGTTGCGAGCACGTACTTCCAGATCCCCGACAACGCCGATCTCGCCGGCTACTGGGACCGGGTGGCCGACCGCCTCCGCAAGATCAGGCAGTCGCTGGACATCATGGGTGTACGGCGCCCGCTGCCGCTGTTCGAGCCGCCGCTGGACCCGATGGCGCTGGTCAAGGCCGTCGCCGGCGGCACGTCGCCGGCCGCGGTGGCCGCCGCCGGGGCGGTGCCGGTGGCGCACTACCGGTTCGAGGAGACCTTCCGGAGGGCGCAGGAGCTGACCGACCGGCTCCGTCAGCTCGGCAACGACCTGCTCAGCGTCACCGAACGCCGCGAGGCCGACGAGCTGACGCTGCTCGCGAACCGGCAGGAGGGCGTGATCCTGGACCTGACCCGAGCGGTCCAGGACGCCCAGGTGCAGATCGCGGAGGCCGGCCTGCGCGAGCTGCAGGCTGGCAAAGAGGCCGTCGGCGCGCGGATCGAGCACTACCGCGGGCTGGCCGAGGGCGGGATGTCCGAGCTGGAGAAGGCCCAGCTGGGGATGATGTACACCGGCGCGGCCCTGCACCTGACGGCTGGCTTACTCAAGATCGGCTCGGCGATCGCGTACGCGACGCCGCAGTTCAAGGCCGGCCCGTTCATCATGGGCATCGAGTGGGGCGGCAAGCAGGGCGGCAAGGTCCTGGAGAAGGGCTCGGAAATCCCCCAAACCTTGGGCGAGGGCGTCTCCATGCTGGGCGAGGCGCTTGGGGTGCAGGCCCAGAACGAGCGCTCGGCGCAGGACTGGAAGTTCCAGCTCGCCACCGCCGAGAGCGACCGGGACCAGCTCGTCGAGCGCCTCGCCGCCGCCGAGCTGGAACTCGCGGTGGCGCGCCGGCAGGCGGAGATCTATGAGCGGCAGGTCGCCCACCACGGCGAGGTGGCGGCGTACCTGAAGGGCCGCTTCACCGGCGCGGAGCTGTACCGGTGGATGGCCGGCGAGCTGGGCGGCCTGTACTTCAGGGCCTACCACCTCGCCCACGACATGGCGCGTGCGGCCGAGCGGGCGTTCCGCTTCGAGCGCGGCCGCGACGACGCCGAGGCCGACCGCATCCGCCCGGCGTACTGGCAGAGCCTGCGGGGAGGCCTGCTGGCCGGGGACGCCCTCGCGGCCGACCTCGACGAGCTGGGCCGCGCCTACCGCGGCCGCGGCGGCCGCGGCCTGGAGATCACCAAGCGCATCTCGCTGATCGAGGTGGACCCGCTGGCGCTGCTGCGGCTGAACGAGAGCGGGTCGTGCGACTTCGCGGTCACCGAGGAGTCGTTCGACCACGACTTCCCGGGCCACTTCCGCCGCCAGATCCGGACGGTCGCCGTCTCGGTGTGGGGGCCCGACGGCCAGGCCGTCGAGGTCACCGCGACGCTGACCCAGCTGTCCCACAAGACCGTGCTGGCGCCGGACGTCAAGGCGGTCCGGCACCTGCTCGACCCGACCCAGCCGGTGCCGGCCACGATCCGCAGCGACTGGCGGGCCGGCCAGCAGATCGCGCTGTCGCACACCGGCGACGCGGAGGGCAACGGGCTGTTCGAGCTGCGGTACGACGACGCCCGCTACCTGCCGTTCGAGGGCACCGGCGCGGTGTCGACATGGCGGCTGGAGCTGCACGGGTACCGGCCCGCCGACCTCCAGGACGTCACGGTGACGCTGCGCTACACCGCGGAGCAGGGCGGCGAGACGTTCGCGAACGCGGTCCGGGGGATGCTCCGGCCGTACGCGGCGGCCCGGTTCTTCGACGTCGCGGCGGACTTCCCGCAGCAGTGGCAGGCGTTCCTGAACGGCGACGAGCTGTCGCTGCCGCTGACCCCGGAGATGTTCCCGGGCATCGTGGGCCAGGAGATCACCGGGGTGCTGTCGCGGTACGAGCTCGCCGACGGCGCGCAGGCGCAGCTCGTGCTGAACGGGGGCCGGCAGCTGGCCTTCACCGAGGGGCAGCTCGTGCCCACGCCCGGCCTGCGGGTCCGCGGCGGCAACGGGTCGGCGGGGTGGGCCTTCACCGTCGACGGGGACGGGGCGGCGCTGCACGGCGTCGACCTCGTGCTCACCTACCAGGCGAACCCGCGCTGACGGCGGGCGCCCGCGTACGGGCGCCGGAGAGGACGACGGACATGACCACACCCTCGGCGCGGCGCCGGAGCTCGGCGAGCCGGCGATCGACACCGACCACGCAGACTCCGGGTGCGCGCACCCGGTCGGGTTCCGCGCCGCCGGTCGTGCGGACCCCGCCGTCACCCCTTCCGGCCGCACCTCCTCCGCCGGGCAGCGGTGCGTCCGCGGCGCCGTCGGGCGGCACGTCGAGGCAGCAGGAGATCGCGCGGACGAAGCGGCTCGGGCAGTTCACCAGCGACGTGAGCAGCCTCGACGTCATGCTGCGGGACATGACGGAGATGCGCGGTCTGGCCACCGCGGCCGAGCTCGACCGGATGCGCGCCGCTCTCGTCACCGCCCGCAGCAACTCCGACGAGACCCGGTTCATCAATGCCGAAGTGGGTCTCCGGGACGCGCTCGCGCTGGCCAGGGAGGTGCTGGCCCGTCCCTATCACGGCGAGGTGATCGACGCCGACGAGGCCCTGGCCGCGGAGAAGGCCGCGCTGATGAAGGACATCGGCGACGTGCGGGGGGTGCTCGCGTCCAACGTCAGGAACCTCGCCGCCACCGACCCCGCCGCGAAAGACCGGTCCGCGGCGGCCCTGCTCGACCTGGAGGAGATCAAGGCGCTGGCCGAGACCGACCTCGAAGGGGCCACCGCGAAGCTGCGTGAGCTCAAGAGGAGCCTCGCCGACGTCGGCGACAAGGCGGCGCAGATCGCCGCGGCCGCCGCGACCGCGGCCAGGGAGGCCGCCGCGGACGCCGTACGCCCGCGTGTCGAGGAGCTGCGGAACCCCGATCATCTCGCCGCGTGCGTCGAGAGCATGCGCAGGGGGGACTTCGCCGCGGCCCGCCAGGCCTACCGCGACCTCGCCGACAACCAGGCCGTGCTCGACGTCCTCGGCAAGGACGCCCGCGCCGTCCTGCTCCGCCGGCTCGTCGACGGTGCTCTGGACGGCGGCCCCGACGGCGGTCGCCTCGACACCGCCCTGGGCGAAGACCCCGGCTTCTTCGCCGAGCTGCTCCTGAGCGACGCCGAGCTGCGCAGCCGCGCCGCCGAGCCCAGCAGGTTCGCCGGCACCGGCCCGGCGATGCTCGGACGGCACGCCCCCGCCGTCGCGGCCGCCATGATCCGCGACCACTGGACGTCCATGCACCCAAAGATCGTCGGGGGCGAGGTCTACCAGTGGCTCAACACGACGATCGACCTGGCGACCTGGAACGACCCCGCGAGCGGCCTGGCCGCGCGCATGTTCAACAACCTGTGGTGCCTGGGCGACCAAACGGAGCGGATCTGCGACCTGGTCGCCCTGGGCGTGGATTCCTCGCTGCCCGCCGGCTACGGCAAGGACGAGGGCCGGGGCAGCCGGGAAGGCATCTGGAGCGGGTTCATCCAGCCGCTCCAGCACCTGCTGGGCCACTACGTGAAGCGGGTCGCCGACGAGACCGACCCGGGGACCGGCGCGGTACGGGACACGGCGTCGCCGAAGGTTAAGGCCGCGGCGCGGATCCTCGACGAGCTCGATAGGCATCTGCAGACCCCGATCCTGACGAGCTGGGACAAGGTCACCGGGTCCGGCATGGTCAAGGCGTTCGTGGTGAAGCCGGGCACCATCTGGGGCTTCGAGGACGTCCGCCTGCCCTACGTCCAGGCCGCCCGGCTGACCCCGGACGGGCAGCAGCCGCTGCGCATGATGGAGATTTGGGAGGGGGTCAAAGGCGTCCTGGACGAGGTGGGGTTCGAGGCGCTGTTGACCAACCCGGACCAGACCATCGCCAAGTGCATCGAGGCCGGCGTCACCAAGATCGAGGACGGGATCGACTCGAAGAATCCGGAGTACGCCGGTCGAAACAAACACGAGTTCGTCGTGGCGTTCAAGACCCAGTGCACGGACTACCTGAGGTTCCTCGCCCGGCGAACGCCGGCGGCCAAGCTCGCCACGGCGGACCTCAACGGCAAGGACCCGGGCAAGCTCATGGGGGCGCTCGCCTGCAAGGTGGGCCTGTGGTGGGCCCAGAAGCAGGGCAAGCCCGTGTACTACTGCCTGGACGGCATCCGGATGGATCAGGCCACCAGCTACAAGGCCTACAAGAACAAGGGGATCAACGACTACTGGGCCGCGAAGGATGCCGGCGGCGTCAACGTCAACAAGTACCTCGAGGTGATCACGTTCCAGGAGATCCGGGAGATCCTGAAGTACTGGGACGACCAGGGCGACCGGGCCGGGCTCAAGGACACCGTGGTCTTCGTCGAGAAGGGGAAGATCCTGGCCGGCGCGGAGCTGGACCAGAAGGTCGCGAAGTGGCAGGCCGACATGACGCTGTCCGACACCTCCGCGCCGGACCGGCGCCGTGCCGCCAAGGACACGTACAAAGCCGCCATCGACAAGCTGGACCCCGAGTTGTGGCCCTCGCTCACCGATCGGGAAGCCTCGCAGGTCGTGGCCAAGACCGAGTTGCTCAAGCTCGCGGCACGTTCCCAGAGCGACCTCGACCTGCTCGGCGGCTACCTTGAAAACGAGTCCGAGATCCTGTACCGGCTCGGGATCCTCCCTAAGGTCCTTCCTTACCTCTACAGCGCCACCGAGAATACCGACCTGTTGCGGCGACCGGCGCAGTTCTTTCTGGAGCTCGCGGTAGATACAGTGTGCCCGGCGCTGCGCGGGCCGCTCCGCGAGGCGATCACGCGCCGCTTCGGCTGACAGTGGGCTTGGGCTCAGACGGTCGTAGCGACAGGCAATTATTGTAGCAGATTTTGGTCTGTTAAGGTACCCCTTTCCGGGGGATCTTCTGGGGGAATGATTGATGAGTGGAGCTGAGCCGTTGTGTGCCCAGGAACGGGAGACGATCTCCCGGGAGCTGAGTCGGGGAAACTCGGCGCGTTGCATCGGGAAACTGCTCGGGCGGCACCATAGCACAATCGTAAGAGAGATCGGACGTAATGGCGGTGCCGCCGATTATCGGGCTCTTGCCGCCCAGGAGCGGTATGAGTCATTCAAAACGCGACCGAAGGAGCGGAAACTGGTGGCAGGCCGCTGGGCAGCGGTGGCGCCGGGCGCTGGTGAGCGCCGCGGAGCGGCGGTGAGAGCTGGTTGCGGAGGGGGTGTCTACTCGACACCTCCCGCTCCGCTTGTGGGTCAGGACGCGAGGTAGCGTGCCAGGGCTTCGCGGGCGACCTCGGACACGGATCGGCCCTCGGTGCGGGCGCGTTCCTCGGCACGGCGGCGGGTCTGCTCGGGCACCCGGAACGACACCCGCGGGGAGTGGCCGGTGGCGGGGGTGTCGTCGCCGAGGGGGCGGCGGCCCCGGCGGGTGTGTACGTCGGCGACGGCGCGGACGACGTAGTCGGCGTCGATGCGGCGGCCGCGGCTATCGCGAACGTCGTCGCGTTCGAGGTCGACGTCACCGGCGAGTACGCGGATCTCGTCGCTCATGGTTTCCTCCTCAGTGCGGTGGGCATGACGTGGATGATCAGCCACAGGTCGGGCAGCTCGACGGCGATGATCTCCAGTTCGATGCCGCGATCGTCGGGGCCGATCCCATTCGACGCGGGCGTCCAGGTCGTCAGTGGGCGGGTAGCGGGTGTGGGTTGCGTTGTGGATGACGTGCAGGGCGTGGGCGCGGCCGATGCGGTGCTTGCGCGCCGATCGGGCGAACTTGATGTCCTGCACCTCCTCATTGTGTCCGACATTCTCTGTCGGACACAAGTGGCATCGGGGGCGGCTGGCCCGGTCGTGCCGGTGATTGGTGAATGCTGAGCCCCGTGACCGACGCCGAGCATGTCCCCGCCGCCGAACAGGCTCCCGACCGGGTCGACGGGCGCGACCGTGCCGCCTGGTCCGACCCGACACTGCCGTACGGCCGACTCGATGGGGCGCGCAGGCGACGTCTACCCCGCCGCGGACGGCATCTCGTCGTGGTCGTCGGTCGTCGAACCAGCCGGCGTGCCGCCCGCGATCGAGCCCGTGTCTGAGCGGGTCAACTGGCTGACGGCGGGCCGGTCCGGCGGTGATGGGGCGACGTAGCCCGCGGACCGGCCGCACACACGCACCCTGTTTGCGTAGTTCTGATGATCTTGAAGCTCGGAACCGGGAGGTGCGGCGCCCGACTGCGCCGCAC
>JBOHEO010000248.1:0-6675 GCA_050701055.1 Pseudonocardia sp. | reverse complement strand
GCGGTCTACCAGGCGGTCTGCTCACCGATCCGGAACCCGCTGTCGGCACCGGTGCGGCTGGCGAACGGGGCGGCCAGCTTCGGGGCGGCCGGGCTGATCGGCCGTGGGCTGGCCCGGCTGGCGAAGGTGCGGCGCGCACCGTTCGATTGGAGGGTGGTGCGCGGGCCGATCTTCCACAACGCACTGGGCACCCTCGACCTCCACGGGGACCGGGTGGAGGTGCGGTGGGAGGCACCCGAGCTGAGCACGGACGACCTCCCGCCACTGCAGGAGCTCGTCCGGGAACCGATCACCTGACCGGGCGACGACCGGACCCGACCAGCCGGTCACGGATCTCGCAGTGGCTGCGCAGCCGGACGACCGCCGGTCAGATCTCCAGCAGCTCGCGGGTGGTGTGCGTCAGGAGCTGCGGCTCGCCGTCGCGCACCACCACTGTGTCCTCGATCCGCACCCCACCGCGCCCGACGAGGTACACCCCGGGCTCGACGGTAACCGTCACCCCTGCCGCGAGCACCCCGGCGCCGGTGGGGCCCAGCCCGGGCGCCTCGTGGATCTGCAATCCGATGCCGTGCCCGAGGCCGTGCGGGAAATCGTCGCCGCGGCCGGCCTCGACGATCACCGTGCGGGCCGCGGCGTCGACTGCGACGACATCGGCGCCGGGGAGCGCGGCCGCCCGGCCGGCGACCTGTGCCGCGGCAACGAGGTCGTACAGCTCGCGCTGCCACGCGGCCGGCGGGCCCAGCACGACTGTGCGGGTCATGTCACTGTGGTAGCCATCCCACAGCGCCCCGAAGTCGAGCTTGACCAGATCGCCCCGCCGCAGGATCGCGTCCGTCGGCCGGTGGTGAGGTACCGCGGAGTGCGCCCCGGACGCGACGATCGTCTCGAACGCGGGGCCCGTGGCGCCGTGGCGGCGCATCCGGGTCTCCAGGTCGAGCGCGACGTCGCGCTCCGTGCGGCCCGGACGCAACCCGCCCGCGGCGAGCAGGTCCGCGAAGGCCTGGTCGGCGCACGCGCAGGCTTCCCGGAGGACGCCGACCTCCGCCTCGTCTTTGATCATCCGGAGCTGCCGCACCAGTCCGGGCGCCCGGTGCAGCACCGCGGTCCCCGCGGCCTCGACCAAACCGGCGTGCGCCTCGACCGTGACGGCGTCGGACTCGAAGCCCAGCCGTCGCACGCCCTGCTCGGCGGCCAGCCCGACCAGCGCGAGTACACAGTCACGCTCGATCAACCGCAACAGGTCGGGTACCTCAGCCGCAGCCTGCGTGTCGTAGCGCCCGTCGGTGCACAGGACGCTCCTCGCGTCGTCGTCGACATGCAGGAGCAGCGCGGCGTTGGAGCCGGTGAATCCGGTCAGGTACCGGATGTTGACCAGATCGGTGACGAGCAGAGCGTCCCGCTCGGACTCGCGCAGCTGGGCCCGGACGGCCTCTCGACGGCGGACGCAGGACATCCCGCGAGCCTACGGGTAGCCGGGGTGGGTTTACCGGGGTACGGAAACCGCGCTACTGAACGCCCTCAGTCCTGGCCCTGCTCCGCGATCCACCGCAGGGCCAGGGTGTATCCGGCCACGCCGAACCCCACGATCACACCGCTGGCCACCGCACTGATGTAGGAGTGCTGCCGGAAATGCTCACGCGCGTGGATGTTGCTGATGTGCACCTCCACCAGCGGCGCGGTGAGTTGGGCGCACGCATCGCGCACGGCGACCGAGGTGTGCGTCCACGCCGCGGCGTTGAGCACCACGGGCGTGCCCGAGTCGGCCGCGGAGTGCAACCAGCCGAGCAGCTCACCCTCGTGGTCGGTCTGGTGGACATCGACGGCGAGGCCGAGCCCCTTGCCGGTGTGCTCGCACAGTGCCACCAGGTCATCGTGGGTGGTCGAGCCGTAGACCGTGGGCTCGCGGGTGCCGAGCCGGCCGAGGTTGGGCCCGTTGAGGACGAATACCGGCCGCAGTATCACCGCTCCGCTCCGGACCCGGCCGCGTAGGCACGCTCGAGCAGCGCCGGCTCGGGTCCCTCGAGCCGCCCGGGCACGGCGAGCCCGTCGAGCACCACGAATCGCAACTTCCCCGCGCGTGACTTCTTGTCCCCTCGCATGGTCGCGACCAGCTCGGGCAGGGCCCCGGGCTCGTAGGACACCGGCAGCCCGAGCGAGGCGAGGACGATCCGGTGTCGATCGGCGACGGCGTCGTCGAGGCGGCCCGCGGCCTGGGCCAGTTCGGCGGCGAACACCATTCCGACGCTCACCGCGGCGCCGTGCCGCCAGCGGTACTCCTCGCGGCGCTCGATCGCATGGCCGAGGGTGTGGCCGTAGTTGAGTACCTCACGCAGGTGCGACTCGCGCAGATCGGCCGACACGACATCGGCCTTGACCTGGATGGAGCGCCGGACGAGCTCGGGCAGCACGCTGGCCTTGACGATCTCCGCCATACCCGCGACGAGCTCGGGTACGGGCAGGGTGTCCAGGGTGGCGAGGTCGACGAGCACCGCCGACGGCTCGTGAAAGGTACCCACCAGATTCTTGCCGGCCGCGGTGTTGACCCCGGTCTTCCCGCCGACCGCCGCGTCGACCATGGCCAGCAGCGTGGTGGGCACGTGCACCACCCGCACGCCACGCATCCAGGTGGCCGCGACGAAACCGGCGAGGTCGGTGACCGCGCCGCCGCCCAGCGCAACCACCACACCACCGCGGGCCGGCCCGACCCGCCCGAACTCCTCCCAGCAGAAGCCGGCGACGGCGAGCGTCTTGCCCCCCTCGGCGTCGGGCACCTGCACCCGATGGGTCCCGACGCCCACGCCCGCGAGCCGGTCGCGGATCTGCTCGGCCGCGGCGACGTCGATCCGTACCGGTTCGCCGGCTTGCTTGCTCATGGCCGCCTGACCCGGAGAGTCGATCCCTGGCCGGGGGCGGTCGGATCAGGCTTGGCAGCCGAACCATGCGGCGCGGAGAGGCCGGGCGGCGCCGTCGGATCGGGCCGCACCGTCGGATCGGGTAGTACGACCGCATCACGGGGCGTCGGGCGATCGAGCGGATCGAGCTCCCCGGTCGAACCGACGGCCTCGGCCGGCTCCTCGCCCAGCGCCGCCAGCACGGCGCGGACCACCTGGTTCGCACTGCGCCGCACGGTGTCGACCTCGATGGTGGCGACCTCCCGGTACAGCGGTGTGCGGGCGTCCAACAGTGCCCTGAACGTGGCCCGCGGGTTGATCCCGGCCAGCAGGGGACGGGCCGTGGACATCCCGGTGCGGCGCAGACCGTCGGCGAGTCCCACCGTCAGGTACACCACCCGATGCCCGCGCAGACCTGCGCGGGTCTCGACGGCCAGCACCGATCCGCCCCCGAGGGCCAGCACACCGTCGGTGCTGCTCAGAGCCTCGGCGATGACCTCACGCTCGAGCACCCGGAAGGCGGGCTCGCCGTCCTGGGTGAACATGTCGGCAATGGTCTTGCCCGCGCGCTCCTCGATGAGCGCGTCGACGTCGGTGAACCCGACCCCGAGGCGGCGGGCCAGCACCTGACCGACCGTGGTCTTGCCGGCACCAGGTGGACCGACGAGCACCAGCGTGGGACGACTCTCAGGACTCACAGGGTGCAGGGTAGTGTCATCACGTCGGCCGGTTCCTCGGGTTGTCCGCGAGATGGTGTGCCCGGTGCCACGGGTGGCTGAGCGAGGAACGCGCGTTGGGACTGGCGGTCGCATGTTCCGCGGCCGCCGAACCAATGATCGATACCTGAGAACCGTCAGCCGAGTTGAGTACGGATCCGGGTTCCCCACCGATGGTCATGGCACCGTCGGAGTCGCGGTGACCTGCCAAGATCAGCGTCTCGGTACGGGGAGCCGCACGGGGTGCGGTTCTGCGTGCCCGTTCGGCGATCATGCAGCTAGCTGCGTGATCCATAATGCGCCATCGGGTTGAAATGCGCCATCGGTGAACGACAGCCGCCTCCGGTGCTCAGCCGACCTACGGTCGTCGCATGGCTGCGATCGAGCTGTTGTCGAATCTGCACCTGCTGGCACCGGGTGGCTGGCAGGTCTACGTATGGCGGGATGAGGACGGGATCACTCTTGTCGACGCCGGCGCTGTGGGATCGGGTCCGGAGCTGCGCGCGGGCCTCGCTGAGCTCGGACTGCGAACCGGGGACGTCGATCGGCTTGTCCTCACACATTTCCACGACGACCACGCCGGTGGCGCGGCGGAGGTGGCAGGCTGGGGTGAGGTCGAGGTACTGGCGCATGACCAGGACGCGCCGATCGTCCGTGGCGAGCGGGCCGGTCCGCCACCGAACTTCTCCGCCGCAGAACGGGAGCTGCACACCCAGGTCGCCCATGGGCTGGCACCCGCGCCGCCATGCCGGGTGGACCGCGAGCTCGTTGACGGCGAGCTCCTCGACATCGCCGGCGGCGCGGTGGTCGTCGCCACGCCCGGGCACACCGACGGCAGCATGGCACTGTTCCTGCAACACCCCCGGGTGCTGTTCACCGGCGACACGGTCGCCGAGCACCAAGGGCAGATCATGCTGGGCCCGTTCAACCTCGACCGCGACCGCGCCGCACTCTCCTTCCGCGCGCTCGCTCAGCTCGACGCCGACGTGGCCTGCTTCGGCCACGGCAGACCGGTCGTCGGCAATGCCTCTGCTGCGTTGGTTTCGGCGTCGATCAACCTGATCATGTTCTGATGTCTTCTCGGTGTTCGCCCCTGCCGGTGCAGCAGGAATTCTGGCTGCCGGCAGCCTGATTCATGGTGCGGGACGGAGGCCGGTGACTCGTCACCGGTCACGGATCAGCGCAAGCGCCTCGTCACGGGTGAGCTGAACGGACTCCGAAGCCATGGCCTCGCGACGCTCACGGAGCAGTCCGCGGTCGCCGAGGATCTCCAGCGACTCCTCAGGGACTCGAGATCCGCGACGCTGATGCATGATGTGACCTGTGCCCACCCACGGCAGCGTGCACAGCGCCACCGCCAAGCCCAGCCGATCCGCCGGGCCCCAGCCGGGATCGACAAAGGCAACGTCAGCTGGGGTGAGGGTGAAGAACCCGAACAACTCGTCCCGGCCGATCTCCGGGAAGCCCCGCAGACTCTCCAGTTCCTCGTCCGCGAACACCTGCGCTGCCACTCATACCTCCAGCCAGCACCCGAAGATCGCCAGCTCAGAAGCCTACTTGACCATATCCGCCCGAAATTTCCTGAGTACTACGGGGACCCCTACAACCACCACCTGTGGAAATCCGGCGGCGGTGGGAGTGTCTCGTGAACGATCGCATGCGGACAGACCGGTGGCCTCGACGAACGGGTCAGCAGAGGTCGAGAACGACCAGGCCATTGTCGCTGGCGATGGCGATCCCGGCGGCCGTCCACGAGACGTCGGTCAGTTGATCCAAATTCAGTTGGGTGTCAGTTTCACCGCGGGTGATGTCTCGGACCGCAAGCACTCCCTCATTGCTGACGGCCGCGAGGCGGGAACCATCCGGCGACCACGCCACCGCGCTCACCCCGCCGGTGTGGCCGGTCAGGACCGCGGCCTGCGTGCCGGCCACCGGATCCCACACCCGCACCCGCACCGACCCGTCGTCGCCGGCGGTGGCCAGCCGGGAACCATCCGGCGACCACGCCACCGCCCTCACCCCGCCGGTGTGGCCGTCCAGGACCGCGGCCTGCGTGCCGGCCACCGGATCCCACACCCGCACCGACCCGTCGCCGTCGCCGGCGGTGGCCAGCCGGGAACCATCCGGCGACCACGCCACCGCGCTCACCCCGCCGGTGTGGCCGGTCAGGGCTCGGATGAGGGTCGTGGGTGGTGGCGTGAGACCCCACCTGACCTGCAGATGCGGAGTAGGGAGCAGTGGTGTGAGTCGGGCCGGATCGATGTGGTGCTCGTGGCGACTGAGGTCGGCATCCAACCACGCGTACATGGTGGCGGCTGTGATGGTGTCCGGACCGGTGTCGCGGGAGCGGGCCCGGACGGCCAGCAGGTGCGCGTGGCGCGCGATCCAGGCCCGCCACCAGCCGATCACCGGGTCGGCGGGGAGCGCGGTCGCGGCGTGAGCCAGATCGGTCTCGGCGGCGTGCGGCCCGCTGCCGAGAATGATGCGCTGGGTCAGGTAGCAGGGGTCGGTGACAGTAGCGGCCAGGGCCGGGTAGGCCCCGGCGCCGCGCAGGTGCTCGACGAGGTGGTCCCAGATGTAGGGCTCCTCGACCGGCAACCGCCACCAGTCCTCTGGGCCGTTGTCGGGTAGTAGCGCCCGATACGCCGCTAGTAGCTCGGTGTGCAGGTGGGCGAGCAGCGGGGCGTGCAACAGCAGGTAGTCGTGCTGCAGGTCGTGTGTGCGCCGTGAGGCGCTGTGGTTCGAGTGGAGGTGAGAGACCTTCGCCGTTGATCCCGTCGCAGCGGGACGGTGGAGCTGGGGGCAGCCTGATCCGGGTGGTGCCGGGGAGGGTGGGAGCAGCCCTGACAAAGCCGGGATGGGCCAGTACTGCCAGATGGTCCGGGTCCGGCAAGCGGGATGGAGAGGAGTACGCGAGGAACCGATGTGTGACACCCCCTTGATGCGGCACCGGCTCGAAATCTGGTGGATCTGGGCCGGGAGCGGCGCGCACCCGTCGGGCGTGTGGGCGGGGAACTTCCGAGACGGTGGGCATGAGCTGTCAGGGAGGCTGCGAGGAAGGTCTGCGG
>JBOHEO010000247.1:0-6960 GCA_050701055.1 Pseudonocardia sp. | reverse complement strand
TCCTTCCGCAGACCGTCCGCGACCGTATCATGCACGAGCGTGTTCTTCTCCAACTTCCGTTCCTTGGGTCGCGTGCGCATCACCCCGGCTCGTTCCGCCGCAGCACGCGCCCGATAGTCGTCTCGGCCGCCGTTCCGATGGACCTCGCGAGAGATGACCGAGTGATGCCGACCCAGCCTGAGGCCGATCTCACGAAACGATTCGTTTCGTGCAACCCCAATCATGATTGCGTCACGCTCATCGTCGATCACTTCATTCCCACTTGCCACGTACATCGCTCCACGGGTCGGATTCCATCATGATCATACCCGGTGGCGCTCTGACCAGTTGAGTCCAAGCCGATCATGAGACCCGAGCGGGCCAGAACGGCAACGACACACCGGACAAGATCACCGCAAGCCCCCCGACGAATTGGCCAGCAGGGTCATGAGTTGCGACAAACTACGGCGAGGATCAAGGACTACGATTCGACCTGACCTCAGGAAAAACGCACCTAAGCCCGCCGGGAACGCCGACGACAAATGGATGCGATCTATCCCGAACCGGTGGCATGACACCCGCACGATGCTCGTTCGCGCGCGGGCATCGCTGTGCTGCGGGGGCTGGCAGGGATCGAACCTGGCTCGGTCCTGGGAACAGGAACTTCGCCTCGACGCGTGGTGGCGGCGAGTGCGGGGCTCAGTGAGATCACGCCCAGACGGGGAACGGCGCGCAGGGTGCTGAGTGCTCCGATACGTCGGGGCAGTAGCGGGAGAGTCGGTCACGTCGTGGTCTCTGTCGGTACAGCGGGGCTCTGGACGGGCGGTGGAGACCGACCCGCTCGATCCGGACGCGATGGCGCCAGAGCCACGCCGGCCGCCGAACTCTCGGTACCCCAGGTCCGCGGGTTGTTCCGGCGGCCCACCCTCGTCTAGCGGGGCACGCGGGCGCGCAGGTGGGTCCGACGATAGGGGGGACCGTCCGTGCGTGGTTCGAGTCGAGCCCGCTATGGTGACTGGTCGTGAGCCTTGCTGGATATGATCTGATCGTTGTCGGTTCCGGCTTTTTCGGTCTGACGGTGGCAGAGCGCGCCGCGACCGAGCTTGACCTGCGGGTGCTGGTCCTGGAGCGCCGGGGCCACCTCGGCGGTAACGCCTACTCGGAGACCGAGCCGGAGACGGGCATCGAGGTTCATCGCTACGGCGCGCACTTGTTCCACACGTCCAACAGGAGGGTGTGGGAGTACGTTAACCGGTTCACCGGATTCACCGACTACCAGCATCGCGTGTTCACCGTCTACCGGGGCCAAGTGTATCCCATGCCGATCAACCTGGCTGCCATCTCCCAGTTCTTCGGCCGTTATCTGCCCCCGAGTGAGGCCCGTGCGCTGGTCGCCGAGCAGGCCAGCGAGATTGCCGACCCGAAGGGGGCGACCAACCATGAGGAAAAGGGCATCTCCTTGGTTGGTCGCCCGCTCTACGACGCGTTCTTCCGTGGCTATACCGCGAAGCAGTGGCAGACCGACCCTCGGGAGCTGCCGGCGTCCATCGTCGCGCGGCTGCCGGTTTCGGTTCGATTTCAACAATCGCTACTTTAATGACACTTATGAGGGTCTTCCGGTGCATGGATACACGGCGTGGTTAGAGAAGATGGCCGACCAGCCGAACGTTGAGGTGAGGTTGTCGACCGATTTCTTCGACGTCCGTGACGGGATCCCGGTCGGCTGCCCGATCGTCTACACCGGGCCGCTGGATCGCTACTTTGACTATGCCGAGGGTTGGTTGGGTTGGCGCACTTTGGATTTTGAGTCGGAGGTTCTGTCTATCGGGGACTTCCAGGGTACCTCGGTCATGAACTACGCTGAGGAGGAGGTGCCCTTCACTCGAATCCACGAGTTTCGACACTTCCATCCGGAGCGCGACTACCCTGCCGAGAAGACGGTGATCGTCCGGGAGTACTCGCGGTTCGCCAACAAGGAGGACGAGCCGTACTATCCGATCAGCACGGCCGGAGACCGCGCTAAGTTGGAGCGGTACCGAGAGTTGTCTCGGCGTGAGGCCGCTGAACACAACGTGTTGTTCGGCGGCCGACTCGGAACGTATCAGTACCTGGACATGCACATGGCGATCGGTTCAGCACTGAGCATGTTTGATAATAAGCTTGCGCCCTACTTCACTGATGGTCGAGCTTTCGGGGCAATAGACTAGAGGCTCTGCTTGGCGGCCTCTCGCGTGGGTGGCACGGTCATGATGGCTGTGTAGTAGCTGGGTCCGAATGATTCGCCGATCGGTACACCGTTTACCTCGACCCATGCGTGTGCTCGGAACGGCGAGGTGCGCACGCCGGTACACCAAGTCGGCCAGGTTCCGTGCATTCGACACAGCAAGGCCGTCGCCAACGAGCGTTGGAGGCAAACTCGGCCCGCGCAACGAAGGCTGACCGAGACGACCGTCTGCCGAGCAGCCGACGCATGACCGGCTGACGCCGGGCCGCCTCCACGCCGAACGAGGAACAGCACTCGTCGAATGTGCCGCGGCGGCGCCTTGGCCAGCAGCCGAGCTGCACCGACAGCCAGTCGCGCAGTGAGCCGTTGACCAGGGGTGAGCTGAGTCGGCGAGAGGAGGACTACCGGCTCGGTCATGATATGACCAGCGCGGCGGTTCGGAGCGCGGCGACGAGGGCATCGACGTCAGCGGCGGCTCGCGCGAGGGATATGTCGTAGGTAGCGGCGAGGTTCTGGGCCGCGGTGGCCGGGGAGTCGCCATTGAGAAGGGATCGGAGAGTCGCCGATCCCGACTGGTTGAGCTGCCAGTAGCGGCCGGATCTCTCATTCAAGAGAACGATACCGTCTACCGTGGTAGCTGTGGACACATCGTAATGAAGCCTCAAGGACATGACAATTTTTCGCGCTGAGGAATGGACGTACTGTGGGTGACTCGAAGCCAGGCTTCGCAGGCGACTGTCTGTTCGAGTGGAATGAGGGTGGCAAAGGTGGGATGCAGTCCAATAATCGTCCGGCGTAGGACGTCAGCATCAATCAACCCAATCCGAGCTAGGACTGAGTCAGCGAACAATTCCAGCAGACCCGCTCGATTTTGCTTTAGTCCCCTGTAGACGTCGGCGGTGAAATCGCCCTTGGTTGTGCGCCCAAGAACCTCAGCGGGTACGATGCCGTGCATGGCTGCGGCGAGTAATGGTTTGTACCGCCATGGCGACATCCGCTCATGCGGACGGACCGCCAAGGCCGCTTCAATGACCCGATCATCCAGATACGGCGCAGTGACCTGCGTACCGGCATTGGACGCCATTGCCGCGATCTGCCGGGCAGCTCGTCCGCACGTACGCACGTGCTGTACAACCTCATGCTGGGCACGTGAGTTGGCCAGAGGTGCCGGCGTCGCTGCAGCCGCGCGTCTGAATAGGTCCCGCACTGCTTCGATAGCAACCGGAGTTGCCCACGTAGGCATGCGGGCGGGCCAGCCCCAGCCGAACCGCGGAGTGGTCGACGCAGGTGCCGGGGCGTCAAGCTGATCTGCGCTCGCGGCCAACCAGTCGGCGAACGTGGAGCGATCGGCCAGTGCGTGCATCGTGTCCCGCCATGACCACCGTCTCAATGCTTGAAACCCGCGTATGTGCCGCGTGGCGATCCGAGGATGTGCCCTCGCTAGGGTGTGCAGATAGGAGGGAAAAGTGCCGAACAGTTCATCCCCGCCGTGACCGATGAGGTGTTGCTGGCATCCTCGTTCGACCAGTAACTCGATGAGATGCCTATGACGGCCCCGCGATCTTGCCCAACGGTAGGGTTCGTCAAACTGCTCTGCGGAATCGGCATCGGCGTAAATCATGGGTGCGTCGTCATGGGCGAACACAAGATGTTCGGCGTCGGAAAGTCTCGCGCCCGCGCGCACCGCCCATAAACTGTCATCGCTACCCGGATCGGCTTCCACTCGGCGGACGGTCAACAGGTTTGCAGTTTTCAGGGTGGCCAGGAAACAGAGACTTGTGGAATCCATGCCACCTGACAGGTCGGCACTGAGGAAGCCGCCATCAGCAGTGCGAACAGCCACCGTGTCGATAAGGGCTTGGCGTACTACACGAGCGCCCTCGGCCAACGGTAGGGTTGGCTCCGGCGGAAGCCACCAACGCCGCACCCAAGCGCGCCCTTCGTGATCCACAACGAGGTAGGAGTCGGCGGGCAAGTTCTGCACCTCTCGCCAGAAAGATTGATCTTCCAACGGATAGTGTAGCTGCGGATAAGCCATTCGTAACGCGAGAGCGCCGTCATCTATTGTCGCACCGATCAGAGATCCCAGCACATGCGCGTTGTCTGCGGCTACCGTGACGCCGCCGGCTGTAGCGTAAGAAACTTGACGCACTGTGGAAACGCTGCCTTGCACCCGTATATCGCCCGCCGCGAAAGCAATCAAGTGAAAACTGCCATTCAGTTCACCGGCAAGACGGTCAAGATCAGAAACAGCGTGAACGCCGGCCAGTCGGGATGAGAGTTGAGCGGTGTCGATCGAGCACGAGCCAATGACCACGGCCCTCGCCGACCCCGCCGTCGCAGAGGCCACGACTTCGGCGGCCCAATGTCCAACAACCCACGGCCGGCCGGACTCGTGCTCGACGATCCGCGAAGGGGCCCGCGCTTGTAAGGCTTCCGCGATCGGGTCACAGTCCACGTCCGGAAGAACAACAAACCATTGCATTCTTGATGTACCCATCAAGCAGGACTAACGGCCCGCGCTACCAAGAAACTCACGCCCCGAACTGAGATATTCGACCGCACGCCAGCGTGGGAGCTAATTGTCTCTCAACGCGCCATCGTCACTAATGAGACCTACGGTGCCGAGGGTCAACTCGGAAAACTCTCCAACCTCGGCTAGGGTTGGCGGCTCGTACACTGACTGCTCGTCTCGTGGAGCAGGCGACTCCGACACCCTGCGGCCCCCCTCTGCTTCGTTCGGTTCCTAACATGTGAGTACTCGATGGTCGTCACTGTTGTGTACCGCCGAAGGGGTGATACCGAGCACCATTTCAGCCGTAAACATTCCGCCGAGCGTCTGATCTGCGGCTGAGCCGCCGGTGATGGAGGGCTCGGCGACGTGGGCATGTCGGTCACGACGTGATCGTCTGGAGTGCGCTTGGATCATCCGGTGGGCTCTACTGACGTTCCTGTGGGTCGGCCTTATGATCGTCCGGGTAGTGGTGGGCAGAGGCCACCGCAGGTGAGGTCGGCCATAGCGATGAGTGCATCGGGGCTGTGGTAGCCGTCTGGTCTCGCGGCAGCGGTCCATGGCCCAGGTGGCTTCGGCGTGGGCGCCGGCTTGCAGGGCGGTAAGGGCGTGCTGGAACTGTGCTTCGGCGGAGGTTTCATCGAGGCCGGCGGCGTGGCGGGTCAGGGGCAGCCGCTCGGCGCCGGGTCAGGGCGACCATCCCGGAACCAGCCGACCAGCGCGCGAACCGCCTACGCCGTGGCAGCAGGGGCGGGCGCCCACCGAAGTTCGACGCCGAAAGCTACACGCACGCAACGTTGTCAAGCGTGCCATCAACAAGCTCAAGGGCCACCGCGCGGTAGCCACCCGCTACGACAAACGCGACTTCATGTTCCAGGGAACCGCTGACGTCGCCTCGATCCGGATCTGGCTACGAGACCCATCCCATGATCCAAGGGGCACGCTCTAGTCGGAGTCCAGTGACGCAGGCCGTACTTTCCGACCGATCGCTGCTGGCAGCAGCTACGAACCGCAGCCGAAGGTCCTAATCCATCATCAGCTGAAACTGTTGGCCTTTCAGAGTAGCGAGAGGTGGACGTGGCTTGGACTCAACTGGTCAGAGCGCCACCGGGTATGATCATGATGGAATCCGACCCGTGGAGCGATGTACGTGGCAAGTGGGAATGAGCTGATCGACGATGAGCGTGACGCGATCATGATTGGGGTTGCACGAAGCGAATCGTTTCGTGAGATCGGTCTCAGGCTGGGTCGGTATCACTCGGTCATCTCTCGCGAGGTCCGTCGGAACGGCGGCCGAGACGACTATCGGGCGTGTGCTGCGGCGGAACGAGCCGGGGTGATGCGCACGCGGCCCAAGGAACGGAAGTTGGAGAAGAACACGCTCGTGCATGATACGGTCGCGGACGGTCTGCGGAAGGAATGGTCGTCGCAGCAGATCGCGACGAGGCTTGTGTTTGATTTTCCTGACGATCTGGTGATGGGTGTGTCGTACGAGACGATTGATGAGACGTTGTTCGTCCAGGCGGGTGGGGAGTGCGCGACGCAGCTGGGGCTCGCGTTGCGGGCCGGGCGTGTGCATCGTAGGCCATGGGGCACGTCACGACCCAAGACGGCCCGGATCACCGGCATGGTCACCGTCAGCGAGCGGCCGGGCGAGGCGGACGACCGGGCTGTCCCCGGGCATGGGGAGTCTGACCTGATCATCGGTGCGAAGGGGAAGTCGCGGATTCTCATGCTGGTCGAGCGGACCACGCGGTTCGTCGTCCTCCAGAAAATCCCCGACGACCGCACCGCGGGACGGGTCGCGCTCCTGCTCTGCACAGCCGTCAAGAGACTTCCCGAGGCCATGTGGCGGTCGATCACACACGATCAAGGTGTGGAGATGGCGGCGCACGCGAGGTTTACCATTGCTACCGATATTTTAGTCTTCTTTTGTGAGCCGCACTCGCCGTGGTAGCGCGGCTCGAACGAGAACACCAACGGCCTCCTGCGGCAATATTTGCCAAAAGGCACAGACCTCTCGGTCTACAGTTAGGCCGAACTCGACGCGATCGCCGACCGCCTCAACGGCCGTCCACGCCGTACGCTAGAATGGGCCACGCCGAGCGAGAAGCTCAGCGAATTGCTACTTGGTGTCAAGTAGTGAACGCACCACCAGCTTCAACCAGTCTCGACAAGGAATTTGTTGAGGACTTCGGTGGGTTTCTTCCAGTTGAGTGTCTGTCGTGGGCGGTTGTTGAGTTCG
>JBOHEO010000246.1:0-6963 GCA_050701055.1 Pseudonocardia sp. | reverse complement strand
GAGGGAAGGTTGCCCTCCGGGTGTGGCGTGATCGGGCTGCGCCAGGTCGACGAGATGGCGCTCCGGCTCTCGGGCTGGGGGAGAAGTGCCCCGGTCAGGCCCCGCGAAACGAGTTGATCACCGGGGTGGACTGAGTGACTAAGTGAGTGACAACCGCTCTGGAATGCGTCGGACGAACCCGGACCGCAATGGACGACTCTCCGGGTGTTCCGCCAGGTGAATGCACTTCAATGCGTCCCGAAATGTGCCTGGGGGTCAAGGGGTCGCAGGTTCAAATCCTGTCGTCCCGACGGTCGAAACGGGCGGTTCCCGATCACACAAGGGAGCCGCCCGTTTCGCGTCCTGACCAGCGGAAATCTTGGATCAGTTGCGGGCTCGTTGATCACCTGGCGCTGAGCGGATGAGCTGGCATTATTGCCGGTTGCGGGTCGTGTGGTCGCCTTGTGGTCGCACTGCGTCGTCGACCTGCCGGACGCGGCCGCACGACGTGGTCACCGAGCGGTTGCCGTGGTCGCAGTGAGGTCGCTGCTCTCCACTAGGCCCCGTTCGGCGAGGCCCAGCGCGGTGTCGATGGCGTCGACGGCCTGGTGGGCGACGTGGCGTAGCAGGTGGCCGTATACCTCGGTGGTGGTCGAGAGGGTGGAGTGGCGCATAGCCTTGGACGCCATCGCCAGCGGTACCTGGGACGAGAGCATGGTGGTGGCAGCGAAGTGACGGAGGTCGTGCACGCGGATGCGCGGCAGACCGGCCTCGGCGGTCAGGGTGTGCAGGCGCCGCAGGACGTACTCGGGCCGCAGCGGCCGTCCGTGTCGTCGTGTGAAGACGAGGTCCTGATCGCGGTGGGCGGCGCCGGCGGCGACCTGCTGCCGCTGTTGCCGGTCGGCCCGCCGGCGCAGCGCGGAGACGGCGCGGTCGGACAGCCCGATCCAGGCATGGCTGCTGCGGGTCTTCGGGGCGGTGAACACCGGCGTGGTGTTGTTGACGTTGGACAGCGTCCAGCGGACGAACAGCAGCCGGGCGTCGAGGTCGACGTCGGCCCAGTGCACGGCGAGTGCCTCGCCCTTGCGCATGCCGGTGCAGACGATGAGCTCGAACAGCTCGGTGAGCGGGTCGGCGACGGTCGCGCAGTGCTGCAAGAAGATCACGGCCTGGGCGGGTGACCAGCACACTTGATCCTGGCGTCGGGGGCGGGGGACGTTGGCGAAGCGCGCCGGGTTGTGCAGGAGACGATGCTGGCGCACGGCGTCGCCGAGCGCGCTGGACAGCGTCGCGACGCAACGGTGGACGGTGACCGGCCCACGTCCGGCCGCGAGCTGTTCACGGACCCAGGCGGCGACGTGGTGATGGGTCAGCTCCTCGAGCCGGATCGCCCCGAGGGCGGGGGAGAGGTCCTGGTGATGTAGTCGCGGTAGCGGGCCATGGTCGTTGGCTTGAGCGAGAGGGCCTTGTGCTCGACCCAGGCGGCGAGGTACCCGGCGAGAGTCTCGCGGTCGTCGCTGTGGACGCCGGCGCGTTCGCAGGCCAGGACACGGTCCAGGGCGCTGCGGGCGGCGGCCTGGGTGGGGAACCCGCCGCGGCGCAGGGTCTTGCGCCGCCGGTCCAGGCTGGGAAGGTCGACGGCGAAGACCCACCGGCCGTGACGGCGTTGTGTCAGGGTGGGGCAGCGGGCGCCGAGTTGACGGCCGGTTGCGTCCCGGCAGCCGCAGCGGCGGTAGACACGTCCCCGGTTCGGGTTCCTGCTCATCGTGGATCTTCTCCGTCCTGCCGGGCCGTGATGGTCCGGCTCGGATCGGAGTTTGCGGCGGTCGGCGACCACACTGCGACCACGACCATCATCGTTGCAGGTCGACGTCGCCGCACTTGTCGCATCGTCACCGACGAGTAGCGGCCACGCGGGTCATGCCGCTACGCGAGCGGCCAAGTGTTACCGGGTGCCGCCGGGCGTCATGCCTGTTCGGAGCAGTTCACCGGCCAGCTCGTGGGCCCGTCTGGGTCCCACAGCAGCCGGCTATGAACGAGCTGCTCTTCGTCGAGGTAGGGGTCGCCCCGAACGGCCAACAACGTCGTGTCCCAGTCGCGGAGCCCGTCGCTTCGAGGGGTGAGGAGGACGCCTACGGTGACCGCATTCGTGAGTTCTGTCGTCGTACCTCGCTCGTGGTGCCGAAGCAACACCCAAGAACGAAACGCCTCCCGTGTTGTTTCGTTGAGTGTCGAGCAGACTCCGAATCCGAGTTGTGGAATGTGGAGGCTGCGTCTGTAGCTGCGGAAACGCCATCGGATTTCCTCGCTGTATGGGTCCCGGGCTGTGAGCAGCTCGCCGAGGAGAAGTTCGCCGAGCTCTGTACGGTGCGCTACGGGGAGACGGTCAATGGCCGCGAGTACCTCAAGCCGCTCGTACTCGTCGCCGTCGTAGGGTGAGTTGGCAATGTCCTCCATCAAGATGCGGATCATGCCGTGGGCTTGGTCGTTGTCGTGACCTGCTGGTGCCATCGGTAGCAGGGGCGCCGAGCGGTGTTCGCCGGCCAGTCCCGGATCGGGCGGGTCGGGCTCGGCCTCCAGGTCGGCGCGTGCCAGCTCGAAGTAGCGTTCGGGCTCGCCTCCGAGTGTGGGGCACGGCCCTCCGACCCGATGCAGGTAATCGACCACTTGACGCGTCGAACGCAGCTGATCAAACAGGAACTCCCAGTCGCGACGCAGCAGGGTGACGACAGGGATCGCCCCTCGACTATGATCCTGCAACGCTGACTCGGTGGGAGGGTCCGGATGATCAACGATCACGACACCGACCCAGTCGATCGCGCTGCCACGGATTTGCACCAGTCGGTCGCGCCCATTGGTCATCTCCACCGCGCCGGCACATAGCCGGCGAACGGTCCCGTGAACTTGTCGGGCAGCTTGCGCGACCTTCTTGTCGATCCACGAGGTCTCTTTGTCGACGTCATTGCTGGACGCGGCCCGATTCTTCACCTGAAGCACGATCCCGCGGTCACCGGCGACGATCAATCCGTCGCTGATCTCCCGATTACGAGAGCCCATGTGATCGGCTTTCGGGAGCAAGACGAAGTCCGGAAGGCCCCAGGTTGCGGCGGCGTTGTGAGTGGCCATCTCTGCTGCGGTTCCCGAGACAACGTTCGGGTTGAGGGCCGTCGCCGGTTGGATCCTCCGTTCGAAGATCCCATCCGGCGTCATCAGTAGGAAGACCAACTCCTGAGCGCTACGTATGAGGCCAATGCCCAGTTCGGATCCCGCGAGCGCGTCGAGCACCTCCGGGGGCCAGCGCTGCGGCGCTTGTTCGGCTGCAAGCCAAGAAGGGGTGGGGTGCTCCGCGTTGGAGACGCGGCGAATCGGGCCGACCTGAGACATGAGATTCGCGAAACAATGTGCAAACAGAATGACTGCATCGATAGTCGCCTTCACGCGTCGGTTGAACGTATCGTCGCCGTCCGTGGGCCGGAAGCCACGCGGTAGCGCCAGGTCGAGATAGCTACCGGTGCGTGCTACGACTTGTATACCCGTCACAACTTGATAGGTGGCGACAACCGTCTCCTCGTCGAGCGGGCCGGGTTGCGCGATCTCGAACGCGAGTAGCTGCGTCAAATCGGTGATCTCGATCTCGGGTGCGACTGGCGTGACCCAGGCGCCGAGGAGTGCACCGTCGTCCAGGAACGTTGTCCAATGATGGAGCTGCGCGATTCCGGCGTGGACTCGCTGGCCTGTTGGGGCTGCCGGAGGCTCGCGGAACGGTTGACAGTCGGTGATCAACCGTTGCTGACGCACGAGGATGCCGTCCAGGCAGGACTCGTCGAGCAGCGCCGCATACCCGTCCGCAGACTCGGCCAAGGGAAAGAACCGAGGGCGGTCCGGCTCGGCGGACCTCTGCCGAATGCTGAGACCGACGACCGTCTCCTGAACGAGCGAGTCGAGAGTGGCCCACAGCTGGTTCAGGCACTCGCGGAACGCTTCGGTCAGCTCCGCGCGGGCTCCCTCCGGCCATCGCGCGGAGACGACGATCCGGCCGGAACCGTCGGGGTCGGTGACGGCGTACTCCTCAACCAGCCCAGAGGCCAGGTGCTGTTCCCACAGCTGCGCGAGGCGGTAGTGCGTGGAGATGGCCGCATTCAGGTGCTCTGCGGCCTCCGGGTAGTGCTCGCCGAACATCGGGCAAGTCTAGAGATCGCTCGGATCGATCAATCGGTTGATCGCTGGTGGCGTGGTTCGGGCGGGCGCCGAGCCGCCGCTACGGCGACTTCGGCACCGCAGTCGTGTAGCGCCCGGCTCCTTGGATACGAAGCCGATGTTGCGTTCAGTTGATGTCGACGCCGTGGGCGCGGGCGAGTCCGGCGAGTCCGTCGGCCCAGCCCTGACCGACGGCGCGGAGCTTCCAGACCGGCTGGGCGTCACGGGTGTGGCGGTAGAGCTCGGCGAGGACCATGGCACGGATCTGCGGGTCGGCGGGGGTGGGGATCGTCCAGCTGGCGGTGGGTGCGGTGATGTGCAGCGCGGCGTCCTCGAGAGCGGCGCAGGTCAGGCCGGCGTCGACGTCCATGTTGATGGAGACGACGATGCGGTGGACGTCGTGGGAAAGCGCGGCCAGGCGTACCGAGGCTCGTTCCACGGTGTGGGTGCCCTGCGGTGATTTCCCGAGCAGTCGGGCAGCGCCCTGTGCGGTGACGGGCTGGTTGTAGAAGGCGAAGTCGGCGTCGCTGCGGACGTGTCCGTCGACGCCGAGCAGGAGCAGGGTCAGGTCGGCGTCGGCGCCTGCGAAGCGGAAGTCGAGGGTGAGGTCGAACTCGGCGTCGTCGGGGAGTACGAGGTTCTGGCCGGGTGCGAGTGGCTGTGCTCGCGTCGGGGAGGGTGGCGATGGCGGAGGCTCGGCGGTCCACCGGGAGAAGGGGACGATGGCGTAGGGGCTGGGCTGGTCGGGCGCGGGTTCGGCAGGGTGGTCGTCGAGCCCGTCGTCGATCGCGGTGTCGACGAGTGTCTGCAGGCCCGGGTGCTGCGAGGTGTCGATGGCCTGGATGCGGGTGCTGGAGGTCGTCGCGCTGCAGGTGACGTCGACACCCAGGTCGAGGAACCGCAGGGCGTCCTCGGGCGTGCGCAAAGTGGCCGCAGCGAGGGTGCTGCGGGTCCATCTTCCGTGGGCGACGACGCCGAGGCGTTGGGTGTCGGGGATGCGGCTCAAGACGGCCAGATCGACGGCGTCGACGGCGGGCGCAGTGGCGAGGGCTTCGTTGACGGTGGCCAGGACGTTGGAGCCCATGATGGTGAGCCACCACAGGGCGCGGTCGCGCTTGGTGAGCGTCTTGAGGGTGGGGCGTCCGGCGGAGGTCAGCGCGGGGGTCTGGTCGGGAAGCGTGTCGATGTCCTGCTGGCGCAGGACGACCGACAGCACGCCGTTCTCGATGCCGACCGCACAGCCCGCGGCGGGGTTGTCGGCGAAGGCGGAGTTGACGGCCTCGCAGACGGTCTGCTCGTCGTTGGCGAGCATGGCCTGCCACCAGTTGGCGGCCTCGCGGCCGAGGTCGTGGTGGATGCGGCTGAGCCGGGCCTGCTCGGCGGCGAGGTAGGTCTCGGCGTCGCGGGCTGCGGCGAGGCGTGCTGCGGCTCGTTCGGACCGGGCGAACCGGCCAATCCCGCGCAGGTGGAACGCCTGGGCCTCGGCTGTGGCCCACGCCAAGCCCAACGGGGGAGGCGGCGGTACGTCGGGTGCGTGCGCGTCCGGGAACTGTTGGAGGTGGATGCTGGTGGACCGGCGGCGCAGGTCCCGGAGTTCGGTGATGAGCGTGTCGCGCTCGGCCTGGGCCTGGGCGCGTTCCGCCGCGCGCCGGGCGCGGTCGAGTTGGGCGGGCGATGGCCCGGTCGATCGGGCCCGGGACGTGCCGCGGCGGGTCGTGGTTGCGCGGCGGCCGCCGCTGTTCAGGGAGGTCGAGGCGAAGAACGGGCCGAGCCCACTGGAGACGCGGGTACCGCCGGACCCCACACTGACGCGCGCGATCCGCGGACCGGCGGAGGCTCGCACTCCCCTGGTCGATACGCGGATGCCGAGTCCAGGTACGCCGACCCGGAAGCCGAAGCCCATCGTCTGTCCCCCGTTTCACCCGAACTCGCACTGGGCACGCCGCGGACGGTGGGGCGGGCCAGAGCCGGGTCTCGCCCGGACATCGGATCGGTGGATCGGCCTGTTACCCGGCGAGGTGGCAGCCGGCCAGAACGCGGAGCACGTACTCCGCGCGCTCGGCTGTCAGCGGGTTGGCTGGACGACGTGGAGCATGTCTGGGAGCACGCGTCTGCGACCAACCGCGTTGAACGGTGCCCAATGGGGCCGAGCTGCTTCACTGCGATCTGCGGATTCGTCGTTTCCGCAGGTCAGAATCCTTCTCGGGCCACGCTGGGGGTCAAGGGGTCGCAGGTTCGAATCCTGTCGTCCCGACGGTGAGTAGAAGGCCTGTTGGTCTGGGGAAATACCAGGTCGGCTGGCCTTTCGTATGCGCTGCGCGAGCTTGTCCGTGATCTACAGGGCTCGCAGTTGGGGACCGTTTGGGGACCGCGGTGCCCGCAGGAAGGCGGTGAGCGAGTCGCCTGCGGCGGCGATTGATGCGGAGTCGGGGTGCAGATAGCGTTGCGTGGTGGTCAGCGATCCGTGTCCGGCGATCTTCCGGAGGACGTGTACGGGGACACCGGCGTCGGCCAGCCAGGTGAGGCCGGTGTGCCTGAGCCCGTGTCGGCGTAGCTGCCGAGCCAGGACCCTGACGATCCCGGCTACCGGCGGCTTCGGTATGTGCGGTATTGCGACGATTTTCTCCTGGGGTTCGCCGGTCCCCGGCACGAGGCAGAGGAGCTTGGACTCAACTGGTCAGAGCGCCACCGGGTATGATCATGATGGAATCCGACCCGTGGAGCGATGTACGTGGCAAGTGGGAATGAAGTGATCGACGATGAGCGTGACGCAATCATGATTGGAGT
>JBOHEO010000245.1:0-6980 GCA_050701055.1 Pseudonocardia sp. | reverse complement strand
GGGGCAACAAGATCCCCACCCCATGACCCCACCCGAACCACGCCTGACGGCAGACACCGTGGAGAGCCCGTTGCCGAGAGATCGGCACGACGGGTTCGGCGAGCGGCCCGGGGAAACGGACCGGTGGCAACACCGGAACCGCGCCCCGGGCCGACTCAACAGGAACCCGATGCTGTCGTGCTCGGCACGTCGGTGAGTCCCGACGGGCGGTTTCCGGCGGTCGCGGGTCGCACGCCCGCGTGACCGCCTGCCGTCCTGGGCGACAGCAGAGGTACGGGCCCTGGCCGTCAGCGCACGGCTCGCACACCGGCACCCTCGCCGAGCAGCACGACGATCCTTCCGGTCCGGCGCCGGGCACGCGACCAGCGGATTTGCCTCGGCCGCGCCTGCCCGCTAGGTTTCCCCCGACCCGGGTCACAGATCCGTCACGACGGCAGCAGAGCCGGCCCCGATCGACTCTGCGGGTTTCCCCACCCAGCCGGCACGACACGTGACATCGGACCAGCAGTACCGCCTGACGAGCTCCGACCGAGAAGGGCAGGTCTTGGCGCGCCACCGCTCCCCAAGCGGCGCCCGACCGGACCCCGGCCACGATGCGCCACTGCGCGCACCCGTGCTCCCGGGGACACACCGGCTCCCGGCGCCACCCACTGCGTCACTGCGCGGCCGGGTGACGGTCGCCGCCGTCGCCGCCGGCGCGGTCGTCGCGGCCGGGCAGACAATGGTCACCGGGACCATCGCGCTGAGCGCCGACGCCACACCGATCACCGGTGCCCTCCTCCCGGTGGCCGACCGGGTCCCCACCTCCGCGCCCGAGCCGGCGATCACCCGCGACGCCATCGGCGGTGACCAGCTCCTCGCGGACTCCGTCGCGATCGGCGCGCTGGACCCGGAGGCCGAGGTCGACGTGCAGAACCTGGCCAAGGCCGTCGACATCGGCCAGCAGCTCGCGCAGCAGGCCTCGATCATCAACCTGGCGCTCGCAGATGGGGCACCCGCGGCCTTCCTGAGCGGGGACAACGCGTTCGTCCAGCCGATGATCGGTCGGCTCACCTCGGTGTTCGGTGCCCGCTGGGGCACCTCCCACCAGGGCATCGACATCGCCAACCGGATCGGCACACCGATCTACGCCGTGACCGACGGGGTCGTTGAGGAGTCCGGCCCCGTATCCGGATTCGGGCTGTGGGTGGTCCTGCGCCACCGAGACGGCACCCAGAGCGTGTACGGGCACATCAACCGCGCGTTCGTGCGCGAGGGTGACACGGTGCGCGCCGGCGAGCAGATCGCCGAGGTCGGCAACCGGGGCCATTCCACCGGCCCCCATCTGCATCTCGAGGTATGGGACGCCGACGGCAGGAAACTCAACCCGATCCCCTGGCTACTGAGGCACGGCATCCGGTTCTGATCGGCAATGAGCCTGTCCGAGTAACCGACCGTCGCGGTGTGTGATCACATGTTGTGGGTCATGTGGTCCGTCCGTTCTCATGGTGGAGCAGGACCAGCACGGCCGCGACGATCTCGCCGAGGCGCCAGGGGTAGCCGCGGTAGCGGCGCAGCGACCCGTTCCTCGGAAGGACTCAATGTGTGGAGTGAGCCCCAGCCGACCGGCGGGCGGGTTCCTCCACCACGTCCGCGTCGACCCCGACGCCGGCACCGGCCGCTACCCGTTCACGCTGCCGGTCGTGCGGCACCTGGCCACCGCGGGCGAGCTGGAGCTACCCGCCTACGGTGGCCGGTCGCTGCACGAACGCTCCCACGGCGAGTCCTTTTTAGACCTCGTGACGCACCGGTTCGGACCGGGCGGGCTGTATCTGCTCGACGAGCCGGAGGCGGCGTTGTCGGTACGCGGCTGCCTCGCCCTGGTCGCGCGCATCGCCCGCCTAGTGGATGAAGGCAGCCAGTTCATCGTCGCGACCCACTCGCCGATCCTGCTGGCCGTGCCCGGGGCGCGGATCCTGCAGATCGACGCCGACGGGGAGATCGAGCGGGTCGACTACGATCAGGCCGACCCGGTCACCCTGACCCGCGGGTTCCTCGGCTCCCCGGAGAGGTTCCTGCGGCACCTGCTCGACGACCCCGCCGACGAGGTCAGCGAGGATCGGCGGCGAGCCGCTCGATGACCTGTTCGGCGTTGCGGTGCAACGGGACCGCCATCCCCGGGTAGTCGCCCTGCTCGACCCGCTGCAACAGCCGGGTTGTCGCGTACAGCTGAGCCAACAGCCCATCCCGGGACTCCAGCTGGCCGGCCAGCTCAGCGCGGACCCGGGCGGCGGTGTCGGGCACGAGCAGCGAGTGCGCGAGTAGGCAGGCCGCGTCGTAGCCGGCTGGGGCCAGTCCCCAGCCCTCCCAGTCGACCAGCACACAGTCCGGGGCCAGCAGGTTCGCCCAGTGCAGATCCGCGTGCGCCGGCGTCCACTCCGTCACCGCGGTGTCACCGGGCCGGTCGCCGAAGAACACCTCCAGCCGCCGCGTGATATCGGCCTGGCGTAGGTGCACCCGATCGGTGCGCATCGCCGCGAGCGCGTCCATCGACGAACGCAGTGCCTGCCACCACGCGTCGAGCAACGGCACCGGTTTCCGCAGCTGCGGCGTAGCCGAGCACTGCTGGCCCTCGACCAGGGTCATCAGCTCGGCGCGCACCGCCCATGGCCCGTCGGTCCAGTCCCAGTGGCTCAGCACACGAGGCTTGGCCACTCCGCTGATGGCGTTCGCGTCCTGGTTGCCGGTCCAGAACTCCCCGCCCGCCCACGCCTGCTGCTCAATCACCAACCGCAGCCACCGCATTCCGGCTGCGGTGGCGACCCGGGCACCGGCCGACCGACCGTTCCACCCGAACACCGGCGCGCCCACCATCGTGGCGTCGGCGGTCGCTGCGGCCTTGGCGAACACCTCCCGCAGCCACGCTCGGTGTGCGGCATCCGCGGCGGACAGATCCGGGTCAACAGCCATACCCGCAGGCTACGGCCCCGAAGCCCGCAGACGGTCAGTAGCGCGGCCAGCAGGAGTTAGGTTTGCACTTGATCGGGTCGCAGGTCGGACCGCAGCGCGGTGAGCAGGTCGGCTGGCAATGCGGGTTGCAGCTGGGCGAGCAGCCCGGGTTGCACCGCGGGCTGCACTGGGGGTCGCACGGGTTTTTTGGCGAACAGTCCAGCTTGCAAGCACTCAGCGCCCGGCCAGCGAACGCGGCCGCCAACTCAGCGCGCACCCGCGCGGCCTCCGCACTGTCGAGGATCTCCCGCAGCCCTCCTCGAGCACATTGCCGACCGGCAGCCAGCGGGAGAACACACACGGCCACACCGCGCCATCCGGCGACACCGCGGCCACCCCGTCACTGCAGCGCCCGCACAGCTGGGCTGTGCTGGCCTGCTGATCACGGACCCCACGGCCGACCTGACGGAGCCGGTCGTAGCCCACCGCCTGCACCCCCAACCCCGCCAACTCGGCCTGGGCCTGCTTGGCGCGCTGGCCACCGCCCATGTCGATCACCCCAGCACGCAACGGGATCCCGCGCCGCAACGCCTCAGCGATGTTCGCCCTCGTCCGGCCATAGCTCGGTCGGCCCGTCACGGCCGCATGCTGATCAGGGTCGTCGGAGTAATACGACGTCGCCAGCGACACACCCGGCCGGGAGAACACCTCCCACAACCGATCCGGCACATGAACGAGGTTGGAGAACACCTCCACCGCCAGGCCGCCGCCCAGCGCGTGGTCGACCAGATCGGCAAGGTCCGGGTGCAGCGTCGGCTCGCCGCCGATGAACTGCACCATCTCCACACCCAGCTTCCCAGCATCGTCCAGCACCCGCAGCCAATCCGCCCGGCTCATCGAGCCGTGCGTCCCCGACGGAGAACTCGACGCGTAGCACTGGACACACTCGAGCTGGCACTTCCCAGTGATCTCCAACCACAGAAAGGATGTCCGCCCCACCGAGCCCCCGACCTTGACCACACACCGAGGCTCAGTCTGCCCGAGCTCACCGACAAACCCATTATCGAGGCCGACGCCGACCGGTGCACCGCGGCGCGGGCCGACGTGCACCGCGCCGTCGGGCCGACGCACCGCCCGGACAGCGTCACCACAGCGCGGCCGGCTGCGCTTCCGGTGGGACGACATCGCGACTCCCGAACCGCTGGAGGGGCGGCGATCCCGCTCGGGGGGGAACGACCGAGACCGCCGCCTAGACTGTGGGTTGGACCTGGTAGATCGTGAAGCGCCGGGTGGTGTGCCCGCCGATCCACCAGGGAGTACCGTCACGACGGCAAATGAATGCCGCCACATCGCGTACCTTGGTACAAAATGAGAAGATAGTCCATACCGGGGTATCCGAATACGCCCGAATGGGTGGTGGCATGTGGTCGAACCACCACGCGAGAACCGGGACGAGGCCATCGGGACAGGAAGCGAGGGGAGGCGCCGTGGTCGCCGCATCGAGCGCCACCGTGTTCAAGCGGTACGTGGCGCTGGAGCTGGGCAAGCTGCGCGTAGCCGCCGGGTTCACGCGCGACCAGGTCGCCGAGCACCTGGGCTGCTCGCTCGGGCACGTGCGCCACCTGGAGACCATGCACAGCCTGCCCAAGCCACTGGAGGTCAGGGCGCTGCTGCCGCTCTACGGCGTGGGCGAGCGCACCGACGCGTTCCTGGTGCTGGTCGGCGCCGCCCGCCGCGGCAGGGACTGGTGGGCGGACTTCCCCGGTGTGCCAGAGCGGATGGACCTGCTGCTGGCAATGGAAGCGGCCGCCGTGACGATCCACGGCTACGACGCGATGGTGGTCCCCGGCCTGTTCCAGACCCCCGCCTACGCCGAGACCGTCATCCGGGCCGGCGAGCCGAACCTGCCCGAGAACGAGCTCCAGCAGGGCATCGACCTGCGGATGGTCCGCCAAGACATTCTCACCCGCCGGCCGGACCCGCCGGCCGTGTGGTGCGTGCTGGACGAGGCCGTGCTGCACCGGCGGGCCAGCAAACCGGCCGTGCTGGTCGAACAGCTCAAGCACCTGGTCAAGCTCAGCAAGCTGTCGAACGTGCACATCCAGGTGCTCCCGTTCGACGCGGTGGGCCTGCACGCCGGGATGGACGGCACGTTCACGGTCCTGACGTTCGGGCCGGAGCTGGTTGGTGACCCCGGCGTCGCCTACGTCGAGTCGCGGATCACCGGCACCTACTACGAGGACGCCGCCGAGGTCGCGCGCTACCGCGACACCTGGAGCCTCGTGCAGCTACACGCACTCACCCCCGAAGAATCGCGGGCCGCGCTGGCCCGCCGCGCAGAGGAGACCACCACATGAACAAGGAAGCCTCGCAGGCCCTCGGCCGCGCCCACTGGCGCAAGTCCAGCCACTCGCGGCTCGCCAACAATTGTGTGGAGGTCGCCGCGGCCTCCGGCTGGGTCGGCATCCGCGACAGCAAACTCGGCACCGACAGCCCCATCCTCACCATCACCACAGCCGAGTGGGCGGCCTTCACCGCGGGCGTGAAGGACAACGAATTCGATCTCTAACACCCCACCCAACACAAAACGACCCCCGTGGTCCGCGGGCCGGTGCGGACGAGCGCGCGGTGTGGCGGAGTGAGTGCCGAGCGGCCCACGCGGTCATGCGCTACATCCTCGACAACATCCACTCCTGAGTCCAGCTATGGAGGCTGGGGCGCCGTTGCACAGCACGATCAGCGACCGACCGGCGAGGGCTTACGACCGATGTGGCGGCGCGGAAAGGCGGCGAGTCGGTGTGCGGGCTGCCGACGGCGCGACGTCGACCAGGCCACCAGGACGTCCGCCGCGGCCGAACCCGGTGTCATGCCACCATCGGCGCAGGCAATGGCCGCACTGCACCCAGACGAGGTTGAGCTCGTAGTCGAGCAGGTACAGCCCAGTGGTGTCGCCACAGTGGGGGCAGGGCAGCCATACCTGGCGGGCGGGATCTGCTTGTGAATCCAACATCGGCTCACCACCCCGGGTTGTCGGGTAACACACCGGCGGTGACGAGCAGCTGGTAGGTGGCTTGCTGGTCGGGGTCGAGGTGGGAGTAGAGCATTCGGTGTGCCTCGGCTTCGCCGGTGTAGATGTCGCCGGGGTCCCAGTGGGTACCGAGGGCGTGCAGGACGGCGGTGAGGCGCGCGGTCTCGTGAGCGGTGAGATCGATGGTGAATGAGGTGAGGGTGGGCATAGCGCACCTCCGATGGTTGATCGTGATGAAGCCATCCCCGTGGCGGGTCCGGCACGACACCAAGATCACCGACAGGGACGTCTGGGTGTCATGGAGGAAGAGGGTCACGAGCCCACACCGCGTACATCAGGACGAGAATGGGTTGACAACGGCGCAAGATCATCCAGCGGTCCGGCGGGATCGATGGCGTCAAGGACGTGCACCCGGTTCGGGTCGAGCGAGGATACGGGCGATGCAGAGGATGCGTGACGAGCCCTGCCAGTGCGGTATCGAGGACCGCTAGTGCAGCGCCGCAGAAGTCCTTCGGGGGTTGGAGCATGCCGTCAGCCTCGTCCAGGCCCAAGATCACCATCCTGGCGCGTTCTCCGGTCAGATCTGGCCAGAAAATGCGCCGAACCGGGATCACAGTGGCCTGCAGCCGAGCACCCTGGTGGTACAGCAGAAACCATGAGCGCGGGTGCCGGATTCATGCGACAACGGCGCAGGGTAGCGGCCCACGGCCGCACCCCTACGCCGCCCGGCCGCAACGCGGGATGTCGACTCGGGTCAACCCCCGAAGAACTTCTGCGGCGCTGCACTAGCTAGAACCTGACGTCAGCATCCCCCGCTGTACGATGGCGCGCTGAAGATTAAGAGCGCCCCCGCGAGCTGGCCGGCTCCGGGGGCATGGACCGAGAGGGTGACCTCGAACATGGATGAGAGTGCCGCCAATCTAGGTGATGACCCCACCATCGGTCGTCGGTTGCGCCGGATTCGGAACGGCCGCCGGAAGTCGCTTGCGGTGATCGCCGGGCTCGCCGGTATCTCTGCGGCGCA
>JBOHEO010000244.1:0-6993 GCA_050701055.1 Pseudonocardia sp. | reverse complement strand
CCCTCACCGACCACACCGGCTGGGTGAACTCGGTGGCGTTCGCTCCCGACGGGCGCACCCTGGCCACCGGTAGCGAAGACAGCACCGTGATCCTGTGGGACCTGACCGACCGTGCCCAGCCCCGCCGGCTCGGGTCATCACTGACCGGCCACACCGGTCCGGTGAACTTGATAGCGTGGAACCCCGATGGCCGTACCCTGTTCACCGGCGGCGACGACCACACGGTCATCCTGTGGGATCTCACGGACCGAGCCCAGCCCCGCCGGCTCGAATCATCAGTGACCGATTCCACTGGCCCGATATCCTCCATGTCATTGGCTACTGACGGACACACATTGGCTACAGTCAGCGAAAGTAGTATCACCGCAATCCTGTGGGATGTGACCGACCGAGCCCAGCCCCGCCAGCTCGGGCCGCCCCTGAGCAGCCCCACCGACCGGGTAAACGTCGTGGCGTTCACGCCACAGGGGCGCATGCTCGCCACCAGCGGTGCTACCACCGTGCTGTGGGACCTCACAACCCCGGCGCAGCCCCGCCCACTCGGCCCGCCCTTGACCGGCCACGCCAACCCGGTGGATGCCGTGGCGTTCGCCCCCGACGGGCGCACCCTGGTCGTCGGCAGCAACGACGGCTCCGTGATCCTCTGGGATGTGACCGACCCGGTCCAGCCACAACTCCTCGGCTCCCCCTTGGCCGGCCACAGCGACTCGGTGATGTCCGTGAGTTTCGCCCCCGATGGGCGCACCCTGGTCACCGGTAGCTTCGACAGGACCGCGATGTTGTGGGATGTGACCGACCCGATTCACCCGCAGTACCTCCGTCCGCCCTTGACCGGCCACAGCAGCCGGGTGTGGTCGGTGGCGTTCGCCCCCGACGGGCGCACCCTGGCCACCGGCAGCGAGGACAAGACCGTGATCCTCTGGGACCTGACCGACCGGACCCAGCCCCGCCAGCTCGGGCCACCCCTGACCGGCCACACCGGTCCGGTGGTGTCGGTGGCGTTCTCCCCCGACGGGCGCACCCTGGCCACCGGCAACGCCGATGCGACCGTAATCCTCTGGGACCTGACCGACCGGGCTCAGCCCCGCCAGCTCGGGCCAGTCTTGACCGGCCACATCGGCGGGGTGTTCTCGATGTCGTTTGCCCCCGGCGGGCGCACCCTGGCCACCGGCAGCGCCGATGCGACCGTAATCCTCTGGGATCTGACCGACCGGACCCAGCCGCGCCGGCTCGGGCCACCCCTGACCGGCCACACCGGTCAGGTGCAGTCCGTGGCGTTCACCCCCGATGGGCGCACCTTGGCCACCGGCAGCGTCGACGGCTCCGCGATCCTGTGGGACCTGACCGACCCAGCCCAGCCCAGCCGTCCCGACTCACCCAGGATGATCAGCAATAACCTCGCTGTATTGTCGGTGGCGTTCTCCCCCGACGGGCGCACTCTGGCCATCAGCAGCGGTTCCGACGTGACCCTGTGGGATCCGACCGACCCGGTCCAGCCCCGCCGGCTCGGGCCACCCCTGCCTGGCCTGACCAGTAATCTTGGTGTGTTGTCCGTCGCGTTCGCCCCCGACGGGCGCACTCTGGTCACCGGCAACCAAAACGGCACCGCGAGCTTGTGGGACCTCGCCGACCTCAACCAGGTCCGGGATCATGTGGTGGAGCGGGCCTGCTCGGCCACTCGTGGCGGGCTCGATCGTGACGAATGGGCGCGCTACGTCCAGGGTCTGCCGTACCAGGACAGTTGCCCCGCCTGACGGCGACTCACGTCAGGCGGCGACCACGGTGCCGATGCGGTCGCGGAGGTCGGCCACTTCGGTGAGTCTCGTGTGCGGTTCGCCGAGGCGGCGCAGGTCGCGCAGGCCGTGGACGACGTGGCCGGAGCGCAGGGGGCCTACCCAGTCCAGAGCCTGGGTGCCGAGAGCGGCGGCCTCGACGGGATCACCGGTCGCCATGATCAGGCGGGCGAGACGGAGCTGGCTGCTAGTGCGGGCGCGGCCGTCGACGCGGGCAGCGATGGCGGTGGTCCCCTCGGTGTGCTCGAACACCCACGCGTTCACCAACTCGGCCAACTCCTGGCGCGAGAGCCGGTCGCCACTGGCATACGGCGACTCAGCACACTCCCGCGCCCGGCGCAACGGTCATTAGGCTCGGCCACAGCCATCCCCTCTACTCGACATGATCCGCGCAGCCTGACACAACCCGTCGCCACCCGACCACCCAATCGACCATCCCCGCAATCCTCCCCCTGCCCACCCCTCGAACACCCGGAGCCCCACCGACCACCTCGGCACAGGCGCTGGGGGAACACGAGCTCTGGCCTATGACCGGGGTCAGCGGATGGTGTCGTCGGTCCGGCCTGAGCTACAGGACGGTGTTGTCGGGTCGTTGTCGGGTGGTGCGGGTGAGGTGACCGGTGATCCGGTCGTCGAGGTCGGCCAGATGCGGGGAGGTGGAGCGCAGCGGGTGTACCTGTCGTTGCAGGGTGCGCAGGCGTTCCAGGACGATGGTCGAGTCGAGGGTGGCGGCGGTGCGCAGGGCGTCGCGGCCGAGCGCGGCGGCCTGCTCCAGGTCGCGGCCGTGGAGATGGGTGATGGCGAGGTTGGTCTGACCCATGCACAGGGGGCGGACCTCCCGGACAGAGCAGCCGCGCAACGCCGTGGTGCCGAACGTGAGGGCCTGCTCGATATCGCCGATACCGCTGAGACACCGTCCGAGATCCGCCTCGAAATCGTAGACGGGGTAGAACAGGGCTGCGTCCTCGAGGCTGGCCGATTCGTAGCAGCGCTGGGCCGCCGCCACAGCGTGGCGGGCCTCGCGGGCATCACCGAGCAGGGCAAAACCGCGTCCCTCTACAGCATGCAGCTTCGCGGCCAGCGCGGGTGTGGCGGTGCCCTGGGCGATGGTCAGCCCGGCCCGGGCGAGCGCCACCGCCTGGCGCCCGTGCCGCAGCGTATCCAGGCCGTCGGGCGCGTTGTCCCCGATCCGCACCGTCAGGCGGCTCGCCTCCTGCAGGATGCCGGCGGCGCAGCACCGGTCGCCGGCCCGCAGGGCCAGGTCGAGGGCCTGGATGTGGTAGCGCTGCGCCAGCGCATGCCGGCCGACGTCGCCCGACATGAACCCGGCCACCCGGGTGGCTCGCGCGACGGCGGACAGCAGGGCCTTGCCGGTCTTCTCCGCGTAGCTACCGTGCAACAGCTGGTTGGCCTCCCGATGCAGCAGCGCCACCATCTGCTCACGCACCCGCCCCGAGCCATACTGGCAACCCAGCTCGCCCAGGTGCGTGATCTGCTCGGTGAGGACCTCGACGTCGACCATCCACACCCGCCGCCCCGCCGCGCGGGCGGTGCTCTCCGCCGGGGGCACGGTGAGCGCGAACAGCGCCGGTTCGGCGAACGCGGCCGCGCTGACGCCGAGCCGAGCAGGAACTTGCGTCGGCGCATATCCCGTCCCGACAACTCGACGATCGTGCGGACCGTGCCCTCCAGTGTGCCTGAACAGCGCAGCCCGTCGTAAGGATCCTCCCCGGGTGGGGCGCAGTCGGCAAACCCGCATTCGGACACGCTGACCTCGCGCTGCAGCCGCGCGGAGAGCACCGCGGCCACCAGTCGCGGCGCCGGCCAGTGCGGCTGGGCACCATCCAGCATCCGCCGCACCGACGTCGTGTTCGTACCCAGGTGTATCCCCTCCCGAGCACCCACGGCCACCACCGCGCGACCCAACCCGATGTTGCTCATCTGCGCCTCGTCCAGCAACCCCCGCAACGCGGTGTTCGCGCCGTGCTCGCTCATCGCCCCTCGTCCCCTGCCGTCTCGCTGCCATCGGATGTCGATAGTGGACGGTGGGTCGTGGTCCGGGGAAGGGCTCCGGCGAAGTGCGAGGAAAGTGAGACCCCCGGACACGCCCCCGGGCACGACGCCCAGCGACCAGCACTGCCCGCACCAGAAACGGCGAGCTTAAGTAGCTAGTGCAGCGCCGCAGAAGCCCCTTCGGGGGTTGGAGCATGTCGTCAGCCTCGTCCAGGCCCAAGATCACCATCCTGGCGCATTCTCCGGTCAGATCTGGCCAGAAAATGCGCCGAACCGGTGATCACAGTGGCCTGGAGCCGAGCACCCCTGCGCGGTACAGCAGAAACCATGAGCGCGGGGCCCGGATTCATGCTTCAACGCGCGCAGGGTGGCAACCCACGGCCGCACCCCTAGGCCGCCCGGCCGCTACGCGGGATGTCGACTCGGGTCAACCCCGAAGAACGTCTGCGGCGCTGCACTAGCCAGCTGGTCGTTTTGGCGAACTCGGAGATGCCGAGGCCCAGGACATGGGCAGCCAGGATCTCGTCGCGGTGTGCGGCGAGGATGGCTCGAGACTCACCGACCTCGGCCTCGTTCTCGGCATGGAACCACGTCACGATGACCGACGCATCGGGGCCGTGGCCGCCATCGCCGAGCACCCGCTGACCCGGCCGCTCGCCGCCGGCGTGCCGGTGACGCTTGCGCCCGACGACCCGGGCATGTTCCACACCGATCTCGACGCCGAGTACCGGCTGTGCCACGCGGAGTTCGGGGCTGGCGTCGCCGAGCTGGCCGAGATCGACGCGGGCGACTGAGGCCGGGAACGCCGCACCGCCCACACGTTCCGGTGCCGCCGCATGCTGCGACATGTGCGGCACCGGAACGTGTGTGCGGACGGGTCGCCGTCCCCCTGCCGCTGATCGGCAGCCGATGGGTGCGGCGACTCGCAGCACCGCGTCACCCTCCAGCGTGGACCACCGGCCGCCGTCCACCTGGGACACGACGGCTACGCCAGTGACGAGCGCGTTGCGCGCTTTCTGCGATCGACGACTGCAGATCACCCTGGCCAGCCCGGTCTCCAGGTCCAGCGTGACCCCGACCGGCACGACATGCGGGCTCCCGTCGCGACGCAGCGTGACAAGGGTGCCGATGCGACGCTCGGTCCAGAACTCGCGGAATTCCGCCGTCACTCCGTCCAGCTCACCCCGCACCCCCGCCACCCGAGCAACCTGCCAGCCGCGGCCGAGCCCAGCGATCCGGGCACCTACCGGCGATCGGTACCGGGGCTCCGGAGCCTGGCCGACCATGATCGCCGCGAGATGCACGCCAGCGTCGTCGGCGGGGCACTGAGGTAATCTCGCGATGATCACGAACCGACTGCGCGAGAGGTGGGCCCTCAGAGGCGGGTGTCGCGGCGCAGCGGGTGCTCGGGCGGTACCTCCACGACGACGATCCGGGTGCCGTCCGGGTCGGCGATCCACATCTCGTCCAGGCCCCACGGCTCGCGCCGCGGCTCCCGCAGCACCGTCACGCCCCGGTCGGTGAGCTCCCGGTGCGTCGCGGGAAGGTCGCGGACCTGCAGCCACAGGGCGACGGCCTCGCCCGCGGCGGCGGCGGCGCGGCCGGACAGCTCCAGAAACCCCGAGCCGAGGAAGAACACCGTGCCGCCGGGGAACTCCCTGGCCACGGGGAACCGCAGCGTGTCGCGGTAGAACGCGAGACTGCGCACGGGATCGAGTGGGCGAAGGAGCACCCGGCTACTCAAGATCTCCATCGGTTCACGCTACGGCCCGTACCCACGATAAGCGCCTCCCGGTCGGGCAACACGGCGTCCCAGGAAGACGGCGGGCTCACCGGGCGTTACGCGGCCACCGTCAGCGCGCTACGGACGTGCTCGCGCAGCTCCGCCACCTCGGGCTTGCCGCTGAACGGGTCAGCGACGGTGTCCATCACCCGCAGCCGGGCGTAACCCCGGGGGAGGTACCGCCCGCTGAGCGCGCTCACGGCCTGGTAACCGGTGGCCACCGCAGCGTCGAGATCACCGGCCCGGAAGTACGCGCCCGCCAGCGGCGGCAGGATCAGCCCAACAGCGCCCGCGTAGGCAGCGCCATGCCCGTGGACGGCGCTGGCCAACCGCTCGACGGCGGACGGGGCGAACTCGGGATCCGACAGCGATAGCAGGTACAGCGCGTAACCCTGCTGCGCGGAGATCTCGGCATCGGTGACGAACTGTGACCACGGCGGGGCAGTGGCCGGATCGGCACCGGCGTACCTCTCCAGTGCCTCGCCCATCGCTCGCTGGATCACGCTGCCAGCTTCATGATCGCTGAACGGGAACACAGAGCCGCATCCCGTGCGGCTCCCCGCACCGAAACGCTGATCTCGGCAGGTCACCGCGACTCCGATGGTGCCGTGACCATCGGTTGGGAACCCGGATCCGCACTCGACACGGGTGGCGGTTCCACAACATCGATCAAACGCTCGGCACCTTCCGCCCACCGGATCCCTGCACCTCCACGCGGTGCCCTCGTCTGTCCAAGCCCCGGAAGAACTTCTGCGGCGCTGCTCCAATAATCTGCCCTCCTGCGGCAAGGCGAGCCGCCACGGCCGATTCGTGTTCCGCCTGGTTGACCGGGCTGCTGTTTGATCGCGGCAGGTACTTGTGCGCAAGATAGATCAACTTCTTCAGATCGCGCGGCTGGCGAAACAACCCGATCCACATGCCACACCCACATCGACCTGCAACCACTGTACGAGAACAAATGAGGGATACCAGGCGATACGCTTAGGTGTCCGTCCCAACAATCAGGGTGCCGAAACGCGGGGCAAGGACTACCTGAAGATCACCGACCTGACGCGAACTCGGCCGGATCTGGGCGGAGAACGCTCCCGGATGGTGATCATGATGGCTCCATTCCTGCTCATGTCACCCATAGGGGCTCGATCGCCCTTCGCAGCAGCGTCGCCACGTCGCCGAGCCGGTGCCGGCCGGCCGCGACCACCACCTGGCCGTCGACGATCACAGTGTCGACGTCGGCGGCGGTCGCGGTGAGCAGGATCTGCTCCGGCGCGCCACCGGACGTGCGGACGGAGTCGGTGCGGACCGCGACCAGGTCCGCCCGCGCGCCGGCCACCAGCCGCCCGGCGTCGCCCCAGCCGAGGCTCGCGTGCCCGGTCACCGCGGCGAGCAGCTCGGCCGGGGTGAACC
>JBOHEO010000243.1:0-7014 GCA_050701055.1 Pseudonocardia sp. | reverse complement strand
CGGTCCACCGTTCCCGGACGGTGATCAGCTTGCTTCGGCTCGGCACCCGACGACAGCGAAGTGGCGCGCCGCCTGGTGGCCGTGCCGGGGCGGGGGCCGTAACCGACCAGCGTGGCGATCCGACCGTCGGCGCCGGCCTCGCCGATCTGCCCACCGGTCTCGCCGATCCGCCCGCCGGTCTCGCCGATCCGCCCACCGGTCTCGCCGATCCGCCCACCGGTCTCGCCGATCCGCCCACCGGTCTCGCCGATCCGCCCGCCGGTCTCCTCGGCAGCAGCGGCAGCCGGAGAGGCGGTGTCGATGGCGATGATCGGCGCGCCCACCGCCACCGTCTGCCCGGGCTCGACGAGCAGCTCCCCGACAGTCCCGGCGAACGGCGACGGCAGCTCGACCACCGCTTTCGCCGTCTCGATCTCCACGATGATCTGGTTGACCGCCACCGGGTCTCCCACGGCGACACGCCAGGTGAGGACCTCGGCCTCGGTGAGCCCCTCGCCGACGTCGGGCATCGTGAACTCGCGGCGCACGCTGATCACCACGCCAGCGAGCGGTCGACGGCGTCCAGCACCCGGTCGAGGTCGGGGAGGTAGTCCTGCTCGCACTTCGACGGCGGGTAGGGAGTGTCGAAACCGGTGACCCGCAGCACCGGCGCTTCGAGGGAATGGAAGCACTCCTGCTGCACCCGGGCGGCGACCTCGGAGCTCACCGATGACTCCGGTGGTGCCTCGGCCACCACGACGAGCCGTCCGGTGCGGCGCACCGACTCGACCACCGGGCCGAGGTCCAGCGGGGAGAGTGTGCGTAGATCGATCACCTCCAGGTCGTGACCGTCGGATTCCGATGCGGCAACCGCTGCTTCCAAGCAGGTGCGCACGACCGGACCGTAGCCGGCCAACGTGAGCGACGAGCCGGACCGCAGCACCCGGGAGGAGAACAGCGGCGGCGGTTGCCCGGCCGGGTCGACCTCGGCCTTCTCCCAGTACCGCCGCTTCGGTTCGAAGAAGATCACCGGATCGTCACAGGCGATGGCCTGCTGGATCATCCAGTAGGCGTCCGGCGGGTTGGAGCACGCCACCACCTTGAGCCCGGCGACGTGCGCGAACAGCGCTTCCGGTGACTCGCTGTGATGCTCGACCGCACCGATGCCGCCACCGAACGGGATGCGCACCACGACGGGCATCGGCACCTTGCCCTGCGAGCGGAAGTGCAGCTTCGCGAGCTGGGAGACGATCTGGTCGTAGCCGGGGAACACGAACCCGTCGAACTGGATCTCACATACCGGCCGGAACCCGCGGATCGCCAGCCCGACAGCGGTGCCGATGATCCCGGACTCGGCGAGCGGGGTGTCGAGCACGCGTTGCTCACCGAAGTCCTTCTGCAGGCCGTCGGTCACCCGGAAGACACCACCGAGCTTGCCGACGTCCTCGCCCATGATCAGAACTTTGGGATCGCGCTCCATCGCGGCGCGCAGGCCGTCGTTGAGGGCCTTGGCCATGGTCAGGATTGCCATGTCACTCCCCCTCGAAGGACGCGTGGAAGTCGAGGAACTCGGCCCGTTGCGCCGCCACCGCGGGCGAACCCTCCGCATAGACGCGGGAGAACATCCGGTCCGGAGCCGGAGCGGGCATCGCCGTGCAGTACTCCCGGAAGCGGGCGGCGAGCTCGTCGGACTCGACCTGGATCCCATCGAAGAACGCCTGCTCGACGCCGTGTGAGCGCACGAGGTTCACCCGCACCCGCTCGATCGGATCCTTGAGCTTCCACAGCTCCAACTCCTCGGCGAGCCGGTATCGCGACGGATCGTCGGAGGTGGTGTGGGCGTCCATCCGGTAGGTGAACGCCTCGATGAGCACCGGACCGTTGCCCGTGCGGCACTCCTCCAGCGCCCACCGGGTGACGGCGAGGCAGGCGAGCACGTCGTTGCCGTCCACCCGGATTCCGGGAAAGCCGTAGCCGCGCGCGCGCTGGTAGAGCGGTACCCGGGTCTGGCGCTCCAGTGGCTCGGAGATCGCCCACTGGTTGTTCTGGCAGTAGAAGACGACCGGTGCGTCGTACACCGCGGCCCAGACGAAGCCCTCGTGCACGTCGCCCTGCGAGGTGGCACCGTCGCCGAAGAAGCAGACCGTGGCCTCATTGGTCGACGCAGCGTGCGGGTTCTCCCCGGCGAGACTGCCGACGCGCCCCTCGAAGCGCTGGCCCATCGCGTATCCGGTGGCGTTGAGGCACTGGTTGCCGATGACGATCGTGTAGAGGTGGAACCCGGTGGTCCTCGGGTCCCAGCTGCCGTGATCGGTGCCGCGGAAGATGCCGAGCAGTTCGGTGGGGTCGATCCCACGACACCACGCAACGCCGTGCTCGCGGTACGACGGGAACGCCATGTCCTGAGGTGCCATCGCGCGGCCGGCACCGATCTGTGCAGCCTCCTGACCGAGCAGCGGCACCCAGATCCCGAGCTGACCCTGGCGTTGCAACGCGTTGGCCTCGCGGTCGAAGCGGCGAACCAGCACCATGTCGCGGTAGAGCGCCTGTGAAGCGGCGACGTCGACGTCGACGACCAGCGCGTCGAATCGGGGATCGGCCACCCGCTCGCCCTCGGGAGTCAGTAGCTGCACGAGGTCCGGGCCACCGGCATCGGTACCGCGCAATCCGGCGAGCACGTGCTCGCGATCCGGGGTCGGGACGGGGTGGCCGGGCGCTCCGGGTGCGGGTGGGGTCCAGGCCTGCGGGACGGACACGGGTGCCTCCTCGGGCTCGGGCCCGCGGGAGCTCGTGACGCCCGCGAACCGGGCGGGGCCGGGCCACATCGCCCGGGTGCGGGCGGTGGCGGACGGCGCTGACCCCATCCTGGCACGGCAGACCCCATCCGGCGGGGGGCCACGACATGCGCACAGACGAATGGCACGTACGGGACGACCTACGTCCCGTACGTGCCATTCGCGCGCGTCCTTCAGGCGCCGGAGGACCCCCGGCGACCACCGGGGTAGGGCTGCCCGGCGGACGGACCACCGTAGCCGGGCTGGCCGGGACCGGCGTTTCGGTTGTAACCCTGCGTGTAGCCGTTGCCGCTGGCCCCGTAGCCGGGCGAGACAGGAATGCCGGCGGCACCCTTGGCCTTGCGCACCGCGCCGTCGATCTGGCCCTTGTACTTGCCCTTGGTCTGCTTGTCGACGAACTCGGCGGCCTGGTCGACCAGCTTGCCCGCCTTGGCCGGGTTCTTCCTCGCGTAGCGGCGGGCGGCCTCAGCCGCACCGGCGAGGGCGGCGAGCTTCCTGAACATAGGCATTGCGGTCCTCCGTGATCGTAGGGGCGTCAGCCTGTCAACGTCCGCAGGGTAATACGTGGTTCCGAATACCCCCGACCTTCACCCTGCAATCTCGGTACAGCACCCAGCGTGAGGTACCGGGATGGCAGCGCGGTCACGCGTCCAGGAACCCCCGGTCGTCGGTGCCAACGGCACACTCGCACAACCCGCTGGTACGAACGGCACACTCGCACCGACCTAGTGGGCGAAGGTGCCGCTCGACCCACCGGCACCCCGCCCGAACCAGCTGCGCGGAAAGCCGCGTCCGGCGGACTCATCATTGTGGACCTGGATACCTGTCCGGTGCTCGTGCACGGGTTGGTGAGTGTGTGGGCGAGGGCGTGCCGGATGATGCGGCGGGCGGGTGCACGAGGTCGTCGTGCCCCTCGCAGCGTCGCCACCGCTGAACTGGCCCCGGCTACTCCGCCCGACCCGAGAGGTGCGGTTCGAGGTCATGCGATGGCCTCTTTGATCGGCAGCACGGTTCCGGCACTGATCGGATCGGGGTCGGTGTGGAGTGGACGGTTGAGGTAGGACAGTGCTCGGTCGACGCACTCGTCCAGCGGCTCGATAGTGTCCAGGCACAGTTTCGGATCCGGGATCGGATCGGCCTGTGCCGTCAACCGTCGGTACAACGCGACGTCGCGGTCAGCCGCGGGGTGCGTGCCATGAGTGATGTCCGCGCGGAGGCGCTGTTCGGCCGTAGTGTCGATGCAGACACATTCGATCAGCCGCAATGACTGCCGGACGCGGGCAGCGAACCGGCGCACCTGCTCGACCTGATAGGCGCGAGAGCAGGTGCGACCGTCAAGGATGACGATGGAACCGGGGCTGCGGCGCAGGTGCCATGCTGCGGTCCGGAACATCGTGACAACGCAGAAGTCGTCTTGTGCGCGGGTGTAGAGCGTGTGCTGGGGGCCGAACAGCGCGTGCCGGACGCGGTCCTTGTCCAGCAACAGCGCGTTGCTTCCCAGCCGGCGGGCGAGTTCGGCGGCCAGTGAGCTCTTACCGGTGCCGGGTAGTCCGGCCAGTTGCACGATCATCGCTTCCTCCCCGCAATGGAATGAACCGGCGCAGCACCTCGGCGATATTGGCCTTGGTCCGGGCATGGCTACCCCTGCCCTCGGTGATCGCCTCGTGCTCGGCGGCGTCATCAGAGTAGTAACTCGTGGCCAACCGCACCCCGCGTTGGGCGAAGGTCTCCCACAGCTCCCCTGACACATGGACGAGGTCACTGAACACCTCCACCTCCACCCCTTGGTCCACGGCGCGGTGCACCAGGCGGGCAACCCCCGGTACAGAGTCGGCTCCCCACCGACGAACTGCACCATCCGCCCACCGAACCGCGCCACCTCATCGATCACCCGGCACCAGTCGGCTGGCAACATCGTCCCGTCACTGCCCTGCGGCCCGGACTTGGCGTAGCAGTGGCTACAGATGATGAGCTGGCACTTGCCGTCACGTCGAGCCACACCAAGGAGAGGTCGCCCATCGCGCGCTTTCCCATCGGCTCAGGTCGAGAACATCACGGATACCGGGGAGTCGTGGTCAGCTCGGTAGTGTCAGGCGTTCGGTGGTGAAGGCTTCGATGGCGCCGACCAGGTCGACGATGTCGCGGCCGGGGTCGGTGACGGTGCTCAGCGCGGTGCGTACCCGCTCCACTGACATCACAATCCCGTGGCCGCGCTGAATCGTGGGAAGAGCCAGTACTGGCCCGAGTGCCTTCGCTGCGCCGTCAACCTCGCCCCGGAACACCCTGGCGATGGCCAAGGCGCTGCGCGTGCCGGCTTCGTGGCCGAAGGAGCGCTCCTCAGCCGGTGCCGTGGCGTAGGCGTCCAGGGTCTCCAGAGCGACCCGCTCAGCATGGGTAGCCGCTGAGAGACCGCCCCAGGAGAGCGCGTCAGCGGCGAAATAGAGTTGGCGAGGCCGACTGAAAGTGCATATTCCGCCCAAGCTGTCCAGATCGTCGGACACGACCCGGTCCCGCGCTTCGGCTGCCCTGGCCAGCGCGGCCTCGACCTCGTCCGGACGGTTCAGCGCAGCCAAGGCTCGCGCTTCGGCGCTGGTCAGCCACACACTTCCGGTACCCAGGCTACGGGCCGCGACCTCGGCACCAAGCTGGGCATAGCGCAGCGAGTCCGCCGGCCGTCCGTCCCAGTAGGTGAAAGCTGCCTGCAGGCCGCGTATCCACGCGCGCAGCCCGTCATGGCCGGCATTGTCCGCGCAGGCATAACCCGTGCGGGCCTGCGTCATCGCCTCATGGATCGCACCCAACTCCTGCGACGCCGACGCCATCAACCCGCAGGCAAGCCCGGCGACCAGGTACAGATCCCGGGTCTGTTCCGGCCGCTGGCGCCCCTCCAACAGCTCGAACGCACGTTCCTGGGCAGACACCAGATCGCCCAGCCAGGTGGCCAGCGGCTGCTGCTGGGAAGCGATCACCAGGCGGCGGAGGTCGTCGAAGAGTTGATCGACCGTTTCGGCCCCGACGTTGGTCGCCTCGATCCGGGTGAGGAAGTCCCGAGCCCGGTCCGCGCTCATCGCGATCACCTGTCCGTCCCAGTCGGTCCGCGCGGCGCGCCGCGTCGTGACCACCCCATTGTGTCGCACGAGTGGCACGGCACCAGGGTTCGGGAGTTGGAGCCCGGTCACCGGCGCCCTCGCCGGCACCTCGTCGGGCACCCGCAGCCCGGCGGTACCGGATCTCTCGGGACGATCCTCGCGCCCCGCGGTGTCCGGGGCGGAGGGGCTGGTCGGTTCGGGAGGTTCGGGAGGTTCCGGTACCGCGAACAGTTGCCGAGCGGAATACCCGGGGAACAGGGCTTCGAGCACGGTGCAGTGCTCGGGATGGGGTAATCCGGTCGTCTCGTCGCAGAGCCAGCGGTGGAACAGTTGTTCGGCCGGGTGGCCGCCCACGAGCTTGATGTCGATCGTCGCGGCCGCGAGGTCATAGGCCCGGCAGAACTCGCGGTAGTGGTGCAGGCAGCGACGCCGCAGCAGTTCCCGCAGCAGTGTCGACCCGGTGACCTCGCCCGGTGGAAGGTAGGGCTTGAACAACTCCGCGGCCGTCCATCCGGGCAGCATCGCCTCCAGCACAGCACAGTGATGAGGATGGGGCAGGTCCTTGATCTGCCCCACCATCCACCGGCACATGGTCGCCCTACTCGGGTAGGCCTCGACCAGGTCCTTGTCCAGACCTCTGGCGGCCTTCTGGTAGGCCCGCTTGAACATGGCGTAATTCTGCAGATGACGTTCCCGTAGCAAGGCCTTCAGCATCGTCGGATCAGACGACATCCCCCGCGACGCGCCCGGGACGCGGTCACCGCTTTCTGGTGCTGGCTGAGCCATTCCCTCTCCTCGAACCCCTTTTTCCGGCGATCCCGACCGCCCGCAGCATAGCCACCCGATCAGACAAAACCCCCCACGTCCACGGCCCTCACCCGCCATGACACAACAACGGAACATGCTGAAACCAGCATGAACAACCCGCCAACCGGAGCCGTCACGCTCGACCGACTGTCGGTGATCGTGGTCCTGGCCGAGATACCGCAGACCTCCCCTCGGATCTGATCAGCCTCCGACTACGGACCTTGGACTCAACTGGTCAGAGCGCCACCGGGTATGATCATGATGGAATCCGACCCGTGGAGCGATGTACGTGGCAAGTGGGAATGAAGTGATCGACGATGAGCGTGACGCAATCATGATTGGAG
>JBOHEO010000242.1:0-7129 GCA_050701055.1 Pseudonocardia sp. | reverse complement strand
ACCCACACTCCTCGGAAACGTCCCACCGTCCGGTGACATTCAGCGGTACCCACCTCATGGTCTGTCACATTTCCCGGTCGTACACGGATTGCGACCAGGGCTTCCCGGTACGACGGCAGCCTACGCCGCCCACCACCGGCAACACACCACACGAACCGGGGAGCAGAACTCCCCACCCGCCGTGGCGCGCGTGGTCGCCTTGCAGGCCGGTGACGAAGCCACCGTCGCCCGCTGGCGGGAGATCGTCGCGGAGTCCGAGTTCGCCTTCCGCGAGATTTACGACCGGCTCGGTGTGCTGCTGGAGCCCGAAGACTCGGCCGGCGAGTCCTTCTACAACTCCTGGCTGCCCGACGTCGCCCACGAACTGACTGCGGCCGGGATCGCGATGGAGAGCGACGGCGCCCTCGTCGTGTACTCCGAGGAGGTCACCGGCCCCGACGGCAATCCCGTCACGCTCATGGTCCGCAAGAATGACGGCAGCTACGGCTACGACACCACCGACCTGGCTACCATCCGCTATCGCATTCGCGATCTCAAGGCCGACCGCGTCCTCTACGTGGTCGACGCCCGCCAAGCCCTGCACTTCCGGCTCATCTTCGAAGCCGCCCGCCGCACCGGTTGGCTCACTGACCAGATCGACGTCACCCACGTCGCCTTCGGCACCGTGCTCGGCCCCGACGGAAGGCCGTTCAAGACCCGCTCCGGCGACACCGTCAAGCTGATGGATCTGCTGGATGCTGCCGTCGATAAGGCCCGCGTCACCGTCGCGGAGAAGACCCACGACCTCACCGAGGACGAACTGAACCAGATCGCCGAACAAGCCGGAATCGGCGCGGTCAAATACGCCGACCTGTCCACCTCCCGCACCAAGGACTACGTCTTCGACGTCGAGCGCATGGTGTCATTCGCCGGCAACACCGGCGTGTACCTCCAGTACGCGCACACCCGGATCTGCTCCATCCTCCGCAGAGCCGACGACGCGAGCGCCGAGATCGATCCGACGCTGCGGCTACACCCTGCGGAACGGGTCCTCGCATTCGCCGTGGACACATTCGGCGATACCGTCGCCGAGGTCGGCCGCGTCCTGGAACTCCACCGGCTCTGCGGCCACCTCTACGACGTGGCGAAGGCGTTCACCGACTTTTACGAAGCCTGCCCCGTGCTCTCGGCGAACCAGCCAGTGCGCGCCAACCGCGTCGCCCTGTGCCAACTCGCTGCCCACACCCTGCGGCAAGGGCTCAACCTGCTGGGTATCGCGGCGCCAGAACGCATGTAGCGGCGCCACCACATCCGACACGCAGCCAACGGCGCAGATCAGCTATCACCGAGCTGCATCGGGAGCGCCAGCAACCCGGTTGACGTGTCGGCACTCGCCCCGACACGTCCAACCGGACGTTCAGACCAGCTGGTAAGCGCGCAGCCGCTCGTCGAGCTGGATGACCGCCCCGCTGTCCTGCCACGGCTGCATGCGGGCGCGGACGGCGTGGATCTCGCCGGCCAGCCGGGCCGACCGGTTCTGCACCGCAAGATCGGCTGCCTGCTCGAGGGTGGCCGCGGCGTGGTCGAGGTCGCCGCACTCCAGGCGCGCCGACCCGAGGTCGACGGTGGTCAAGGCCACGTTGCGAACGTACGTACGGTCGAGCGTGGCCAACGACCGCTCGGTGGCCTGGGCGGCGTCGGCCGGGCGGTGCAGCTGCAACAGGCACTCGCCGCGGATACTCGCGTGCAGCCCTTCGTCGAAGACGCCGGCCACGACCGACGGCTGTCCGGTGGCGGCCGCGATGCCGGCGCGGGCAGTGTCCAGCTCAGCCAGGCACGCGCTCTGCTGGCCGTCCCGGGCGTATGCCCGGGCCACGGTGGCCGCGGCCCAGGCGCGCAGCAGCAGATCGTCGGTGCGCTGGGCCCAGCGCTGGGCGGCCACGGCGTGGTCGATGCCGACTCGGGGCCGCTGCTGCCAGGTGGCCAACTGGCTCATCTGGCACAGCACCTGGGCGCCGAGAGCGGTGTCGTGGGCCTCGTGGGCGTCGGTGCGGGCCTGCTCATAGTAGGTGGCTGCACCGTCGAAGTCATTCGAGTTGTAGGACAGCCAGCCGGTGACGCGGGACTGGTCGGCGTGCACCGACAGCAACCGCGGCCGCAGCGCCGGCGGGCACTCGGCGAGCAGGCCCCCGACCAGGTGGCGTTGGGCCAGAACGGTGTCCAGCACGGCCTGCGGACCCAGCACGTCGTCCTGCCGGACACAGTGCGACAGCACCTGCTCCAGGTGATCGATCACGGTGGCGTCGACCCGGCTGGGTGCCCGGACCGCGGCCACCAGCCGCTGCTGGTCATCGGGGTTGAGCCGGGGGAAGACCGGCCCGGCGGCCGCCGCGGCGGCCCAACTGATGAGCAGCTGAAGCACGATACGACGGTCCATGGTGTGACCCCACAGCGCAAACAGGTCAACGAGCTGTTGACAGACAGCATCCCGCTGGCGAGCGGACCACCCCAGCGTGCCACCCGCCACCGCAATCAAACCACCCACCGGAGCAGCCAACTGCGTCGCGAACCGCTCCGGCACCCACAGATCGCACCCGGTCGCAACGAACCCGGCCGGATCCGACAACGAAACCGAGGGGTGGCCGGTGCCGCTCGACGCCGCAGGCAGGGGGACCGCGGGCGCGGTCGGCGACGGCTCGCCGGACCGCTCCGGCACCCTGTCAAGGGCCGAGGCCGCAGGGTCGAGGTGACTGTGATCCTGACCGTCGAGCAACTCCCCCGCACTGCACTGATAAAGAAACGCCAACTTGTTCAACGTATCCAGCGACGGTCTGCGACCGCTCGGCGCCGGCCAGACCTCCCAGTAGGAGATCTGCTTGTCCGTCTTCAGCGCCTCCTGGTCCGGCCACTTCGCGTTCCACCGCTCAGCCACCTCGGCCTGGGTCAGACCGTGCGCCAACCGGAACGCCACCCGAGCATTCACCCGCAACTCACCCCGGATCCGCCCCGCGATCTCCCGGTAAGTACAGCCCTGCCCCCGCAACTCAGCACACAACCGCGCCAGCTCACCCCGACGGCGCTCCGGTTGCCTGGTCACCCATACTCCTTGCGAACGTCCCGCCGTCTCGTGACATTGAACAGGGCCACTCGGGATCAGTCTGTTTCCTGGTAGAACCGGGATTGTGCCCTGCAACCCGGGCTACGGGGCGGTGCGCAGCGAGAAGGCTGCTGCCTGCTGCACGACCATCGCCCCTCGCCAGCCACCCGGCAGGCCAGTCAGGGGGCGGTCTCCGCGGCAGCTTACGCCGCCACCCGTCGGCGAAACACCACGCGAAGCGTGGTACAGAAACTCCCCGCTTGCCGTGGACCTCCTCCCGCCTGCCCATGTTTTCCCCCTCAGGCGGGGACCGCCTGATCCAGCAGGAGCAACACAGAAGATTCCTTGAGGCTTATTCACAACCCCGGAAGCCGGTCACGTCTTCGCAGGTCAAGGCGCTTGCTGTGTGATCATCAGGCGGGTTGTGAGTAAGCCTCAGTACATACACGAGACACGGAAAGGCTCGGGGTTTGGACAGTTTCCAGCGGTGTCCAAACCCCGAGCAATGTCGCACCGAATCGGTCAAGTTGGAGCTTCGAGGGTGTCTCCGGAAGCGCATGCTCCCGGCATGATTTAATCAGCCGGGTAGGTCTCCTGTGTACCGGTAGATGTTGCCACCCGAGTTAACGCCCCAGACCGTGCCGTCAGCAGCGGCGCCGATATCCGAGAGACCACCGGCAATCTGAACCCAGGGATTAGCATCGTCGTTCGTGTACCGGTAGATGTTGCCACCCGAGTTGACGCCCCAGACGTTGGATCTGGATCCGGCCGAGATCCGGGAGAGACCACCGGGGATTTGTACCCAGTGCCTCGCATCCCAGGTGTATCGGTAGATGTTGCCTCCTGCGTTGACGCCCCAGACCGTGCCGTCAGCAGCGGCTCCGATATCCGAAAGACCACCGGGAATCTGGAGCCAGGGATTGGCATCGTCTCCCGTGTACCGGTAGATGTTGCCGCCCGAGTTGACGCCCCAGACATTGGTCCTGGATCCGGCCGAGATCCGGGAGAGACCACCGGGAATCTGGAGCCAGGGATTGGTGTCATAGTCTCCCGTGTACCGGTAGATGTTGCCACCCGAGTTAACGCCCCAGACCGTGCCGTCAGCGGCGGCGCCGATGTCCGAGAGACCCCCGGGGATCTGAACCCAGGGATTAGCATCGTGGTTCGTGTATCGGTAGATGTTACCGCCCGAGTTGACGCCCCAGACGTTGGACCTGGATCCGGCCGAGATAGCCGAAAGACCGCCAGGAATCTGCTTCCATGTTGCCATTATCGCGCTATTCCTTTCACTAGTTGAGCGTATGCGGATTAATCGACTGCCAGAATGCGTATACCGATATGAACATTCGGACACATTATGGTAAACCAGCTCGATGCACAGGCCTCAGAACAACGCCTCCTAGGTCTGCCGGGTGTTTTTATGAACCGCTATCGAGCCTAGGCCCTTGACCCGTGAATGTCAAGTAAACCGTGAACGTCAAGCTCTCTCGGTCTGCCCGGAGTTGCTCAGCAAACGAGTGTATCATCTACTGCAGTTCGTCAAGATACCCCATATAATATACGGAGCGTGAACACGGCAGGGCCGCGGAGCCGAGATTGGGTGTCACCCGTGCACGAAGTAGCTCAGTAGCTCAGGTGTCAAACAGGGCCGACGCCGAATCCCCGGGACCGTAGCAGGGAGAGACATCGGGGCTGTCCGCCTTCACACGAAGAGGTCACGGCTCGTCCCACCAGCTACCCACCCACAGATCCGGAGCCGCGTCCGCCTTGACAGAGAAGAGACCACCCTCACCGGGCGGCAGGTCTCCCAGAGGGCTATCACGCCGCCACTCGGGGGCAAGCCTGGCCGCGCACGCGCCGGTACGGTCGGCGGTGCCCCCGAGCGGCGGCGTGATCGGGCTGCGCCAGGTCGACGAGATGGCGCTTCGGCTCCCGGAGTGAGGGCCAGCCGGCGGACGATCCCGGGAACCACCGCTGGCTGTTGCGTAACCAGGCACGCTTGGCGTGCTGCCGACGGTTGGGCCATTCCCGGGCCATTGCCACCGGCCGACCACGGTCAACAGCGGCGCATCAGGGCCAGGCTTTCGCCCAGGTCAGCCCCCTGACCACACCATGACAACCCGATTCCCAAGCTGATTTCATTGCGGTGCGTACCCAGGACGTACCCATCAGCGCCGTACCAGGCAACCTTGAATCCTGTTTCCGCTGGTTACAGCCTTCCGGAGACCAGGAGGCTTATTCACAACCCGACCGATGATCATGCGGCAAGCGCCTTGACCTGCGATGACGTGACCGGCTTCAGGGGTTGTGAATAAGCCTCCAGATGAGGCAGAGCCTTCCGGAGGCGGTGGCGCAGGTTCGAATCCTGCCGGGGGCACCCATGGGGTCTTACTCGAACTATGGCCAGAGGAGGCCAGTTCGAGGTCGAACCTGTTCCCCGCGACGGCTGTTGAGGCCGTCACGGGGGGTTGGGCGTCGTTGGGGGCGCGTCGTGGGCTGGGGAGGGTGCCGCAGTGGGCGTAGTGGCGTGCGGCGGGTACGAGCGTGTCGAAGGGCTCTGCTAGACGGTATGGAGGTCCGGGCTGGGGCCTCGCCACATGTGATCGTGGGTTGCCGGGCAGGAGTGGGTCCTGGGCGGTAGAGCCATAGATGTGGGAGGCCCCAGTGAGTGGGAATGCTACGAGTGTCGGTCTGGATGTGCACGCACGCTCGGTCGTGGTGTGCGGGTTGGACGGACGGACCGGGGAGCTGTTCGAGCGCCGGTTGGCCCCGGATCACGGCGACATCGTGTCCTGGATCGGGTTGTTGCTGGGTCTGATTGCGGTGACCTATGAGGCCGGTCCGACGGGGTTCGGGCTGGCCCGGCACCTGATCGGGCTGGGCATCGAGTGTGTGGTGGCGGCGCCGTCGAGGTTGCAGCGCTCGTCGGGGGATCGGGTCAAGACCGATGTCTGATCAGCCCCGCGTTTTTCGGACCGCTTTAATTGGGTCAGTCTACGCTGCTTCCTGGCCGTTTGTCCACTCGTTGAGGGCTTCTTGGGGTGTTTTGTAGCCCAGCCCAGAGTGGAGTCTGCTGCGGTTGTACCAGAACTCGATGTATTGTGCGATGTCCGCTCGGGCATGTGCCCGTGTCGGGTAGACAGTTCGATGAACGCGCTCGTTCTTCAATGCGGCGAAGAACGATTCGGACATCGCGTTTATCGTAGCTTGGGCTCAAACGGTCGTAGCGACAGGAAATTATTGTAGCAGATTTTAGTCTGCTAAGGTACCCCTTTCCGGGGATCTTCTGGGGGAATGATTGATGAGTGGAGCTGAGCCGTTGTGTGCCCAGGAACGGGAGACGATCTCCCGGGAGCTGAATCGGGGAAACTCGGCGCGTTGCATTGGGAAACTGCTCGAGCGGCACCATAACACAATCGCAAGAGAGATCGAACGTAATGGCGGTGCCGCCGATTATCGGGCTCTTGTCGCCCAGGAGCGGTATGAGTCATTCAAAACGCGACCGAAGGAGCGGAAACTGGTGGCCTCGTCCCGGCTGCATGATGCGGTGAACGAAGGCTTGGAACAGAAGTGGTCTCCGGAGCAGATCAGTGCGAGACTGGACGAGGAGTATCCTGATGATCCGGAGATGAAAGTGTCCCACGAGACGATTTATCAAACACTGTATTTGCAGGCGAAAGGCGAGCTGCGCACCGAGTTCAAACTCGCGTTACGACAGGGCCGGGCGAGGCGAGCACCCCGATCCCGGGGGGCTCTGAGCAGGGGGAAGATCCCAGGAATGGTCAACATCAGTGAGCGTCCCGCCGAAGCCGACGATCGCGCGGTGCCCGGTTTCCGGGAAGGCTATTTGATCATTGGGAAAGGCGGCGAATCGCAGATCGCCACCCTGGTTGAACGTACCAGCAGAGTAACCATGCTCGTGAGAATTCCCTACGACCGACGCGCCGAGCGCGTGGCTGCGCTCCTGGCCAAAAAATGGAGACGTTGCCTGAGTTCCTGCGAAACAGCGTGACCTGGGATCAGGGCAAGGAAATGGCCCGCCACGCCGAGTTC
>JBOHEO010000241.1:0-7161 GCA_050701055.1 Pseudonocardia sp. | reverse complement strand
TCGTAGTACCCGGGCTCGTGCCGGGCCTCGGTGCGCAGCACACCGGCGGTGAACGCGCACAGCTGGGTGGGCAGGTCGTGCTTGCCGAGGCCTTCGAACGGTCCCGCCGCCACGTGCCGGACCAGCACGCCGGGCGCCAGCTCCACGACCGGGGCGTGCTCGGAGGAGGTGGCCCGGGTGAAGATCTCGACGTCGACGCCGCGCTGCGCCATGCGGATCGCGGTCTGCACGATGTAGACGTTCATGCCGCCGGCGTCGCCGGTACCCGGTTGCTCCAGGGGCGAGGTGTGCACGGACAGCACGCAGACCCGCCGGGGGCGCCGCGCGATGCGGGCAGGGCTGTCGTAGTCCACCCCCCTTCCTAGCACGCGCCGGCGTCACTCTCTGAAGAGAGCACACCGATCAGGGCTCGGACCGGGTCGGACGCGTGCCACGCGCCAGTCCCGTCCCGCCACGCCGGGACGGTGCGGGCACCGGTCGGAGGGCGGCGCAGCACCACGGTCAGCGGGTCGTGGCGCCACAGCACGCCGTCCGGCACCCGGACCCCGAGGGCACCGCAGGTCACCACGACCTCGGCGAGGTCCGACCAGCGCACCGCCGTGCCGGCGCCCTCGACGTCCGCGGCCACCACGTCGGAGGCCAGCGGGAGATCGAGCAGGTCGGCCAGGGCAACCGCATCCCCGCCGGCGACGAGCTCACCCGCGGGCAGGACGAACGCGAGCCAGGGCGCGTCGAGCACCACCGCGACGGCGACGGCGGCCACGGAGCCGTCGAGCGCGCGAACCCGGGCCGGTGCGTCGAGATCGTCCGGGTGGACGTGCCCGGCCGCGACGGTTCCGGCGAGGGCGGCATGAGCCGCGGTGACCAGCGCCGGGTCCGGGTGCCGGGCCGGGTCGCCGAGGCGGGTGAGCAGGTCGGCGGCGTCCTGCGCGCTGGCGACCGTCAGGCCCGAACGCACCCCGATCGCTGCCAGGAACCCCTCGTCGACCGCGTGCCCGGTGCCGTCCTCGAGCCGGGAACCGGCGGCGGGCACGGGGTCGTAGAGGGTGGCGAGCGCGGTGGCCGAGGGCAACCGCCAGTGTCCGGGACGGTGCCCGCCGAGCCGGGCGTTGCGGGCCAGCCACCACGCCGTGTACGAGTGCGGCCCGGTCACCGCCGCCCGCGTGGCCCGCCCCGCGGCCAGCAGCGCCAGCGCTCCACCGCCGGCCCACGCATCGTCGGCAATCAGGTCGAGGTCGCGTACCGCCACCATGCGCGCCGGCGGTGCGTCGAGCGCGTCCCACCAGCGCTCCTCGTCGTCGAGGTCGTGGTCCGGGCCGGTCGGGGCGTCGTCGACGAGCACCGCGAACCCGTCCAGCACCCCGACCGCGGTGAGCACCTCGCGGGGAAACCGTGCGGCCCAGGCCCCGTCGAGCACGCCGACCGGTGCGTCGTCGACCAGCAGCGGGCGCAACGCGGCGTCGGGGAGCAGCAGCTCGTCGGCGCGCGCGGGCAACCCGTCGGCACCGGGCAGGGCGAGCGCGGCGAGCGCGGCGACGGTGGGACCCGTCTCGGCGACCAGGTCCAGCACGGCCTGGGCGAGCGGCCGGGCGTCGAGCCCGGCTTCGGCGTCCGCCACCGACCGCTCGACGGCCGCGCGCAGCGCCGGGTGGTCGAGCAGTGCGGCGGGGTCGGCCGCGGCGGCGCCGAGCCGGGCCAGCAACGGATGGACCGCGTCGGGATGGGCGATGTGCAGCCCCGGCAACGCCAGCACCGTGACCTCCTCGACGGCTCGGCTGCCCGTGGCCGCCGGCAGCAGCACCGTCGCGGGACCCGCGATCGTCCGCCCGTCGGCCAGCGGCACCGGCAGGGCGCGCAGCTCGTCGAGCAACCCCGGCACCGTCTCCGCCGCCGGGGCGAGCTCGTCGTAGACCGCCCGCCACCAGGCGGCGGGCGCCTCGACCCCGAGCAGCCGGGCGATCGCCTCCCCCGGACCGAGCCGGTGCACCCCCAGCTCGGCCAGCGCCGCGGCCGCCCGGACCGGCGCGAGGAGCCCCGGGAACGCACCGGTCTGACCGAGCAGCGCGGGCAGCGCCGCCCCGGGCAGGTCGGCACCCGGCAGATCCAGCCACTCCGTCTGCCCGGGGGTGAGCTCGCGCCCGTGGGGAGCGCTGGCGGGGCGCGGACCGGCACTGCCGGCGGCGGGCAGCCAGGCGGCGGCCCGCAGCGCGGCCAGCACCAGCTCGCGCAGTCGCGCGTCCAGCTCGGAGCGCGGGAAACCCGCCACCGGCACCAGCGCGAGCCGGTGCGCCGGTTCGACGGCCCGCACCAGCTCGACGTAGGCCGTCACCGCCTCGGCCAGTACCCGGTCGGTGACCGGACCGGGTCGGACGCGACGCCGGTCGGGTTCGAGCGGCACGGTAGCGAGCAGCCGGGCGGGCAGGGCGAGCCGCTCGGCCGCGGCCGTCGGGGCGTGCAGGACGTCATCGTCGAGCGGGTCCGGGTGCCCCTCGATGCCCAGCGGCAGCGCCCAGCAGACCGCCCAGTCCGCCCGCCCGCGCTGTTCGACCGCGAGCGTGGCGGTGTCCACGGAGTCCAGCCGCCCGCCGCGGCGGGCCAGCAGCCAGCGACGCGGACCCGTCGCGTCCCCCTCGATCAGCACCTCGCCGCCCACGCCGGGGACGCGACGGAAGGCGGCGCCGACGCCCGTGAGCGGCTCCTCGGTCGCGATGCTCCGGCGCGGCTCCCCGGTACCGATGCTCGGGCCTTGCTCCTCGGTGGCACCCCCGACGGCGATCTCGACCAGGTCGGGCAACGCCAGCAACAGGTCCGCTGCCCCGGCGCGGGCCTGTGCCAACAGCGCCGCGCCGTCGGCGCCAGGAGCCAGCGGCAGCCGCACCTCGGTGTCGTAGCCCACCGGCACCGGCGGCTCATCCAGGCCGACCGGCCAGGCCAGCCGCAGCACCGGGAGCTGCCCGTCGCGGCGGGCCAGCTCGGCGGCCGGACCGGGCAACGCGGCCACGGCCGCAGCGGTGCGAGCCGCGGAGAAGGCGACACCCCCGTCGACGCCCACCACGCGCGGCGCGTCGGACAGGGCGAGGACCGCGGAGAATCCGACCCCGAACCGGCCGATCGAATCGGCGACATCCCGCTTGGCGGACGCGCGCAGCGACGCGAGGGCCGCGATTCCGGCGGCCTCCAGCGGCGCGCCGGTGTTGGCGACCCGCAGCTCACCGCCCTCGACGTGCACCCGCAACCGGCCGGGAACACCCCCGGCCCGGGCGGCGTCGGCGCCGTTCTGCGCCAACTCCACGAACCACGTGTCGGCATAGCCGCCCAGGCGCAGGTCCTCCTCGGCGTTGGCGTCCTCCCGGAACCGGCTCGGCGACGCCGCCCATGCGTCCAGGACGGCGGCCCGCAGCGCGGCGGTCTCAAACGGATCGGGCAACACCGAAGATCAGGACTCGACCGGCTCCAGGTCGACCCCGTCGTCGTAGACCAGCTCGGCGACGGTCACCGGGGAGACCGACTCGAGCACGACGTCGGAATGCGCGCCACAGCCGAAGCCGACCGCGACGACCACGCCGTCCGCCGGGGCGAATGCGTTGGCGCACACCCCAAACGCGGCGCGCAACGACCCGGCGAGCGGCAGGAAGAACCCGCAGGTACCGCAGTGGCCGGGTGCGGCCCGCGCCATGTCCGATGCGGGCCCGTGCGGCCCGTCCAGCCAGCGCTGGGCCGTCTCGTCCCGACCGGCGCGGCTGAACACGGTGACCCGCCCCAGCCCCACCTCGAGGGCGACCTCCTCGACGGCCGGATCGTCGGACGCCAGATAGCCGGGGACCAGCCGCTCGTCGCCCTCGGGTGCGGGCAACAGATCGCCGACGCCGAGGTCGCCGGGGCGGATCCGCTCGTGCCAGGGCACCCAGCTCGGCCCGACCAGCGCGTCCGGCCCGGGCACGAGCACCACCTCGCTGACGGTGACCGGCGCGTCAGCAGCGTCGTCCGCCCCGCCCGCCCACGCCAGCGTGACCGACCAGCGCCAGCCGCGGTAGCCGCCGTGGCGGGCCGCGAAGTAGTGGGTGAGCGCCCCACCGAACTCCGGGACGGCCTCGAGATGCTCGCCCACAGCGCCGGCAGCGGTCTGCGGGCCCACGTCGTAGGCGGCCTCGTCAACGGCGGCGGCCCGAGCCTGCGCCACCGCGTCCACGAGCGGGCCGGGCACGTCGAGGGTCGAGAGGAGGCTCACCTGCCCTAGTGTGCCACCCTCGGTGTCCGTGCCCCCGCTCCGTGCACTTCTCCTGGCCTGCACGCTCGTGCTGGCCGGTTGCACGGCCGCCGGGCCACCGTCCTCGGCCGTGATGTTGCGCCCGGAGGTGCTGGGCGAGCTGTCCCACGACCCGACGGCCTGGACCCAGGGCCTCGAGATCTCCGGTGGGGTGCTCTACGAGGGTACCGGCCAGGTGGGCAGCTCGCAGCTGCGCGAGCTGGACCCGGCCACCGGCGAGCCGCGCCGCGCCGCTGGGCTGCCGGACGAGCTCTACGGCGAGGGCATCACCGTGGTCGACGACCGGATCTGGCAGCTCACCTGGCGTGACGGTGTGGCACTGGAGTGGGACCGCGCGACGCTGCGACCGCTGCGCCAGGTGCCGATCGAGGGCGAGGGGTGGGGGTTGTGCCGGGATGGTGACCGGCTCGTCCGCAGCGACGGCACCGCTCGACTCCGCTTCCACGACCCGTCGACGTTCACCGAGGTCGGTTCGGTGGCGGTCACCCTGGACGGCGAGCCGGTGTCGGCTCTCAACGAGCTGGAGTGCGTCGCCGGGCAGGTGTGGGCCAACGTCTTCCAGACCGACCGGCTGATCCGGATCGACCCCGCCGATGGGCGGGTCACGGCCGTGGTGGACGCGACCGGGCTGCTCGACGGGCGCCGGCGCGCCGGCGCGAACGTGCTGAACGGGATCGCGGCGGCGGGTGGCGAGGAGTTCCTGCTGACCGGGAAGCACTGGCCGGCGATGTTCCGCGTCCGGTTCGTGCCGCAGACGTGACCCGACACCGGCTCGAATCAACCTCCGCGGCGGGCGCCGATGGGTCAGAATGGCGGGGTGGCGCGCTCCGGTTCCTCCCCACCTCGCCGGGGTGGGCACAGCGGGCGGCGGCGCTGGGTCACGGGCGGCGGCCGTCCCGCCCGAGCCGGGGGGCCCGACGATGCGGAGGGCGCAAACGCCGACCCGGCCGCGATCGATCCCGACGGCTCGGTCCCGCCGGCCGAGCCGCGGCGTCGCTACCCGTGGCACGACGACCCGCACTACGACCCCACCGTGCATCGCCGAATCCCACCGCCACCACCGCACTCGCCACCACCCCAAACCCCGCCACCTCGCCCGCAGCCATCTCCCCCGCCCCCACCTCGCCCCGTGTCCGACCCGCCCCGCGCTGCCGCCGACCCGCAACCGAGCCCCCGGATCCCGCGGAAACTCACCGTCACCCGGGTGGCCGCGCTGCGCGGCCGGCAGTTTGCCGAGAACGGGGTCCGGGCGTTCCGCCGGGCCGCCACGGCCGACGGCGCGGATCGCTCCGGGCTCACCGCGCTGACCTACGCCACGATGATGACCTACGCGGTCGACGCCGCGGTGGCCGTCGCGCTGGCCAACACGCTGTTCTTCGCCGCGGCCACCGCGGAGAGCAAGGCGAACGTCGCGCTCTACCTGGCGATAACCGTCGCCCCGTTCGCCCTGGTCGCCCCGGTGATCGGGCCGCTGCTCGACCGCTTCCAGCGGGGTCGGCGGGCAGCGCTGGCCATCTCATTTGCCGGACGCGCCGCGCTCGCCGTCGTCATGGCGTTCCAGTACGACACCTGGCTGCTCTACCCGGCGGCGCTCGGGGTGATGGTGCTGAGCAAGTCCTTCCTGGTACTCAAGGCGGCGGTGACCCCACGGGTGCTGCCCTCGGCGATCACGCTGGTCACCACGAACTCGCGGCTCACCACGTTCGGCCTCACCTCCGGAGCCGTGTTCGGCGGTGTCGCGGTCGCGGTCGCGGCGCTGTTCGGTTCGCCCGGTGCACTGTTCTACACCGCTGGGCTCGCGGTAGTCGGCGCTGCGCTGTGTCTGCGGATCCCGCGCTGGGTGGAGTCCACCGCGGGCGAGGTGCCCGCCGCGTTGGGCACCACCGCGCGCGGGCGGCGCTCGATGGGCCGCGGCGTGGTGGTGGCGCTGTGGGGCAACGGGTCGATCCGGGTGCTCACCGGGTTCCTCACGCTGTTCGTCGCGTTCGTGGTCAAGACCCAGACCGAGGGGAACCCGGACCCGACGCAGCAGCTGCTGCTCATCGGCATCATCGGCGCGTCCGCCGGGGTGGGCGCGTTCGCTGGCAACGCCGTGGGCTCGCGGCAGCGGTTCACCCGCGGTGACGGCTCGCGGCGCGCCGGCAACATGATCGTTCTGGTCTGCATCGCGATCCCGGTCATCGCAACAGCCGCGGCGGCGGTCCTGCCCGGCATCGGCAGCGCGGCGGCGGTGGCGCTGGCAGCCGCCACGGGCAGCGCGCTGGCCAAGGTGTGCCTGGACGCCGTCATCCAGCGTGACCTCCCCGAGGAGTCGCGGGCCTCGGCGTTCGGCCGCTCGGAGACCGTGCTCCAGCTCGCCTGGGTGCTCGGCGGCGCGCTGGGTGTGCTCGTGCCGCACACCACGTACTGGATCGGCTTCACCGTGGTCGCCGCGGTCGTGACGCTCGGCGGTGTGCAGACCGCATTGATCAGCCGGGGACGTGGCCTGCCGTTGATCAGCCCGCGCGGGTGGCCACCACCGCAACCGGCCCGTACAGTCTGACCAGGGCAGCCACGCCGCGCAGACCCTGTTGGCTAATTCGAGTTCATGCGCCGTGGGAAGAGTTGTCGCAGGTGGGTGGTTCGGGTCCTGTCCATGGGTCTTCCGGTGAGCCGGGCGTCGTAGCGGATGAGGTTGATCGCTGCCGCGGCAAGGTTGTGTTCAGGTACGGATCGCCGAACCGCCCCTCGGGAACGCGGCCCCGGCGGTGTCGGCGGGGACCTCCGGCAACCGGCGCGGCTGACCCGACACGACTCATTCATCCTGCGGCCGGCGATCAGGGGAAGGCCAACCCCTGTTCGCCGGTCGCTCAGAACGCAACGAACGGCACTTTCGTCCACACCTAGCGGACGAA
>JBOHEO010000240.1:0-7264 GCA_050701055.1 Pseudonocardia sp. | reverse complement strand
GACGATCGAGCCGGCCAGGCTGCCCTGCCCGCGGGCGGCGAGCTCGAGCACCTGCGCGGTCGAGGTGTACGGCAGCACCGTCGAGACCGGACCGAACGCCTCCACCTCGTGCGGCTCGGCGCGGTCGCCCGGGAGAGCAGCGCCCGCGCCTGGCCGAGCAGGTCCAGCACTGCCCGCGGTGCGCGCCACGCCGGGCTAACTAACTTCGGGCAAAGGTCGCCAGCACTTCCCACTTCTCGCTTCGCTCCCCGATGTCGCACAGTTCGAGGCTCCGTGACGGCGCGGGCACCAGGTCGCCGAGAGTCTCCCTCCCGATGCGGGTCGCTCCGGCCTGGTCGCGGTAGTCGACCTTGGCCAGCGACAGGTGAGGAGTGAACAGCTCGCGGATGTACGGGCTGCCGTACTTGTCGGAGCCCATCCCCTGCCGAGCCTGCGCGGCCAGCTCCAGGACGGCCTCGTGGAGCGCGACCAGATCGTCGGTCCGCCCGATGTCGAGCATCACGTATCCCCCGTCCGACCGCTCGACTCCGGCCGGTACCAGCTCGGGGAGCGTTGCGGCCAACGCCTTCATACTCTCCGCGAGCTGCGCAACCGATTCGCGGGGAACGGTGCAGATGTGCAGGCTCACGTGAGGCGGAAAGGTCTTCTCGTCGATGACGTTGGTATTGTCGTAGTACTCATCGGTAATTGCTTGGCTCGCATCAATGACACCGCTGAACATTGGCTCATCGGGTATCACCGCGAAATCGACTCGGCACAGGTCCACAGTCACCGTTACCTCTCTGTCTCGTATTTAAGTCGTGTGCTGCGGTCAAGCAGGTTGTCGAAGTCAGTTCGCATGAACGACAGCAGTTCGCCGTCTGAGGCCAAGAAGGCCAGCGTTGAGATGCGCGTACCGCACAGAGCGTACAGCGCCAGTACAGCCTGGTGAGTGAAGAGGTAGGTAGCATGACGAAACACGCTGGATGTCACATAGATTTCAACATGCCGTCGCGGCCCGATCGTCTGGAAGTCACTGATCGCTTCGGTAATTTTGCGCCGGAAATCGTCGGACGTCGTGCCGAGTATATGCGCGTATAGATCAACCACAGCTGAGTCGAAACTCGGATCGGGCAGCACCAGCCGTATCCGACCGTCGGAACGCTCGGCGAGCGTCTGCAATCTCTTCCGGTGCGTATTCCGCCACGTCGCGCCGTACATGATGGCAAGGTCCAGCGTCGACGAGACCGAGAACAGCGCATCCCAATCGCCCTCTATGTCGACGAAGTCGCTGTAGAACTTCGCTATCCCCGACTCACGGGAGCCGAACAGTCGCTCTCCGTCAAAGTGGCCGGAGGGCCGTGCATCCGGCCGCCCGTGCTGGTACGCGTGGTGGAGGGTCCCGCCCGCTTGGAGCACCTGGTCAGCGCGGCGAGCGAAGTCGACCGCAGGCCATTCCTGACCGGTCTCCACCTTCGAGATGTACGAGCGGTCGTACTTGAGTGCTTGTGCGAGCTTCGCTTGCGAGAGCCCCCGCGCACCACGCCATTTCCGCAGCTCAGCGACGAAGTCGAGCGCCTCGCCGGTCATGTGTGAGCCGTGAGTGAGTGTGGGTGAGCTGTGATCGCACTCACCTCACGTGGGCCGTCCGGAGTTCCTTGGTCACATGAACACCGAAACCACAGGCTCCACAGGGGCGCCAGGTAGCTGGCTGAACGAGTGGGCATCACAGCTCGCTCAGCCGTCGCTCGACGGCTTCGAGCCGCTCACCCATCCCTGCCATCTCGGCCCGGATCTCGTCCAGCTCGGAGGACCCGGGCGCCGGTGCTCGGTCCACTCGGGCGTACGAGCCCTGGCCCTGCCGGATCACCACCACCCGCTCGTCCCGAAGCTGCGCCATCGCACGTTTCACCACACCGAGGGAGATCTCGAACTCCTCGGCCAGCGCGTCGTACGACGGCAGCTTGGCCCCGGGCGCGTACTCGCCGGAGTCAATGGCGGTCCGGAGGCGGTCGGCCACCTGCAGGTAGGGCGGACGGGGGTCATCGGGATCAAGTTTCGCCACGTCAGGAACCGTACCGCCAGTCGACTCAGATCGGAAGTCTGTATTCTGTTGACTCTGTCTACCGGTGGACGCGCGGATGAGGGCACTCACGACCGCGCTCAGCTACGCCGAACACGGATGGCCCGTCCTGCCGGGTTCGGCGTGGAACGGCAGGCGCTACCAGGTGCCAGGAAGCCCGACCAGGCACACCGACGGGATACGCCCCACCGAGCCCCGGAACTACGCCACCACCGACCCGGACATGATCTCGGGATGGTGGAGTCCGCGCGGAGACCGCTTGTTCCCAACAGTGTTGTTGCGGTCGGGTCTCGCATTCGATGTGTTCTCGGTTGAGCGGGAGATAGCCGCAACCGCGATCAGGGACGTGCGGTTCCGCAGTAGCGCGGGACCGGTCATCTTCCGGCCAGACCAGGGCCGCGCCTACTTTATGGTTACCCCGGCGAGATTCTGCCGAACGGATTCGGCGGACATCCGGGTGAGATCACCCTTATGGAAACCGGATCATGGATTCTCGTTCCGCCTGTGCATCTACTCCTCGGCGTGAACGCCTCGTGGTGGGTATCGCCTCAATCGGTGAACTGGACCGTTGCGAAATTCGACCTTGTTAGGGAAGTGCTGGCGTCGGCCGCTGGCCGTGGGCCATTGAACAGTCCCGGCTAGTCACCGGACCGAGCGTGTGAACGGCATTCGGCCAGGCCGACACGTTCGGTTCCGATCCGATGTGGGTTCAGATGGCAATGGTGATAGTCGCCGGACTCCTGTTCCTCGTCGCTGGCGTGTTCGGGCTACTCATATGGGCAAGTCGACGCAGAGAAAAACGAGCCGAGCTGTCCGATATCCGGCAGCAAGTAGAGGAAATAAGGACGCAGCGCGCGACTGAGGAATCATCGACAGACAAGCTCAGTGTTCAGCAGATACAGGACAGGATACGGCAGGAGCGAACCAATGATCAGTCTCTCGCAATTCGCAGGAATGAAGATTTGTCATACGGGAGACACGCGCTCCGGTCGGAAGACGATCATCCAACGAAGCGCATCCCAGTGCATGGAGACCCGGCGCAGACCGTGCCGATTGCCCGGATGGTTCGTCCCTATATCGACAGACCACCATCCGGCCGAGAGTGACTCTCTCGCATTCATTGTTGAATCAACTACCAATTTCAAACAACCATCAAAGGAAAGATCGTGACACCGACACCGGCCGAACCGACTACAGGGATTCGCAGCAAGGGCGATCCTCGACGGTGGAGCGTTCCGCCGTGGGACCTGAGCACGAACCTGCATGATGTCGTCGGCCACTTCTTGCGGTTCAGGCCATACGAGAACGCGAGCAAATCAGAGTGGCTTGCCTTCCATGAGGCGGAGCTAAAGGCGATTGAGCAGGCTCCAAAGGGTCACATGAAATACAGGCTTGCTTGGCAATGGTACGGCGACCTGCACTATTGCATTCGGCGTTGCATCGCGTCTACTCGGGAAGCTTTGCGAAAGGAAGCCGGGTCGGAGCCGAACAACGTTCGGAAACTCCCAGCCGCTCAAAACATTCTCTCAACCTCGTCTCGTGGTGACCTAGCCTCTTAGTCGCCATGAAGTCCATGCGCGTGGCGCTCTGATTCGAGATGGGTCGCAACTCAGAGAAAGCAAGGAAAGACGCTACTCAGGACATGAGGCGAGAGGGATTCATCAAGAAGAAGTGCCCTCCGCATGAGGATACCGAGGAAACATATTGGGACGGCTATAGGCGGTGGATCAAGATAACTTGCAAGGACTGCGGCAAGGAAATTGATCTACGGCCAGCCTGAGATTTCCTGACCGGTTGGCGGTTGGGAACTACCATCACAGAGAGGGGGAATACGGATGAACGCACGGCGCGCGACGGTGAATCTCTGCACAGCGTGGGCGGTTCGTTCCGGCCGTTGCGCGCCCACCGTACCCACACAGGAGGCCCGGCCCCGGCCGTAGGTCTGCGCTTGACACACACGGAGAGCCGGGGCCGGGTTCACTCCGAGTGGTACAACGGATATACGCAGTGACGATATGGGTAGGTCAAGCCGAAGGTGACGCTCAACTCGGTTGCCTATGACCGACGTAGAGATGATGCGACGATGGAAGGGAAGTACCGATGACAGCAACGGTGGAAACCACGAGGTTCTATGACGATCCGTTGGCACCAGTGAGCGCGCAATTTCCGCTCACTCGGCCAGGTCTGGCGACGGTGAACAACACCGAGGCGCCGTCCGGGCCGGACACGCGGCCGTTCGGTCTGCGGCACGTCCGCGCGATGCCGGAACCGACTGTCCCGGCGTACGAGTACAGCCACGGTCAGCAGGTGTCGGTTTCCGGCGACGGCAGCGAAACCCCGATGGTGAAGCTGTCCCCGAATATGGAGTGGTCGTCCATCACCGACAACGACGGCGACGAGGGGCCGTCCGAGGACTGGGGCAACGACTTCGCTCCGGATTACCCGGTGCAGGTATGACAGTCCTCATCTTCGCTCAGGACTTCGACCGGAGCGCGGATCAGGTGGTGCTCAAACTCAACGAGCACAACGTACCCGTGCTGCGGATTGACACGAGTTGGTTTCCGCAACAGCTCACCGTGGACGCCGAGTTGGACGGCGGACGGTGGGTCGGGGAACTGCGGACTCCTCACCGATCGGTCGAGCTGGAATCGTTGCGGTCGGCCTGGTACCGGAGCCCTACGGCGTTCGAGTTCCCGGAGGGTATGAGCCGGGCCGAGCGCGAGCACGCCAACCGGGAAGCCAAGTTGGGATTCGGCGGTGTGCTCTCGTCCCTGCCGTTGTGCTGGGTCAACCACCCGAACCGAGCGGCCGATGCGGTGTACAAGCCGTTGCAACTGGCCGTTGCCGCTCGATGTGGACTCACGGTGTCACGCACGCTGATTTCCAATGACCCCAACGCGGTCCACAGGTTCGCCAAGGACAGCAAGACCGGTGTCATCAACAAAGCGTTGGGCAGCAGCCGGGTTCTGGAGGAAGGCGTTCGGAAGATCGGATTCACTCGGCGGCTCACCGACGAGGACCTGTCCGACCTTCGCGGAATCGACGTGACCCTTCACCAGATTCAGGACTGGGTGGAGAAGGACCACGAAGCGCGGGTGGTCGTCATCGGTGACACGATGCACGCCGTTGGCATCTACGCGGGCAGCGAGGCCAGTCACACCGATTGGCGGTCCGACCACGACGCCCTGACCTACGGCGTTCTCGACCTGCCACCCGACGTGGAAGAGGGACTACGGGCGTTCATGGCCGAGTTCCGCATCACGTATTCCGCGTTCGATTTCGTCATCACACCGTCCGGGGAATGGGTCCTGTTGGAGTCCAACCCTGGCGGGCAGTACGCGTGGCTGGAATCCCGGACCGGCGTCCCGCTCACGGACACGCTGGTAGACCTTCTCGAACGGGGCGAACCGACGTGACCGACGAGTGGCAGGCCCGAGCGGAAGCCCTGGCCGACAAGCTCACCGCAGACAACGACCTGCACACGGCGGAATGGCGGGCCGCCGTGTGCGGGGTGCCGCGTCACGAGCTGGTTCCCCAGTACTACGAACAGGAAAGCACAACGTATCAGCTGGTCACGCCCGACGATGATGCATCGCGCCGGGCATGGCTGGACCTGGTGTACTCGGACACCACGTTGATTACCGCCGTCGTGGCCGACTCGTCCGGCCGTCAGGTTCCGGTGTCATCCAGCACGAAACCGGACCTCATGGTTCGGATGCTAGAAGCGCTGGACGTGCACGACGGACACACGGTGTTGGAAGTCGGCACCGGCACCGGCTACAACGCGGCGTTGCTGTCACACCGGCTCGGAGCCGATCGGGTGTTCTCGATCGACCTTCGATCCGAACTGGTGGACGCGGCGGCCGACCGGCTAGCCACCATCGGCTACCGGCCCGTGCTCCGCGCCGTGGACGGAAGCGGCGGTCTGGCCGAACACGCGCCGTATGACCGGATCATCGCAACCTGTTCGGTGGCCGCCATTCCCCCGGAATGGATCGAACAGACCGCGCCCGGCGGTCTCATCCTGGTGGACGTGGAAGGCCAGTTGAGCGCGGGCAACCTCGTTCTACTGCGCCGGGGTGACGAACTGGTGGCGGAAGGGAAGTTCCTCGACTGGTACGGGCGGTTCATGGCGCTACGGCACGACGCGGCCAGCGTCGGGCACGCCTGGCCCACCGTGGACCGGTCGCAGGGTGCGGAACGCACCACGACCGTGGACCCGGTGGAGCTGGACGGCGGATTCCGGTTCCTCGCTCAGTTCCGGCTACCAGCGGGCACGCTGCACACCCTGACGGTTGACGACGGCACGCCTACGGCAACGTGCCTGACCAACCGGGACGGGTCGTGGTGCTCGGTGGACCGGACGGCCGACGAGTCAGGACGGTATCGGGTACACCACGCCGGACCGCGTGACCTGTGGGCCGACGTAGAACACGCGCACGACGAGTGGGCGACGATGGGTGCCCCCGCCTGGCACCGGTTCGGCCTGACGGCCACGCCCACCACACAACGTGTGTGGCTGGACAGTCCCGACAGCGAACACACGTGGAACCTGACCACCTGACCGAACCGACACGACGCGGCCGGGGCACAGCACGACGCCCCGGCCGCGTCGCCGTGCGGGGGACGCTGTGACGGCGCTGGCCGTCGTCGGCCTAGCCGTGCTCGGCGTACTCGTCGTCGGCGCGGCCGTGGTCGGCACGGTCCTGGCGGTCCGCCAGCGGCGCGCACAGCGCGAGAACCCGACCTACCCGCCGTACCGGCCGAGCGGCCAGGCGGCGCGGTGGCAGCGCACCCGCGACGATCCCGAGCACACCCCGCCGTCCGGCGTGTGGCTGCCGACCGATCACGACGAGCCGGACACCCTGGCTCGGCTGGCGGCCGAGTGGGAGCGGCGACAACGCGAACGCGGCGACTGACACGGCCGGGACGGGGCAACCTGTCCCGGCCGTTGTCATCGGTCGGGGGGTCGCGGAACGTAGCCGCCGACCGGTTGCGGGCCGGACTCGGCCAGCGGCGGCCAAGAGCGGCCAAACCTGATCCCGCCCGTGGGATCAGGTGGGATCAGGTTTGGCCCCGGTGCCGGGGCGTCGCCGAGCCGGGGCGTCACAGCGTGGCCACCAGGGTCAGCACGTCGTAGTGGGCCACCGACTCGCCGTCCTGGCGCGTGACGTCGGCGTCCCAGCGCACCTCGCCGTAGCC
>JBOHEO010000239.1:0-7355 GCA_050701055.1 Pseudonocardia sp. | reverse complement strand
GGAGAACGGACACCGGGTCCTCGCCCACATCAGCGGCAAGATGCGGCAGCACTACATCCGGATCCTCCCGGAGGACCGGGTCGTGGTGGAGCTGTCGCCGTACGACCTCACCCGCGGCCGCATCGTCTACCGCTACAAGTAGTGATCGACCACACCAGAAGGATCGGTAAGTGAAGGTCCAACCCAGCGTCAAGAAGATCTGCGACAAGTGCAAGGTGATCCGCCGTCACGGGCGGGTCATGGTGATCTGCGAGAACCTGCGCCACAAGCAGCGTCAGGGCTGATCACCGCTTCCGCGGACGTGAGCACCGAGCAGCACGCAGCAACAGCGACGAACTTCGCGTACCTATCGCGCCATACGGGCGCGGTCCACCCCCGGAACCAGGCCGGGGCCCGGAAGGCGCGGGAGCCGAGCGACAGCGAGGCCCCGACAACGCGGCATCCGGGACGGGCGCGAGGCAGACCTGGCACCAGGGAATCAGGAGAACACGCCCCATATGGCACGACTCGTCGGCGTCGACCTCCCCCGCGACAAGCGGATGGAGATCGCGCTCACCTACATCTTCGGAGTCGGACGCACCCGTTCCAAGGAGATCCTCGCAGCCACCGGGATCAGCGCCGACCTGCGCTCCAAGGACCTGACCGACGAGGACCTCGTCGCGCTCCGCGAGTACATCGAGGGCAACCTCCGCGTCGAGGGTGACCTGCGCCGCGAGGTGCAGGCCGACATCCGTCGCAAGATCGAGATCGGCTGTTACCAGGGGATCCGGCACCGCCGGGGCCTGCCGGTGCGCGGCCAGCGCACCAAGACCAACGCCCGCGGACGCAAGGGACCGAAGAAGACGGTCGCCGGCAAGAAGAAGGCAGGTAAGAAGTAATGCCGCCCCGCACCCGCTCCGGCGCCGGACCCAAGAAGGTCCGCCGCAAGGAGAAGAAGAACGTCGCGCACGGCCACGCGCACATCAAGAGCACCTTCAACAACACCATCGTGTCGATCACTGACCCGAACGGTGCCGTGATCGCGTGGGCCTCCGCCGGAGGCGTCGGTTTCAAGGGCTCGCGCAAGTCCACGCCGTACGCCGCGCAGATGTGTGCCGAGAGCGCCGCCCGCAAGGCCGCCGAGCACGGCATGAAGAAAGTCGACGTGTTCGTCAAGGGTCCCGGATCCGGGCGCGAGACCGCGATCCGTTCGTTGCAGGCCGCCGGGCTCGAGGTCGGCACGATCTCCGATGTCACGCCGCAGCCACACAACGGCTGTCGCCCGCCCAAGCGGCGCCGGGTCTAGGGGAGAGGGGAACTAGAGATGGCTCGTTACACCGGACCCATGACCCGCAAGTCTCGCAGGCTGAAGGTCGACCTCGTCGGCGGCGACCAGGCGTTCGAGCGCCGTCCTTACCCGCCCGGCCAACACGGCCGGATCCGGATCAAGGAGACCGAGTACCTCCTGCAGATGCAGGAGAAGCAGAAGGCCCGCTTCGGCTACGGCGTGCTGGAGAAGCAGTTCCGCCGGTACTACGAGGAGGCCAACCGTCGTCAGGGCAAGACCGGCGACAACCTGCTCCAGATCCTCGAGTCGCGGTTGGACAATGTCGTGTACCGCGCGGGGTTGGCCCGTACCCGGCGGATGGCCCGGCAGCTGGTGAACCACAGCCACTTCCTGGTCAACGGCAAGAAGGTGGACATTCCCAGCTTCCGCGTCTCGCAGTACGACGTGATCGATGTCCGGCCCAAGTCGCTCGCCACCGATCCGTTCATCATCGCCAAGGAACTGGTGGGCGACCGCCCGGTCCCGGCGTGGCTGCAGGTCGTTCCCTCGACCCTGCGCATCCTGGTCCATCAGCTGCCCGAGCGGGCCCAGATCGACACCCAGGTCACCGAGCAGCTGATCGTCGAGCTCTACTCCAAGTAGCGGCTCGGCATCCCCGGCGCCGCAGGGAGGCGCCGGGGCTCACCGCCGCGTCAAATAGCGGGCGCGGCGGGCCCAGAAGGAGGCACCACACCCATGCTGATCTCTCAGCGACCCTCTCTGACCGAGGATTCGGTCGTCGACACCCGTTCCCGGTTCGTCATCGAGCCGCTGGAGCCGGGCTTCGGTTACACGCTGGGCAACTCGATCCGGCGTACCCTGCTGTCCTCGATCCCGGGATCGGCGGTCACCAGCATCCGGATCGACGGCGTACTGCACGAGTTCACCACCGTGCCCGGCGTCAAGGAAGACGTCACCGACATCATCCTCAACCTCAAGGAGCTGGTCGTCAGCTCCGAGGAGGACGAGCCGGTGACGATGTACCTGCGCAAGCAGGGCCCCGGCCCGGTCACCGCCGGTGATATCGTGCCCCCGACCGGGGTCACCGTGCACAACCCGGACCTGCACATCGCCACGCTGAACGACAAGGGCCGGCTCGAGGTCGAGCTCGTCGTCGAGCGGGGTCGCGGTTACGTGCCGGCCATGCAGAACAAGGCCACCGGTGCCGAGATCGGTCGCATCCCGGTCGACTCGATCTACTCGCCGGTGCTCAAGGTGACCTACAAGGTCGAGGCCACCCGCGTCGAGCAGCGCACCGACTTCGACAAACTCGTGCTCGACGTCGAGACCAAGCCGTCCATCACCCCACGGGACGCGCTGGCCTCGGCCGGGAAGACCCTCGTCGAGCTGTTCGGGCTCGCCCGGGAGCTCAACATCGACGCCGAGGGCATCGAGATCGGCCCGTCACCGCAGGAGGCCGACACGATCGCGGCCTTCGCGATGCCGATCGAGGAGCTGGACCTCACCGTCCGCTCCTACAACTGCCTCAAGCGCGAGGGCATCCACACGGTGGGCGAGCTGGTGGGCCGCAGCGAGGCCGACCTGCTCGACATCCGGAACTTCGGCGCCAAGTCGATCGACGAGGTCAAGATGAAGCTCGTCGGCCTCGGGCTCGCGCTGAAGGACAGCCCGCCCGGATTCGACCCGTCGGCCGCGGCCGCCGAGTACGGCTCCGACGGGTTCGACCCCGAGACCTTCACCGACGACGGCCAGGACTACGCAGAAACGGAGCAGCTGTAGCCATGCCTCAGCCCAGCAAGGGGCCCCGCCTCGGCGGCTCGCCCGCACACCAGCGGCTGATCCTGGCCAACCTGGCGACGTCGCTGTTCGAGCACGGCAAGATCACCACCACTGAGGCCAAGGCACGCAAGCTGCGCCCGTACGCCGAGCGGCTCATCACGAAGGCCAAGCGCGGCGACCAGCACAACCGCCGCCAGATCATGCAGGTGATCCGGGACAAGTCGATCGTCCACCGGCTCGTCGTCGAGATCGGCCCGTTCTTCGCCGATCGGGACGGCGGGTACACCCGGATCACCAAGATCATGCCGCGCAAGGGCGACAACGCCCCGATGGCCGTGATCGAGCTGGTCCGGGAGAAGACGGTCACTGACGAGGCTGATCGGGCTCGCCGCGTGTCCGCTTCGCGGCGGCGCACCGAGCCGGCCGCGGGCGAACGGGCCCGGCAGGCCGCTGCCGCCGCTGAGGACGCGGCGGAGAAGGCCCTGGACGCCGCGGTCATCGCCGAGCCCGGCAGCGCTGCGTCGGAGCGGGCGCTCGACGCCGCCGAGGCGGCGGAGCAGGCCTCGCAGGCCGCGTCCGAATCAGCGCAGGAGAGCGTCTCCACTGACGACGCGCCGTACGGCGAGGGTAGCCATGTCCCGCTGGCCGACGCGTCCGAGGCGCCCGGGGGCTTCCCGATCAAGGGCGACGAGGACTCGAAGCTGTATCATGTTCCCGGTTCGTCGCACTACGATCGCGCCGTGGCCGAGGTCTGGTTCGCCACTCCGGAGGCCGCCGAGGCCGCCGGTTTCGCGCTGCCCGAGAGCCAGCAGGCCGAGCCCGTCGAGGGCGAGTCCTGAGCCACCCGCACGATCCCGGCGAGCCCGCCGTCCCATCCGACGGTGGGCTCGTCGGCGTCCGAGCCACCGCGACTCGGCTGCCCGATCACCCCGGCTCGGGCGGCGATCCACCCCGGGTTGCGCGGTGCAGGTTCGATATCGCTTACGACGGGACCGACTTCTTCGGGTGGGCGGTGCAGCCCGGGCTGCGCACAGTGTGCGGGGTGCTCACCGAGGCGCTCGCCACCGTGCTGCGGGTGCCCGTGCAGCTGACCGTTGCCGGGCGCACCGACGCAGGGGTGCATGCCACCGGGCAGGTCGCGCATGCCGACCTGCCCGCTGACATCGACCAGGGGTGGCTGGTGCGCAGGCTGGCCCGGTTGCTGCCGCCGGACGTGCGGGTGCGGACGGTGATCCCGGTGCCCGTCGCGTTCGATGCGCGGTTCTCCGCGTTGCGGCGGCACTATCGCTACCGGATCGCGACCGCGCCGTTCGGTGCCGAACCCCTGCGGGCGCGGGACACCATCGCGTGGCCGCACGACCTGGACCTCGGCGCCGTGCGCGTGGCCGCCGACGCGCTGCTCGGCGAGCACGACTTCGCCGCGTTCTGCCGCCGCCGCGAGGGCGCGACCACGGTGCGGGAGCTGCAGCGGTTCTCCTGGTCCCGCGAGCCCGACGGGGTCGTCCTGGTCGAGCTGGCGGCCGATGCGTTCTGCCACTCGATGGTCCGCGGCCTGGTCGGCGCGTTGCTCGACGTCGGGCGCGGCCGGCGGGTCGTCGGATGGCCCGCGGCGCTGCTGGATCGGAACGAGCGGGCGAGCGAGGTGCCGGTCGCGCCGGCCCACGGGCTGACGTTGGTGCAGGTCGACTATCCGGCCGACTCGGAGCTGGCAGCCAGGGCCGCCGTGTCCCGCCGGTTGCGGGTGCCGGGATCCGCTGAGGGCGCTGAGTTGGCGGACAAGCGCGGCTTTGGACGAGCGGTTGCCGCGGCACAAACTCGGCTCGACCTGATCGAGGAGGACCAGACATGAAGCTCTCCGACCTGACCAGCGCGGATGAGGTGAAGGCTGAAGCGCTCAGGAACCCTGCGGTACGGGCGGAATGGGACCGCACGGCCGTGGCACGGGCAGTTGCGAGCCGCGTGGTGCGCTACCGGGTTGAGCACGGGCTGTCGCAGGCAGGGCTGGTGCCAAGCTCGGGGTGTCGCAGCCGTACGTTGCGCGGCTGGAGAGCGGTGATCGGTCGCCCACGCTGGCCACGTTGGCGCGACTCGCTCAGCGGCTCGGTCTGGAGTTCCACATCGACGTGACCCCGACCAACGTGCGCGTGTCTGAGTGAACGCCCGTGAGGCAAGCCGGAACCGCCGGCTATCGTGCCCTCGGGGCGAACTCAGACGTCCGTGCCGGCGACGTTGCGTATGACGTAGCTCCGTCGTTTGCGGGTGAGCAGAGACCGACCGACCGACTCGTCTCCACCGCCCACGAACTCATCATCGCCATCTCACAGCCCGCGTCGCGCCGCTACTCGCGGATTCGGGTCAGCAGCGGCCCGCAGCCCGTTCTCCCCGATGTAGTGGATCACAGCACGCTCCGGCCCGGGACTCCACCAGCTCGACCGGCAAGCCCTTCCCCCCGCCGCGCCAGCGCACCATTCCAGGGGATCGAGCTTGCAGATCATCACCGGCAGCGTGTGGGAGCCGGCCCGCACGGTGAACTCCTCCGGCGGGTGGTTGCCGGACAGCCGGTGCAGCGGCACCTTGTCAGGACAAGGGTCGAAGTCGGCGTCGAATTCCCACCGCGGTGTCGCGTGACCAGACCGCGGCGCACGGTGGACCGCAACGGCACCGGTGGCCGGTTCCAACCCCCTGGACCCAGCAGCGGTCGCGCCGTGCGCACCCAGGCAACACGACCTTCTGCATCGGTGTCGGGCTTGAGCTCAGGAACCTGGCCAGGCACCCGCAGCCGTGCCGCCAGATGGCTCGCATCGTTGCTGGTAGCGACGAGCGGCGAACGAGGTCCGGTCGCCCCGCTGACGACACACGGATTGTCGGTTGCGGCGATCGGGTGGCGCCAGCAGAGTGGAGCGGTGTCGATTCTGGCCGATCCGGCGGTCCTGCTGGACGTCGCGCTCGCCGAGGCCCGCGCCGGGCTCGCCGAGGGCGGCATCCCGATCGGCGCTGCTCTCTTCGCCGCCGACGGCACGCTGCTCGGCCGCGGCCACAACCGGCACGTGCATGACGACGACCCGTCGATGCACGCCGAGACCGCCGCCTTCAGAGCCGCGGGACGGCAGCGCGGCTACCGCGAGACGATCATGGTCACGACCCTGTCGCCGTGCTGGTACTGCTCCGGATTGGTGCGCCAGTTCGACATCGGGGCGATACTGGTCGGGGAGGCCCGCACATTCCACGGCGGGCACGACTGGCTCGCCGAGCACGGCGTCCGCGTCACGGTGCTCGACGACGAGCGCTGCGCCGCGCTGATGGCCGGGTTCATCGCGGCCTGCCCGGAGCTGTGGAACGAGGACATCGGAGAGCCCGGACCGCACTCGCCGGCCACCCCACGTGGACGTTCAACATCAACCGGTACCCGTCGCTGGTGGAGGTGGGCGAGCCGGTGCCCGGGCAATACCGGATCGGGTCGCACACCGACTTCGGCACGGTCACCGTGCTCGACCGCGAGCCCGGTGCGGGCGGCTTGCAGGTCCACATCCCAGGCACGGGCTGGATCGACCCGCCCTACGATCCCGCCGCGCTCACCGTCAACATCGGGGACCTGCTGGCGCACTGGACGGGACTGCGCTGGCGCTCCGGACGGCATCGGGTGCTGCAGCCGCCGGCCGCCTTGCCGCACGAGGAGCTCGTGTCGCTGGTGTTCTTCTTCGAGCTCGACCATGACGCGGTGGTCACGCCGCTGGCGCCGCCGATCGGACGCCGAGCCGGCCTGACACCGGTGGTCTCGGCACCGTTCCTGCGCGAACGCCTGGATGCGATCTCGGTGCTCTGAGCTCGCTGTTCGCAGATTATCCGAACGGGCCCACGGAGCAGGCCGGTCGGGCTAGCGTCGGCAGGTGCCCAGAGCGAGTACGGTTCGGGCGCCGGCGACCCGTGACCAGGTCGACGCCTACCGCTTCGGACTGCGTCGCCTGGAGGCTGCCCTGGTCCGCGGTGACCCGGTGCCGCTGCACGAGCAGATCCGGTCCCAGCGCCGCGCGGTGATGGCCGGCGTGCTGCTCGGGATGCTCGCCCTCGGCGGGGTCGCGATCGTCGCGCTCGTGTCGCCCAGCCCGCAATGGACACGGCAGGCAATCGTCGTGGGCAGGGAGTCCGGAGCGATGTACGCGGTCGCGCACGACCCGGACCGGCTGGTTCCGGTGGCCAACCTCGCAGCGGGGCGGCTCGTCCTCGCCGCGCTGCACCGCGGCGGCGCCACCGGCGATGACCCGGCCACGGCCGTGCCCGTCGTGGTGCCCGACGCCGCGCTCGGCGGTGC
>JBOHEO010000238.1:0-7360 GCA_050701055.1 Pseudonocardia sp. | reverse complement strand
GCGAAGTGGTGGGCCAACGCGGCGACCTCGGTCGGGTGCCGGAGCTCGAGCGCACCCGCCACCCTCGCGTGCAGCCGCGCCCGGCGTAGCCGGGAGAGCCGCTGGTAGGCCACGTCGCGAACCAGCTCGTGGGCGAACTCGAGCCGGCCGGCCGCCGGCTCGACGACCAGGCCGGCCAGCAACGCCGGCTCGATGCCGTCGAGCACGGCGTCGGCGTCGCCGTCGGCCAGCTCGATCAGCACGTCGATGTCGATCCGACGCCCGATCACCGCGGCGTGACCGAGCAGGGTCCGGGCGGCGCCGGGCAGCCGGGCGATGCGGCGGGCCAGCACGTCGCGCACCCCGGCCGGCACCACGGTGGTGGCCGCGGCCGGGCCCTCGGCCTCGAGCAACCGGGCGGTCTCGGTCACGAAGAAGGGGTTGCCGCTGGTGCGCCGCGCGACAGCGGCGACCGTGTCCTCGTCCACCGGCAGCGTGCAGACGGCCCGGACCAGCTCGCCGACCGCCTGATCGCTGAGCCCGGCGAGCTGGATTCGACTGGGCAGCCGGCGTGCGAGCTCGGCGAGCGCGTCATCCAGTTGATCGGAGCCCTCGCCCTGGCGCAGCGTCACGACCATGAGTACCGGCACCTCGGCGAGCTCCGGCGCGAGGTGGGTGAGCAAGGCAAGGGTTTCGTCGTCGGCGTCGTGCAGGTCATCGAGCACGATCAGCACCGGCCGTTGCCGGGCCACCCCGGCGACATAGGCTCCGACCGCCCGGTGCAGCCGGAACCGCGCCAACGCGGGGTCGCCCGGCACGGGCGCCGAGCCGTGGGCCACCATCCGGTGCAGCGGCTCGGCGAGCTCCGGTTCGGGAGGGTGGACGGCGACCAGCGCGGCGAGTACCTCGGCCCATGGCCAGCCGGCCGGGGCGCCCTCCCCGTTCGAGCATCGCCCGACGGCGGTCAGCCAGCGTTGCCCCGACACGCCGGACACCAGCTGCTGGACCAGCGCAGTCTTGCCCGCCCCGGCCTCACCGGAGATCAGCACCAGGCCGCCGCACCCACCGGCAGCCCCGTCGCAGGCGGCCTCCAGCGCGGCCAGCTCGGCCGCGCGCCCCACGATGGCGGCTGGGCGGTCCGGCACCGGTGTCACCCACCGGTCGATCGGCGAGCCGGTCCGGTCCGGTGCGAGGCCGTCGACCTGGGCGAGAATGTCGCGTTCCAGCTGCCGCAGGGCAGGTCCGGGGTCGACCCCCAGCTCCTCGGCGAGCACCCCCCGCGCTCGGCGCAGCACCCCCAGCGCATCGCCCTGGCGGCCCGACCGGTAGTGCGCCGTGGCGAGCAGCCGCCAGGCGTCCTCCCGGAGCGGGTGCTCGGAGATGTGTGCCTCGAGATCGGCGATCACGTCGGGCGCCCGGCCCAGCCGCAGCCCGGCCTCCGCCCGGCGCTCCACGGCGAGCAGCCGCAGCTCCTCGGCGCGGGCGACCTCGGTGCGGGCCCACGGCGCGTCGGCGAACTCCGCGAGTGCCGGACCGCGGCACAGCGCGAGCCCGGCGTCCACGAGATCGAGAGCCTGACCGGGCTCACCGGCCTCCAGCAGGTCGCCGGCTTCCCGCACCAGCCGCTCCAGCTGCCACGCGTCGACCCGGTCCACGTCGACGCGCAGCGCGTATCCCGGCGGTTCGGTGATCAGGACCCGGCCGGGTGCCCGGGGTGCCCGGTCCGGCTCCAGCGCGCGGCGCAGCTGCGAGACGAACGTCTGCACCGTCGCCAGCGCCTGCTGCGGCGGCTGCTGCGGCCACAGGTCGTCGATCAGCCGGTCGACCGGGACGACCTGGCCCCGAGCGACCAGCAGCCGGGCCAGCACCTCGCGGTGCCGCGCCCCCCGCAGCCGCACCGGCCGGCCCCCGAGCCGCGCCGAGATCCCGCCGAGCAGCTGGAACGTCGCACCCCCCGGTACCGCCGCCTCGCCACCGGGATCCGGTCGCATGTCGGGTGGTCGGATGTCGAGCATGGTCGCGCCCATCACGCAGCACCCCTCGTGCCCGAAGGCGAGGTGCGGGGTCACATCGGGTACGGCCGGATCTCGACCGGCTCGATGGCCCACCCGAACGTCGTCACCTGACCGCCGCGCTGTGGTCGTCGTCATGTCAGATGTTGTACGGGTGATCCCGCACGCGACGCGTCGGTAACCGCTACCGAGAAATGCCGTCCCCAGCGCCGGATCCGGCCCCGGGACGCGATCGCCATCTCGGCCCGCCCACCGAGCTCGCCGCGGCTCGCCGGGCATCGGTCACTCCGCAGCGGATGCTCGCCGGCGTGTGCCTCCAGCTCGGCGATCACATCCGGCGCCCGGCCGGCGTCGAGCAGCTCGCCGGTGTCATGCACCAACCGCTCCAGCCGCCAGGCATCGACGCTGTCGGTGCTGACACGCAACGCGTAGCCCGGTGGTTCGGTGACCAGGATCCGGCCGGGTGCCCGGGGTGCCCGGTCCGGTTCGAGTGCGCGGCGGAGCTGCGAGACGAACGTCTGCACCACCGCCAGTGCCTGCTGCGGCGGTTGTTGCGGCCACAGGTCGTCGATCAGCCGGTCGACCGGCACGACGTGACCCCTGGCGACCAGGAGCCGGGCCAGTACCTCGCGGTGCCGCGTCCCGCGCAACCGCACCGGCCGGTCGCCGAGCCGTACCGAGATCCCGCCGAGTACCTGAAACGTGGCATTCCCCCGGGGCGGCCGCCGTGCCGGCGGTGTCCGGTCGAAAGTCGTGCACGATCGTGCTCATGCCATCACCCCCTCCCTGACACGGAGACGGCGCCCGGCGGGTTCACCCCAGGTTGGGGCGGCCGCCCCTACCCGGGGCGAGCTCGCCACTGGTCCGGGCGCGGCGGGGACACGATCTGCGCAGTTTCGGTCGCCCAGGTTGCGGCCAGACGGCCGCGAGTGTGTCGTCAGTGTTCCCTCGGCGACGCTCATGACACGCTCGAGTGCCTCGCAGGCCGCCCGTAGCGCCGCCGGAGCTTCCGGTTTGCGCTTTGCGGGCGGGGCACGCACGGGGTCAGGTGCCGCGCGACGGCGCCCGGCGCGGCCGAACTTGCCAGCGCGTCGCGCAGGGAAGGCGTCAGTACCGGCGACGGTCCTCGTCGTCAGCCTCAGGGGCGTACGGGTCGACGTAGTCATCGACGTCTCCGCCAGCCTCCGCGTCCTGGAGCGCCGTCCCACTACCGATCTCGCGCTGCAACGCGTCGAGATCCATTGTGGGGGAGCTGTATTTGAGCTCTCGGGCCACCTTCGTCTGCTTGGCCTTGGCTCGTCCGCGCCCCATGGCTGGTCCCCCTTACAACAGGGAAGGGGCGGCCGGATGTCTCGGCGGCCCCATTCATGTCATCAATGTCCTGGTGCCCACCGTACCTTGCGAACCGCCCGTCCTGCGACGTGGTACCACCGGTGTGACGTTCGCGGCAGCACGGCTTAGAGTGCCTGCCGCACCACCGCTCACGCTGCCCCGCCTCCCCTGACCTCGCTGATCGAGGAGAGCCCCGCCCGCCGGACCTTCCGCGCCAGGTCTCGATGGATCCGCCGAGGCCACAGCGGTCCGCCGTAGACGAACCCCGTATACGCCTGCACCAGCGTCGCGCCCGCATTGAGGCGGACCCAGACGTCCTCGCCGGTCTCGATACCGCCGACCGACACCAGTACCACCCGATCGCCGACGCGTTTGTGCAGACGTCGCAGCACCGCCACCGAGCGGTCCTTCAGCGGCGCGCCCGACAGCCCGCCGACACCGACCGCCGTGATGTCCTTCGGTGCGCTGCGCAGTCCCGCACGCGACAGCGTCGTGTTCGTGGCGATGATCCCGTCCAACCCGAGCTCCAGCGCCAGGTCGGCCACCGCGTCGACGTCCCCGTCGGCGAGGTCCGGTGCGATCTTCACCAGCAGCGGCACCCGCCGAGTCGGGCTCACCCGATCCAGGGCATCCCGAACCGCACCGAGCAACGGGCGAAGCTGATCGGCAGCCTGCAGGTCACGGAGTCCCGGTGTGTTCGGGGAGCTGACGTTCACAACCAGGTAATCTGCTACCTGGGCCAGGACCGTCGCGCTGCTGACGTAGTCGGCCACCGCCGCACCCATCGGGGCGCGCTTCGTCTTGCCGATGTTGACACCGACCACGACACCCTGTGCTCGACGTCGCAGCCGGGTCGCGGCGGCCGCCGCGCCCGCGTTGTTGAACCCCATGCGATTGACCAGCGCCTGGTCCCTCACCAGCCGGAACAGGCGTGGCTGCGGGTTACCCGGCTGCGGCTGGGCGGTCACGGTGCCGATCTCGACGAACGAGAACCCCAGCGCCCCCAGCGCAGCGGCTCCCCGGCCATCCTTGTCGAAACCTGCGGCCAGACCCAGCGGTCCGGGAAGATCGAGCCCAAGAGCGTGCACCCGCAGCGTCGGATCGCGTGGACCCAGCCACCGCCGCAGGGCCCATCCCAGCACCGGCACCGCCTGCGCCATCCGGATGAGCGCGAAACCGGCACGATGCGCCGTCTCCGCCGGAAGCCGCCGAAGGAAGATCGAGAACAGCAGCTTGTACACGGGCTCCCACGCATTCTCCATGGTTGGGCTCGGCCGTACCGGTGTCCTGTCCACCCCGCGACGGCTACCGAGCGACCAGGCAGATGCCGGCCAACGTGGCGAAGACGGCGGGAATCCCGGTCCGGCGGCGATCGACGGCAGCGTGAGCGCGGCCACCCCAGCTCCGGCGGGCCGGGAACCAGGTGAGCACCGCGCGACCGCTGGCGGCGTTCACCGCGGTGCCGGCAGTGATCGGTCAGCTTGAGCGGCTTCCGCCGGGCACGACCGCCCAGGCCGTCAGTTGCGCAGACCGCCGCGGATCTGAGCGGCCCGCCCGGGTGGTGGTGCGCTGTCCTCCGGTGGGACCGACGCCGGGTCGATCGCTGCGGGCGCGGCCCGCTCATCCACCCCGGCCACCAGCTCCGCGTCCACCGGTGTGGACCGCTTGACCAGCGCCAGCGCCACCGGACCGAGCTCGTGGTGCAGAGTCACCGTGCCCACGCGCCCGACCGCCCGGCCATCGCGCAGCACCGGGTCACCTGACCGGGGCTGGTAATCGTCGCCTGAGTCGAGGTGCAGCAGGACGAGCCGGCGTGGCGGCCGGCCGAGGTTCGCCACCCGGGCAACGGTCTCCTGGCCGCGGTAGCAGCCCTTCTCCAGGTGTACCGCCGGCCCGATCCAGCCGACCTCGTGCGGGATCGTGCGGTCATCGGTGTCCACTCCGAGCCGCGGTCGTAGGGCTTCGACGCGCAGCGCCTCGAAGGCCATGGTGCCGGCGGGGCGGGCACCCGCGGTCGTCAACCGCGCCCACCACTGCCCCTGGGCGGCGCGCGGAACCAGCACGTCGGCGGCGTCCGCACCCGGCCAGGGCATCCGGCGGACGATCCCGCCGCCCGGCAGTGCGGCACAGGCGTACGGCGCGTCGGGAACGGGAACACCGGCCGTGGCGAGCACGGTGGCCGTCTCCGGCCCCACCACGCTCAGCACCGCGAGCTCCGCGGTCGCGTCGCGCGGGTCGACCTTCGACCAGAACCGCATCGTCGACAGGTATTCGAGAAGCCCGTGGACGTCGCAGGGCTCGGTGTCCAACCACACGATGTCGCCGACGTGTGCCAAGACCATGTGATGCAGTACCCGACCCTGGAGGTCGAGCACGAGCGCTTCGGTGCCGGTGCCGGCCGGCAGCTCGCTGACATGCTGGGTGAGCAGCAGGTGCAACCAGCTCAGCCGGTCCTCGCCGGGCACCGCGATGACGCCGCGGTGCCCGCGGTCGGTCACGGCGGCGGCGCGCACCATCGACCGCTGCTCGGCGAGCGGGTCGCCGCAATGGGCGGGCACGGCGGCATCGGGATCGGGAACGTCGTCGACGTCGGAGTACGTCTCGGTCATCACGGCGGATCCAAGCCGGCGGTGCCGGCTTTGCGGGTTGTGTCGGCTCCGGAGGACGCGTTCCGGCACGTCCGGCACTGCCCCGAGAGCGCGACGTGCGCGACGTCGAGCGCGAAGTCCATCTCGTCCTGGAGCCGCTGCACCAGCGCGTCCATCATCTCGGTCGGCGCCTCGAAAACCGTGCCGCACTCGTGGCAGACCAGGTGTACGTGCTGGTGCTCCTGCTCGGAGTAGCTCGGGGCACCGTGGCCGAGGTGGGTGTGCCGCACGAGGTCGAGTCGTTCGAGCAGGTCCAACGTGCGATAGACGGTAGTGATGTTGACCGCGGGCGCCACTCGCTGAACCTCGTTGCAGATCTGCTCCGGAGTGGCATGGCCGATGTGACGGACGGCGTCGAGCACCAGCTGGCGCTGCGGTGTCATGCGCAGGCCGCGCTGGTGCAGGGTGCGCCGCAGGGCCGAGGAGTCAGCGGAGTCATCTTCGGAATCGGGCACTGCCGTCGACCTCTCGAGCAGGGGATCGAGCATCGGCCGAGTATCCACCGTACCGATGGTATGCGGTTCCCATTTTGCCGGTCGACGGGTCCCCGGCTCGTTCCGGAAGCTCCCCGATCCAGCGGCACCGCGCCCGTCCATAATCGGTATACTCCGTCAGAGTGAACAGCCGCGCCGCGCCGATCCCATTACCTACCCTCGGCGGAACGCAGGGTATGAGCACGCTCGGGAGGGGTCATTGATGATGAGTGACGGAGGCGATCGCTTCCTCGGTGCTCCACGGTTCGATGTCGTGCTCCGGGGCTACGACCGCCGGCAGGTCGATGACCACGTTGCACGGCTCCAGCGGGTCGTGGCCCGGTTGCGGGCGGAGCTTGATGTCGCGCGCAGCCAGCCGCTGCCCCCTCCACCCATGCCCCCACTCACACCGTCGCGTGGATCGCCGTCGCGTGGATCGCCGTCGCGTGGGTCAGAGCCTGCCGGCTACCCGCCACCCGAACCGCGGCCGCGTCCTACCCCGCGCCCGCGGCCGGATCAATCACAGCCCCGGTCCGCTCCGACACCGCCGGCACAGGAGCCCGACATCGTCGGTGGTTTCACCGACCGGATGCAGAGCATCCTGCGCGCTGCCGAGGAGGAGGCCGCGGAGATCCGTCGGCAGGCCAGGTTGTCGGCGCGGGGCGATGACAACCTGCGATCCCAGGTCGCCAGCCTCGTTGGTGAGCGCAACGCGATGCTCGCAGAGCTGACGCGCATGCGTAACCAGCTCGAGGGGCTGATGCCGCCTCCCGCGGCGCGCCCGAATCCGCAGCCCCACCACGGCGGCCTTGCCCCCCCGGCGCCGGTCCCGCACCCCGCGCCTCCGGTGGCGCGGCCCGGTTGGGGTACGGCCGCCGATCAGCCCCCGGCCGGTGGCTCCGGCCCGGCTCCGGCC
>JBOHEO010000237.1:0-7395 GCA_050701055.1 Pseudonocardia sp. | reverse complement strand
CCACCGAGTTCACCCAGCCGGTGTGGTCGGTGAGGGGTTGTCCGAGCCGGCCAGGTCGGGCACGGTCGGTCAGGTCCCACAGGATCACGGTGTTGTCTTCGCTGCCGGTGGCCAGGGTGCGCCCGTCGGGAGCGAACGCCACCGAGGCAACCGAGCCGGAGTGACCGGTCAGCGTGCCGGCGTAGGGACCGGCAGCGACCGTGTTCAGCAGACTCGAGCGGGTCTCGTCGTCGGGGTGGATACGGTGGGCGGCGAGCCCGAGTTGCAGCGCGGCGTGCAGGTCGGTGCGTCGCGCGGCCTCGGCTTCGCCGACGAGCTGGCCGGCAATGGCGATCCGCTGCCGCTGCTCCGCGATGCGTTGCCGGTCGATGGCGACACCCGCTGCGACCAGGGCGAGGATGAGTAGCACTGACAGGATGGTGGTGGTGCGCTGGCGGCGGTAGCGGTCGCTGCGGATGCTGGTGTGCAGGAAGTCGCGGGCCTGGGGGCTGAGTTCGACGCGATCGGTGACCAGCACCCGGTGCCGCTGCGGGAGCCACCGGAATCTTTGTCGGGCCGGTGGTGTGGTGCCGGCGTGGATGCGGGCACCGGTGTCGGTGACGGTGGCGGCGAGTTGGCCGCCGCCCCAGAGCCGGGTAGGTGGGCGGCCGTCCTCGTTCCATTCGGTGGCGGCGTGTTCGACGGCACGGCGGGCTCGCAGTGCTGACACGTTCGCGGCGATCGCCTGGGTCAGTGGTGGCCAGGTGGACAGGAATGCTTCGTGGGCGACTCCGACGACCCCGCTGCCGTTGCCCTCATCGGTGGTCAGCAGCCGCCGTGTGACGAAGGCGTCCAGCTCGGTGACCACCGGTGTGGGCAGCTCATCGCGGTTGACCCGCCAGCGGGTGGGGCGGCCTTGCTCGTCGACGGTGACCAGCCGCAGCAACCCGGCGATCACCTGTTCGCGGCTCCGTCCGCCCGCGGTGAGCGCGTCGGTCAGCGCGGTGTCGGCTTGGCGGGTCAGGGCACCCTGTACCCCGCCGAGCCGGTCGTAGCGTGTGCGGGACAGCCGCCCGTCGCGGTGGATGCCCTCGGCGAGCTGGGCCAGGATGAAGGCCAGCAGTGGCAGGGCTTCGCCGCTGTCGGTGTCGTCGACCAGCCGGTCCACCAGGCTGTCGTCCACGTCGATGCCGGCCAGCCGGGCCGGTCTCTGGATCACGGCGCGCAGTGCTTCGCGGCGCAGCGGACGCAGGGTGTACGTCCGGGTCGGCAGGGTGGCCAGTTCGGGATCGATCAGCAGCTGGTCGAGGAACTCCGGGCGTAGGGTGGCCACCACGCGCACCGGACCGGTCAGCGCCGGGCGCAGCAGCTCGACGAACCGGGCTCGCTCGGTGGGGGTAGTCTGGGTGAGGAGCTCTTCGAACTGATCCACCACGATCAGCAGGCGCTGCTGCGGGCCTGCGGGGTCGGCGAGTAGCAGCTCGTCGGCCGGCCCGGTGAGTCCGTGCTGGTCGAGCTGGTGGTGGACGTGGTCGACCGTCCAGTCCAGCGTGCTTCGCCGTGCGGTGGCGGCGAGTTCCCGGGCCAGCGCTGCCACCGGGTCGGTGCCCGGCAGGATCGGTGGCAGGGCCAGCCAGCCTGACTCCCGGGCCATCATCGGCAGCAGCCCGGCTCGGACCAGCGAGGACTTGCCGCACCCGGAGGGGCCTACCACCAGCAGTGCTGCACCCTCGGCGCGCTCGGCGGGGGATCGCAGCAGCTCGGCAAGGTGTTCGACCTCGTCGGTGCGGCCGAAGAACACCTGATGCCGGTCGGTGTCGAAGGGGCGCAGCCCGGGGAACGGGGATCGATCGTCCGGCCAGGTGGCGTCGACCCGGTGCAACGCCGTGATCACCGCGGCGCGGGCGGCAGCCGGATCCGCCATGAAGTCGCGGTGTTGGACCGACGTTAACAGGGGGTGAGCTACCCCCGGCTCGGCGCACAGTGGCAGCAACTGACTACCCCGCGACCGGGCGATGCCGATTTCGGCGGCGCACCACGTCGAGTCCAGATAGGCCGAGGTGACCACACAGACCACCGCATTGGCCCAGGTCAGCCGCTCATGCAGCCGCCTTTCCCACTCCTCGCCGAGAGCGATACCGTCGCGCAGATCCTGGTCCAGAAACACCTCATGGCCAGCCTCGACCAGCCACCGGTACACCTCACCGGCAAGCGCGCGGTCCGCACTGGCATGACTGACGAATACCCGGGCCACCGCACCTCCCCGCCGGTCGCCACCAAAGGGTGGATAGACATTATCGGCTCCGCGACTGACTGTCACGCACAACATTGGGTACAGTCACCGGCACTTGCTCTACCTGTCGTTCGTTCCGCAATGGGCATTACCTCCGCCGCGCGCCGAACCTGGGTATCACCGATGTGGCCGAGCGTCCGGAACGGTCCGTGGCCGCCGACGCGGCATTCGTCGTCCGGATGGCGGCGTCGACCACCGTGCTCGGGCAGGCGCACCGGTTCGGGCGGTCAGTGTCGGTCGCCGATCCGGTCGCGCGATCCGGCGACTACCCTGGAACCCCGGGATCAACGACCGGGACGGGCGATGACGTATCTGGATCATGCGGCCACCACGCCGATGCTCGCCGAGGCGGTCGTGGCCATCACCGAGGCGCTGTCGCGCACGGGCAACGCCTCCTCGCTGCACTCCGCCGGGCGCCGCTCCCGGCGTGCCGTGGAGGAGTCTCGCGAACGGATCGCGGCCGCCGTGGGTGCCCGGCCGTCGGAGGTGGTGCTGACCACCGGCGGCACCGAGAGCGACAATCTCGCGGTGAAGGGCCTGTACTGGGCACGCCGGCAGGGCGATCCCGCGCGCAACCGGGTGCTCGTCTCGGCGATCGAGCACCACGCCATCCTCGACTCGGCGCAGTGGCTCGCCGAGCACGAGGGCGCCGACGTCGAGCTCCTGGAGGTCGACCGGTCGGGTCGGGTGCACTCGGAGACGCTGCGGGCCGCGCTGGCCCGAGATCCGGAGCGGGTCACGCTGGTCTCGGTGATGTGGGCCAACAACGAGGTGGGCACGGTCAACCCGATCCGCGACCTCGCCGCCGTCGCCCATGAGTTCGGCGTACCGCTGCATACCGACGCCGTGCAGGCCGTGGGCATCCTGCCCGTCGACTTCGCGGCGTCCGGCGTCGACGCGCTCACCCTCACCGGCCACAAGCTGGGCGGACCCTATGGCGCCGGCGCGCTGCTGCTCGGCCGGGAGGTCGCGCTCACGCCATTGCTGCACGGCGGTGGCCAGGAACGCGATGTGCGGTCGGGCACGCTGGACACCCCGTCGGTGATCGGGCTGGCCACCGCGGTGGAGCTGGCGGTCGCCGGCGCGCCGTACCGTGCCGGCGAGCTCGCCGGGTTGCGCGACGACCTCGTCGGCAAGGTGCTGGCCACGGTGCCGGACGCGCTGCTCAACGGCGACCCCGGCACCGGCGTGGTGGACGGCGGCCCGTCGCGGCTACCGGGCAACGTGCACCTGTCGTTCCCCGGGTGCGAGGGCGACAGCCTGCTGATGCTGCTCGACGCGCACGGCATCGAATGCTCCACCGGGTCGGCGTGCACGGCCGGTGTGGCGCAGCCCAGCCACGTGCTGTTGGCGATGGGTGCCGACGAGGCCACCGCGCGCGGCTCGCTGCGATTCTCCCTCGGGCACACCTCCACCAGCGCCGACGTCGACGCGGTGGCCGCGGTCATCGGCCAGGTCGTCGACCGGGCCCGGCGGGCGGGGCAGCAGGCGTCGTCGGCCGGGCAAGATGGCCGATGAGGGTCCGGCGTCGTTGAGGGTCCTGGCTGCGATGAGCGGCGGGGTGGACTCCGCCGTCGCCGCCGCCCGGGCGGTCGAGGCCGGGCATGACGTCGTCGGGGTGCACCTGGCGCTGGCGCAGACCCCGGCCGCGCTGCGCGGTGGTTCCCGGGGTTGCTGCTCGCGCGAGGACGCCGCTGACGCCCGGCGCGCCGCCGACGTGCTGGATATCCCGTTCTACGTGTGGGACTTTGCCACCCGGTTCACCGCCGACGTCGTCGACGACTTCGTCGCCGCCTACGCCGCGGGGCAGACGCCGAACCCGTGCCTGCGGTGCAACGAGAAGATCAAATTCTCGGCGCTGCTGGACCGGGCGTTGGGACTGGGCTTCGACGCCGTGTGCACCGGGCACTACGCGCGCCTGTCCGACGGCACCCTGCGCCGTGCCGTCGACGATGGGAAAGACCAGTCCTACGTCCTCGCCGTGCTCACCGCCCACCAACTCGCGCACGCCATGTTCCCGATCGGAGACACACTCAAGGCGGGGGTCCGGGCGGAGGCGGCCCACCGCGGCCTGCGGGTGGCGGACAAGCCCGACAGCCACGACATCTGTTTCATCCCCTCTGGGGACACCCGCGGCTTCCTCGCGTCGCGGTTGGGGAGCCGACCCGGCGCGGTGGTCGACGACGTGACGGGTGCGGAGTTGGCGCGCCACGACGGCGTGCACGGCTTCACCGTCGGCCAGCGCAAGGGGCTCGGGGTCGCGGCCCCCGCCGCCGATGGACGAGCCCGGTACGTGCTGGGTATCGAACCGGTCACCGGCACCGTCCGGGTCGGGCCGGCGGCGGCGCTGGACGTCTCCGCGATCGACGCGGGCACCCCGGTGTGGAGTTGCGGGCGGGCACCGGACGGACCGGTGGAATGCGTGGCGCAGGTCCGCGCGCACGGCGGCCTGGCCCGCGCGGTCGCACACGTCGACGGCGCGGGCGTGCGGGTCGACCTCGCCGAGCCGTTGCGGGGGGTGGCGGCGGGCCAGGCGGTTGCGCTGTACCGGCCGGACCCCGACGGCGACGTGGTGCTCGGCAGCGCCACCATCACGGCCGCTCGCTGAACGCCCGACCGGCGATCATGGCTCGATCCGGAGGCGGTCAGCAGCGGAACACCGGTGCATCCGTGCCCGCTGCCGCAGGACCTGACCGGTGATCGATCCGACGGACACCTGGCGGTCGTCGCCGCGACCGTGAGGTGTCCCTCAGATCGATCACCCGGGCCCTGCCTGGTAGACAGCGCCCATGGCCACCGAACCGCAGTCCGCGCGCTGGCCCGACGGTGCCGCCACGGCGGTCGGCTCGATGCCCGGTGACGACCCGGTCGACGCGTCCGCCACCGTCGTGGGCGAGCTGCCGCTCCTGCCGAACCTGCCCGAGTTGCCCGAGCGCGGGGTGGGCGCGGACATGATCGGCCGCACAGCGGCGCTGCTGGTCGACATCGCCGTGGAGGTTCGCCCCTCGGCATACCGGGTGGCGTCCCAGCCGGGCCGCGAACACCGGCGGGCGGTCGACCTCCTACGGATGGACCTGGACGCCTTCGACGAGGCCTGTGCGCGAGTCCGCCCGGGTTGGGTCAAGGTGCAGGCCGCGGGGCCGTGGACCCTCGCCGCCGCCATCGAGCTGCGGGCCGGGCACCGGGTGCTCACCGACCGCGGTGCGGTGCGCGAGTTCACCGTGAGCCTCACCGAGGGACTCCGCCTGCACGTCGCCGAGGTCGCGGCGCGGACCGGCGCGCAGGTCCTGGTGCAGCTCGACGAGCCGGGCCTGCCGACCGTACTGGCCGGCACGCTGCCGACGGCGTCGGGATACGGCACCGTCCGGTCGGTGGCTGCGCCCGACGCGCGGGACGCGCTGCGCGATCTCATCGAAGCGGTCGGCGCGCCGGTCCTGCTGCACTGCTGCGCGCCGCATCCACCGGTGGCGCTGCTGGCCACCACCGGCGCGGCCGGAATCGGGATCGACGCAACCTTGCCGTCGGTGTCGGGCCGCACCGCCGTTCCGGCCGAGCTGGACGCGCTGGGTGAGGTGTGGGACGTCGGCATCCCGCTGTTGCTCGGACTGGTGCCCGCCCTCGAACCGGCGGGACAGGTACGGGTACGAGACCTGGCGGGCCCCGCGTTCGAGCTGGCCGACCGGCTCGGTTTCGACCGGGTCCGCCTCTCGGCCCTCGCGCTGCCGACGCCGACCTGCGGGCTGGCCGGGGCGTCGCCGGACTGGGCGCGGCGGGCGATGGGCCTGGCCCGGGAGCTCGGGGAGATGTTCGTCGATCCCCCCGAGGAACGGACCGACGCCTGACTCACTCCGCTCGCCTCAGGCGCTGCCGCTCGCCCGGGGCGCTGCCGTTCGTTGCGTGACGGTGGTGCGGTGCAGCCGGGGGCTCCCCAGGGGGAGGGGGCGCACCCGGGGGAGGGGCGTCGGGCACTTGGGGTGGGGAGCAGGGGTTCGGTCCGGCCCGGTCGGGTCGGGGCTCCCGCCCTCGGCGCGCCAGATGTATCTGACAGGCTGGTTGCCGGCTCCCGTCAGGGATGCCGGATCGGAGGAGCGCTGCGGTGGTCGATGTCGAGATCGCGTTCGGCGCCGTCCTGCACAGCATCTGGCTCCTGCCAGTGCTCGCGGTGCTGATCGCGATCGACGGCCCGCTCCCGGTTCTGCCCAGCGAAACGCTGCTGATGTCGGCGTTCGCGGTCGCCTTCGTCGAAGACGATGCCGTTGCCGTGCTGGGGTTCCTTCTCGCGGCGCTGGTGGGCTCGGTGGTCGGGGATCTGGCCGTCTTCGGTTTGGGCCGTTTCTCGAACCGGGTGTTGGCCCGTCGCGTCTCGGTGGGCGGAGTGGAATGCGGGTTGTCCAGGTGGGTGCGCCGCCACCTGTTGGGCAATCCCGGTTTGGCGCTGGTCGGTGCCCGATTCGTGCCCGGCGGCCGGCTCGTCAGCACCGCGGCCGCCGGCCGCTACGGACTCGGGATGATGCGCTTCCTGCCGTGGTCCGTGATGAGTTCGGCGGCGTGGAGTATGTACATGCTGCTGGTCGGCCTGCTGCTCGGCCAACTGACCCAACTGACCGGGGGCAGCCCGCTGCTGGCGCTGCTCGCCGGTGTGGTGATGGCCATCCTGACGGCCGGGGCGTTCGCGCTGGTCGGAGTGGTGCGGACCCGCTCGGAGTCGCGTTTGGCGCCAGCCCGACCCGACCCGGAGCTCGCGCTCTCCCGGGCCTGAGGAGGACCCACGGGGGGATCTGCCCCCCGTGTCCCCTCACTTGGATCAACCGGTGCCGGCAGAGGCTCCCCGTTCTGCCGGCACCGGTCATAGTCCACAACGGTCGTCGGCGTCTGGAGTTTCGGTCCGTTCGCAAATGCCGACGAATGGTGGACGCCGCTCGCCGATCGGCGCGGTGCTGACCGAGGCGATTCACGGTCTCGTGCCGCGGTCCGAAGGCTGTGGTTTGGTTGACCCGGGCGAACGGGTGAACCCCTACACTGTGCATCGGCGATCGTGATATCGGCGGTACGGGGGTGCGGCGAGGTGAGCTCAGGAGTGGCAACCGCGTGGCGCACCGCGGCCGGCACGAGTGCCGGTCGGG
>JBOHEO010000236.1:0-7533 GCA_050701055.1 Pseudonocardia sp. | reverse complement strand
CTCGTGCGCGACCCGGGTGGCGCGGTGCGTCCGTCGGCGGGGGATCTGCCGGCCGGCCGGGTGCTGCCCGCGCTTGCCGGCACCCTCCTCGGGACAGCCCCGGCCGTTGCCCCGGCCGTGGAGGGTCCGGTCGGCTGGCTCGGCGGCTCCTGCCTGCTGCTGCGCCGGGCGGCGTGGGAATCCGTCGACGGCTTCGACCCGCGCTACACCGGGCCGTATGCCGACGTCGACCTCGGCGACCGGCTCACCCGCGCCGGATGGCTCTGCGTGCACGTGCCCACGGCGGAGGTGGTGGTCCCGTCCCGCTCCGTCGACCGGGACGCCGTGCTGGCCGGGCGCCGCCGTTACCTGACCGACCGGCATACCGGATTGCGGCGCATCGTCCTGAGGATCGCCGAGGCATTGCGTATCGCGGTGTCGAAACGCGCCCCGCGGGCGCTCCGCGCGGCGGTCCGGAGCCGGACCGCGACCTGATGGCCTGAGGAGATCTGGTGCTGCACGACGTCGAGGCGGTGGTGCTCGTCGGTGGGAAGGGCACCCGGCTGCGCCCACTCACCCTGTCCGCCCCCAAGCCGATGCTGCCCACCGCCGGCGTGCCGTTCCTGGCGCACCTGCTGTCCCGCATCCGGGCCGCTGGCGTGCGTCGCGTGGTGCTTGGCACGTCGTACCTGGCCGAGACGTTCTCCGAGCATTTCGGCGACGGCACCGAGCTGGGCCTGGAGCTGACCTACGTCGTCGAGGACCGGCCGCTGGGCACCGGCGGCGGGATCCGCAACGTGGCCGGGCACCTGAGCGCCGAGCACGTGCTGGTCTTCAACGGCGACGTGCTCGCCGGCACGGACCTGCGCGCGGTGCTCGACACGCACCGCCGCGCGGACGCCGACGTGACGCTGCACCTCGTGCGCGTGCCGGATCCGCGGGCGTTCGGTTGCGTGCCGACCGATCCGACCGGTCGCGTGCTGGCATTTCTGGAGAAGACCGACGACCCGCCAAGCGACCAGATCAACGCCGGCTGCTACGTCTTCCGCCGCTCGGTGCTCGAGTCGATCCCGCAGGGCAGGCCGGTGTCGGTGGAGCGGGAGACGTTCCCGGGGCTGCTCGCGGCCGGCGCGCGGGTCCAGGCGCACGTCGACAACGCGTATTGGCGTGACCTGGGCACGCCCGCCGATCTCGTGCACGGCTCGGCCGACCTCGTCCGGGGCATCGCGCCGTCGGCCGCGCTGCCCGGCCCGCCCGGTGAGGCGCTGGTCCTGCCAGGTGCGGTGGTCGCCGGGGACGCGAAGGTGTGCGGCGGGACGACCGTCGGCCGGGACGCGTGGATCGGCGCCGGTGCCCACGTGGAGGGAGCGTTGGTGTTCGACGGGGCCGTGATCGGCGCCGGGGCCACCGTCGCGCACTCCGTGGTCGGTGCCGGCGCGGTCGTCGACGACGGCGCCACCGTCGTCGACTCGGTGATCGGGGACCGGGCGCTGATCGGGGCCCGCTGTGAGCTGCGCGCGGGGATGCGGATCTGGCCCGAGGTCGTGCTGCCGGCGGGCGGGGTGCGGTTCTCCCCGGATGAGTAGTCGGGAGTGGCGCCCGCCGTTCCCGGTGGATCTCGCGGGGGTACTGGCGCCGTTGCGCCGGGGGCGCGGCGACCCCACCTGGCGGTCGGCCGGTGACGGTGCGGCGGTGTGGCGGGTCTGCACCACCTCGGCCGGCGCGGTGACGCTGCGCCTGCACCGGCGCGGCGACGGCACCGTGGTCGCCATGGCGTGGGGGCCGGGTGCCGCGTGTGCCCTCGACGGACTGCCGTCGCTGCTGGGCGCGGACGACGACCCGGACACGTTCGTCGCGCACCACCCGTTGATCACCGACGTCGCCCGGCGGCTACCGGGCATCCGGTTCGGGTCGACCGGGCGGGTGTGGGACGTGCTGGTGGCGGCGGTGCTGGAACAGAAGGTGACCGGTGTGGAGGCGCGGCGGTCGTGGCGGGAGCTGTGCTGGCGGTTCGGCGACCCGGCGCCGGGTCCCGCCCCTGAGGGCATGCGCGTCCCGCCGACCCCCGCGCAGATCCGGGCCGTGCCCGACTGGGAATGGCACCGGGCCGGAGTGGACGCCGCGCGCCGCCGGGCGATCTTGGCGTGCGCCGCGGTGGCGTCCCGGCTGGAGACGGCCTGTGAGCTCGGCGGCGAGGCCGGGCGGGTCCTGTTGCGCCGGGTCCCCGGGATCGGTGTCTGGACCGCCGCCGAGGTCGCGCAGCGGGCCTGGGGGGACGCCGACGCCGTCAGCTTCGGCGACTTCCACATTCCGACCCTGGTCGGCTGGGCGCTCGTCGGCCGGCCGCTGGACGACGCCGGGATGCTCGCCGTGCTCGCCCCGTACGTGCCCCAGCGCCAGCGGGCGGTGCGGTACGTGGAGCTCTCGGGGTTGCGCAGGCCCCGGTTCGGGCCCCGGTACTCGCCCCGGGACTACCGCGCGATGTGAGCTATCCGTGGGCCCGGTCGCGGCGCTCGATCAGCTGCTGGGCGGCGTCGGCGAGGCCGCCCAGACGGCACGGCCAGCGCTGCATGCCACCTTGCGTGCCGACCCGGCAGTTCCGGCAGTGTCGGCCCGAGCGGTCGGGCAGGTGCGCCGCACGCAGCCGGGCGACCACGTCGGGCAGCTTGGCGAGTTCCTCGGTGAGGGCGGCTGATGCCTCCGCCGCCCCGGACGCGGATGGTTGCATGACGTCTCCGTTCTTGTCGGGGGTCGGCCCAGAAGAGGTCGCCGCACGCCGGGCACGCCTCGGCCTGCGCGCAGCTCACCGGGTCTCTCGAGGAGGGATCGTGGCGCTGGAGCTGCATGACCGGCAGTAGCCACGTCCGGGTTCGACCATCGCCGCGGGCGTCACGTCCGTTCCGCAGAGCGCGGTGTAGTGGCCACCGTGACGTCCGGGGGTGACGGCGTCGTCGGACAGGAGGTGTGCCTGCAGGGTCGTGATGTCGACCATCTCGACGGTCCGGCGCTCGGGGATCACGTCCCGGGTCCGGCGGCCGTTGCGCCGGCGCCTGCCTGCCATGGTCCCCACCACTCTCCCGCTGGTTGGTAGCGCCGCCCGGCCCGGTCGCGGGGGCAGCAGGCCGGGCGGCCGACGCCAGCCCTGCGCTGACGCCTTACGGTACCATAGTAACGTATTTCTACAAATCAAGACGTTACATAGGAAACGCTACGACAGAGGAGCTGTGACTATGATGCAAGGAATGGCAGGACCTACAGTCAGGCGTATCCAGCTCGGCGCCGAGCTCGGGCGACTACGAGTAGCCGCCGGTGTCAGTCGACTGGAAGCGGCAGCGGCCATCGGCTGCTCAGGGCCTCGGATCGGGCACATCGAGACGGGCCGCAACGCCCTTGGCAAGTCCGAGCTGATCGTGCTGGTCGACCGCGTCTACGGAGCCGACGAGGCGACGCTCGCTGCACTCGAAGAGCTGCGCGAGGAGGCCAGCAAGCGCGGATGGTGGAGCACCTACCGACTGCCCAAGTGGCTGGCTGGTTACGTCGGCTTGGAGACCGACGCCGTCTCGCTGCGCTGCCTGGACATCGAGATCATCCCTGGGCTACTGCAGACCGAGCAGTACATGCGCAGGCTCTACGCCCTGAACGCCCCACCGACCGCCAAGGAGATCGATCGACTGGTGAGTGCCCGGCTGCAACGCCAGGGCAGGCTTTCAGGACCGGACGCACTCCAGCTGAGCGCGGTGGTCTCCGAGGGTGCCCTGGAGCGATGCGCACGCGATACGGCGGTAGCGGGCGCTCAGCTGGCACAGCTGCTCGAACGTGCGACGTGGCCGAACGTCGACCTGAGAGTGCTCCCGTTCGACCTTGGGCTGCATGTCGGCACAGGGCCCTTCACCCTGCTGACCTTTCCTGATCAGCTGCTGGCCGACGCGGCCTACCAGGAGTACGCCGTCGGCGGCCACATCATCGACGACGCATCCGTGGTCGCTCGGCTGGCTACAATGTGGGACGAGCTGCGCGACCAGTCCCTCGCTACCGACGAGAGCCTGGCCATGATCGCGCAGCTCGCCAAACCCAAACGCGACTGACTGCGAAGAGAGGCATCGATGAGGGATGACCACACTCCCGCCGTGTGGCGGAAGTCTACCTTCAGCAACAACACGGGCGCCTGCGTCGAGGTCGCCGACCTACCCGGCGGTGGCCGTGGCGTGCGGGATTCCAAGAACCCGACCGGCCCGGCCCTGATGTTCACCGCGGCCGAGTGGGTCGCGTTCGTCGCCGGCGTGCGTGACGGCGAGTTCGACTGACCGGATCCGAACCGCCTTGCTGCGATGGCAGTGGAGGTCCGTCTCGGACATCGAACGGCCCCGCCTGCTACCGGGCGGGGCCGTTCCCCCGTCTACTGGCCCAACGCGGGAGGGCAGGTTTTCAGGACCGGACGCACTCCAGCTAGTGCAGCACCGCAGAAGTTCTTCGGGGGTTCATACGGCTCTGAGGAGCTTGGCGCCGTAGGTCCAGCGGAAGGGCCTGGTCCAGGTCGGCCAGGTCCCCGGTGCGCTCGAACCGGGCACGCAGCGTGATGCCGAAGTTGGTCAGGTATACCGCGTGGTCGGGGTGATCGGGTGTGGTGGCGGCCACCGCGTCGCGCCCTGCGGCAACCGCCTCGTCCAGGTCCGCTGACCGATTCGTACGAACCGGACACGCAGGGTCATCCCGAGTGCGGACAGGTACACGGCCCACTCCGGGTGATCGGGTGGGTGGCGGCCACCGCGTCGCGCCCCGCAGTGACAGCCTGGTCCAGGTCGGCCAGCTGCCCGGTGCATCCGAACCGGCCACGCAGGGCGACCCCGAGGGTGGACAGGTACTTGGGACGGTTGGGGTGGTCGGGCGAGGTGGCGGCCACGGCATCCCTGAACGCGGTGATGGCCTGGTCCAGGTCGGCCAGCCGGCCGGTGCGCCGAACCGCACGTCCAGCGCGGTTCCGAGGTTCGACAGGTACCTGGGGCGATTGGGGTCGTAGGCTGGGGTGGCGGCCACCGCGTCGCGACCGACGGCGATGGCCTGGTCCAGGTTGACCAGCCGGCCGATGCGCTCGAACCGGTTCTGCAGCGCGAGGCCGAGGTTGGACAGGCACGCGGGGTAATTGGGGTGGTCGGGTGGGGTGGCAGCTACCGAGTCACGGAACAACTCGATCGCGGTGTTGAGCAAGTCGAGGCGACCGGTCCGTTGGTAGGCGTCGAACGGGTCCGCAGCTTGGCCGGTCATCGCGGCGGCTTTTCCGATCGGCACATGCTGCGGTCAGCATACCCACTCCCTTAGCTACCTCGCCCCGAAAAAGGCCCTGCGGTCGTTGGTTCGGGATGTGCGGGACGAGGTACTCCCGCTCGTGCTGGCGCAACTTCCGATGCCGACCCGGATTGACCCGCGACGTACTCGGGTCGTTCATGGCTCGGTGTCAAACCCAGATCAGCTAGGGCGACGGCCATTGCAGCCTTATAGCTCCATGCGTTCGGGTATGTCGCGCAGTAGTAGCGGCACTCCGCCTCAGCTGTAAACGTTATGGCAAGCAGGCAGGATGAGTCCACGGGGAGACCGACGCCGCGCAGGCCACTTGTCTCTAGTAGTGGCTCCAACTTCTCCCACCGATTGAGGATTTCCGTGGCACCCACAGGTGGGAACACGAATATCACCTTCCGCCACGAGCTCGTGCGGATCAGCTCCTGTATCTCCCATTCAAGCCCTCGGCTGCGCCCCACCGTCACGACGATGGCGGTCGATTGAGACATCCGTTGCTGTACACGGCTCTGCCAGTCGACATCGGTCAGGTACTCACGAGCAAAACCAATTGGTGCCAGCCTCCGGCCGGGCTCACCGACCGCAGACAGCGGCCCGTACTGCTGTAATTCTTCGGCTATGATCTCCTCGAAACCTTGTTTCCGTCGGGCAGATAGCCGCTCCAACAGCGATGGACGCGCGAAAGGCGCTACTCTCAGATTCAGCCTGTCGTCGGCGAAGGATCGGAGATAAAGAACGGGTGGCCGTTGGTCAGCTAGGACCGCGCAGGAAGGCCGGGACGTGGAGATCCGGCGAGCCAACCGGTATAGGACAACACTGAGACCCAATACCATCAGGCCGACATACGACATAATGGTCAAGTCCAAAGCCTCTGTACCGTCCCTCAGCTCTTGATCGCCAGGGGAGCGGTTTGCTGCCAGCGCGCCCGTCAAAAGCAGAACGAGACCCAATACAGCGACGCCGACGGCGATAACGACGAGGACCATGACGCTGATCGAGCGTCGAAGCCGGGTTACGCTATATCCAGTCCCCGTGCGTCTGCGCAACCAACGCACGAGCACGATGCCTCCCCCGGCGACGGCGAGAGTAATGCCCCCGCCGACGGGCGAAACGAACAATGCGAACATCGTTCCGGACACGATCGCTTGAAGGACACCGAATTCGAGCATGAACAGGCTCAGCGCCTGGCGCATAGTCTCCTGCGCCCGCGGACTCACATCGACGATCTGATCAGGCCGAACAAAGTGTGACCGGACAATCATGCGTTGGTTACTCCGACGCATACGATTGCCAAACCAGTCCATCAGTGCCGGATAAATGACCAGGAAGAAGAGGAACGAGCCGGATAAAGCGCCGATCGATCTCGCCCGATCGGGTGCCGGGGCAGGTTCGGAGCTGCCCAGGGACGCGCGTGCAGCCTGAGCAGCCGAAAGGCCCTGGATAAGACCGTCGCTCGCCGGTCGAGGCTGGATGGTCATGACGATAAAAGTCCACGAACCGCGCCGAAAGACGACCTCGTGCACGTCGACCTGCGTGTCCTCCACGACTGTATCACCGACTCGTCCCACCGCTCCCGGCACTCCCTTGACCACGAAAGCTGGAGAGGCCGAGACACAGTCGACCAGCCTTCGGAGCAATGCGGCGGCAGCGTTGTCCGTGATCGTCTGGACGGCCATATCAATGACGGCAACGGACCCGTTGCCCCAGACCCGCCGCCCGACAGTCGCTCCGAGAAACCGCTGATCTTCAGCACAGCTCAGCGTCGTCAGGACACGATCGGCCGGTGGCAAGACCGCCTCATCTTGAACGACGAAACCTTCCGGCAAATCTTGGGTTGTGAGCAGTAGGTCGAACGGTGTCGTCTTTGCTATCGCGATGCCCGGCACCAGCGCCAGCAAGGCGAGCATGAGCAGCACAATCCCCAGGTTCCACCGGACAATCTCGCCGAACCTCGGGTAGCGCAAGAGACCCACTGAATCCGACATCGATCCACGATGAGTACACATCCGCCATCTCCTCTGGCTCCGATATCGCATGTCAATGTCAATTCACGGGCCTAGTGTCGTGAAATGGCATGAACTTTACGTCCTCCAATAGGATCTTGGGCTCAAACGGCCGTAGCGACAGGCAATTATTGTAGCAGATTTTGGTCTGCTAAGGTACCCCTTTCCGGGGGATCTTCTGGGGGAATGATTGATGAGTGGAGCTGAGCCGTTGTGTGCCCAGGAACGGGAGACGATCTCCCGGGAGCTGAGTCGGGGA
>JBOHEO010000235.1:0-7542 GCA_050701055.1 Pseudonocardia sp. | reverse complement strand
GCGCAGTGGCGGGCGGTGGAGACCGCGCTCGGTGACGTCGCGGCCGCGGCGCTGGAGCTGCTGGCGCCCGAGCGGGCAGCGGCGTTGTGCCAGACGGTGACCATCGATCTGGACACCACCGACGTGGAGGTCTATGGCCGCCGCAAGCGCGGGGTGGCCTACAACCACCAGGGCCAGCGGGTCGGGCGCCCACACGTGGCGACCTGGGCGGACACCGCGACGGTGCTGGCCGCGGAGCTGATGTCCGGGCGCGACGACCCGCGCCCACACGCCGCGCAGCTGCTGGGCCGGGCGCTCGCAGCGCTGCCGGCCGCCGCCCGCAGCGGGTGGATCCTGCTGGGCGCCGACGCCGGCTACTTCGCTGGCGAGCTGGCCCGCGCCGCGCTGTTCGCCGACGTGGAGTTCGCGATCGGCGCCAAGCGGATCGCACCGCTGTGGCGCATCCTCGACGGTGTTCCCGCCGACGCGTGGACCGACGCGATCGACATGTCCGGCGCGCAGGTCGCCGTCGCCGAGTACTGCCCGGACTGGTGGCCCGCCGCGACCCGACTGCTCATCCGCCGGGTCCGCCTCGACCTCGACCGTGGCCAGGTCTCGACCGACCCGCGCTCACGGCGGCGCCGCACTCTGCACCCCGACCAGCGAGCGCTGCCGCTCGAGGAGCTCGCCGACGCTGACGCGGTCCACGCCTACTCGTTCATCGTGACCAACCTCGACGTGTCCACACCGGACAAGGCCGCCGCGGTCGAGCACTGGTACCGACACCGCACCATGATCGAGAACGTGTTCCGGGACGCCAAGCTCGGGGCGGCCTTGCGGCACCTACCCTCCGGGTATCCCGAGGTCAACACCGCTTGGATGTGGGGCGCGCTGCTCGCCTCCAGCATCGCCGGCTGGCTGCACCAGCTCACCGCGACCGCCCGACCGGGCAGGAGGCTGTTCGGGCACGGCGTCCGCGGCGGCCAGGCCATGATCGCCACCCTGCGGCACCGGCTGGTCCGGGTCCCGGCCCGGCTGGTCCGCCACGCCGGCACCTTCACCCTGCGCCTACCACCCGGCGAGGACCTCCTCGCCGAGGTCCTCGCCCGCATCCGCGCCCTCCCGATACCGTCCTGACCAGGCCAACCGGCCCCGACCACACTCGGAACCCGCCTACCCGAGGCGACACTCGGGCCATCAGCCTGCCCGAAACCCGAGAATCGCTCGTACGACGATCATCTCCGCAAGTGGAGATCAACACCGTGCTACTCGCGGAATCGGGTCTGAGGCGACTTTATCGAGAGCAACTCATCGCAGCAAAAGAATCATGAGCATCGCGCCCTCGATTGGCGTGTTGTCTGCCACGGTGGGGTACTCGCGCACCGTACGGATTGACGCGAGTTGGCGATCGCCCGTGCTGGAGCGAGTATCCAAGTGATCGTTCCGTGATTCACGGAGATCGAACTGTCAGGCACGCTGCGATGATCGAATTCTAAGGAGTTGCCATGAAGGCTCTCGTGTACGAAAGCGCCCGTAAGGTGAGCGTTCAGGATGTGCCCGATGCCCGGATCGAGCGGCCGACCGATGTGTTGGTCCGGATCACCGCCACCAACATCTGTGGGTCGGACCTGCACATGTACGAGGGGCGCACCGACTTCGAGTCCGGACGGGTGTTCGGGCATGAGAACCTCGGCGAGGTCGTCGAGGTCGGTGGCGGTGTGGACAAGGTCCAGATCGGGGAGCGGGTAGTCCTGCCCTTCAACATCTCGTGCGGGTTCTGCAAGAACTGCGAGCGCGGTCTGACGAACTACTGCCTGACCACGCAGCCCGAGCCGCAGATGGCCGGCGCCGCGTACGGGTTCGCCGACATGGGGCCCTGGCAGGGCGGGCAGGCCGAACTGCTGCGGGTGCCCTACGGGGACCACAACTGCCTGCGGCTGGGCGAGGACGCGGCGGAAAAGGAGAACGACTACGTGATGCTCGCCGACATCTTCCCCACCGGCTACCACGCCACGGAGATGGCCGGCGTGGTCCCCGGCGACTCGGTGGTCATCTACGGAGGCGGACCGGTCGGGCTGATGGCGGCGCTGTCGGCCACGATCAAGGGCGCGGCCAAGGTCATGGTCGTGGACCGCCACCCGGACCGGTTGCGGCTGGCCGAGGAGATCGGCGCCATCGCGATCGACGACTCGAAGACCGACCCGGTCGAAGCGGTCCTGGAGCAGACCATGGGCCTGGGCGCCGACCGCGGATGTGAGTGCGTGGGTTACCAGGCTCACGACCCGCAGGGCACCGAGCACCCGGAGATGACGATGAACAACCTGGTGAAGTCGGTGCGGTTCACCGGCGGTATCGGCTCGGTGGGCGTGTTCGTGCCGCAGGACCCGGGCGGGCGCGACGAGATGGCCCAGCAGGGCGCGATCGCCTTCGACTACGGGCTGCACTGGTTCAAGGGCCAGACCATGGGCAGCGGCCAGTGCCCGGTCAAGAGGTACAACCGGCAGCTGCGCGACCTCGTCGCGGCCGGTAAGGCCAAGCCCTCCTGGATCGTCTCCCACGAGCTGCCACTCGCCCAGGCCCCCGACGCCTACGAGCACTTCGACAACCGGGACGACGGCTGGACCAAGGTCGTGCTGCACCCGGACGGCCCCCGCCCGTAGAAGGCCGGAGCAGGAGCCCGCTGACCCCTCCCTCCCCACGCTGACCAGTAGGGACAGCGACCTCTCACAGATCGGAGCCGGACATGGCAGGCGAGTTGCACGGCAAGCGGGTCGCGATCCTGGCGGCGGACGGCGTGGAGCGCGTGGAGCTGGAACAGCCGAGACAGGCTCTGCAGGATGCCGGGGCCACGACCGAGCTGCTGTCACTGCACGACGGTGAGATTCAGGCCCGCGACCACGACCTGGATGCGGCCGGGACGTTTCCGGTTGATGTCCTGGTCAAGTCGGCCTCGGTCGATGCCTACGACGCCCTGTTGCTCCCCGGCGGCACGGTGAACCCCGACAAGCTGCGAGTGGACCCCGCCGCGGTCGGCTTCGTGCGCGATTTCGTGGCCACCGGCAAGCCGATTGCCTCGATCTGCCACGGACCGTGGACGCTGATCGAGGCCGGCGTCGCGGCGGGCCGGACGCTGACCTCGTACCCGAGCATCCGCACCGACCTGCGCAATGCCGGTGCGAACGTCGTGGACGAGGAGGTGGCACGCGACGGGAACCTGGTCACCAGCCGCTCACCCGACGATCTCCCGGCCTTCTGTCCCGCGATCGTGGAACTGTTCAGTCAGGCCGCACAGCCGGCGACGACTCGCACGCGCGCGCCGTGACCCTCGGACGACGCTGGGAGGCACGCTCGGCTCGGGCCTCGAGAACAGCCTCGACGTTCGCGAGGCGGCCTACACCTACCAACGCGAGCGACAGGACGAGGATGACTCGAGCTGAGGAGAGGGCGTTTGCCGATCGGGCGACGCAGTAGTGGTTCGACACGCACACAACCAGGAGGTACTCATGACCATCAAGCTCGAATCCGTATCGCTCGAAGACGCTCAGCGCGTGATCGCGGCCGGTCAGGGCAAGGCGGGCGAGATCGGGTCGCCGAGCAACGTCGCCGTGGTCGACGCGGGCGGCAACCTCGTCTCCCACATCCGCATGGACAACGCGTGGGTGGGTAGCGTCGACATCTCGATCAACAAGGCCTTCACGGCGCGCGCCTTCGACATCGCCACCAAGAACCTGGCCGAGAACGCTCAGCCCGGCGAGCAGTTCTACGGCATCCAGGGCTCCAACCATGGCCGGGTGATGATCTTCGCCGGCGGCATCCCGCTCCGCCGCGACGGCCAGGTCGTCGGGGCGGTAGGAGTGAGCGGGGGCAGCGGCGAGCAGGATCAGACGGTCGCCGAGGCGGCCGTAGCGGCTTTCTGATCAGCGCGACAACGCGAACCGAGCAAAGGAGAGAGACCGAAGATGGCAACACAGGTCAGCAAAGCGCTTTTGGTACGCCTCGAAGCACTGCCCGGCAGGGAGGACGACGTCCGCGACTTCTTGAAGCAGGGGCTGTCGATCGTCGAAGGGGAGCCCAAGACCGTCAGGTGGTTCGGAATCCAGTTCGGACCCTCGTCGTTCGGGATCTTCGACGCCTTTCCCGACGACGACGGGCGCCAGGCGCACCTGTCGGGTGAGGTCGCCAAAGCGCTCGGTGAGAACACGGGTGAGCTCTTCGAGGAGCCCACGATCGAGCAGCTCGATGTCGTCGCGGAGAAGCAGCCCGCGTAGAGCAGATGGCGACCGCGGGGCGGCGTGGATCAGCCCAGGGCCTGAGAGCCTGTTGGCGAACGGGTCACGCGGCTAGTTGATCTGCTTGTCGGGGTGGTGCGGGAGTACGGTCGGTGCCCCAGCGGGACGGGGCGGGTCGCCGTGGCGTTGCGCGACGAGTTGCCGAGTCATGATGGCGGTGGTGGCCCACCACAGCAGGGCCTCGTGATGGTCGGGTCGGCGTTCGTAGTCACGGACCAGGCGCCGGTGTCGGTGCAGCCATCCGAAGGTGCGCTCCGCGACCCAGCGGCGGGGTGATCCGCACACGCGCCCTGGGCGGACCTGCTCCTGCGCGCGATCACCGCCCTGCGCGCGCTTCCCGCACCGGGCTGACCGTCGGCCCTCCCCGTCCCAACGACCCCATGGACCCGGCCCGTGGAACCGGCGCCCACCCCGAGCGACCTCGGGCAGGAGGTCATACCCACCGAGCAGAATCCCGCCCAAGACCGACCTCGACCGGTCTCGATCACCGCTGGCCCGGGCGCGGAAGATCCGGCTTGGCGGGACTTGTCCGGGCACCGCGGGGGAACCCCGGTGAAATGAGCGAGGAACGGGCAACACGGTCGTCTGGCGAGCAGGCGCCGGACGAGGTGCAGGACCGGTCGGTCGGCACCCTGGAGCTGTTCTTCGACCTGGTCTTCGTCTACGCGATGGCTCAGGTCACGGTCCTGATGCTGGCCGACATCTCCTGGGTGGGTTTCGGTCATGGGCTGCTTGGGCTGGCTGCGGTGTGGTGGGCGTGGGTCTGCTACGCCTGGTTGACCAACACCTCGGCCCACGCGGGGCCGCTTCCTCGGGTGCTGATCTTCCTGGCGATGGCGGCGATGCTGGTCGCCGCTGTCGCGCTGCCGGAGGCGTTCGGCGCCCGCGCGCTGGTGTTCGGGCTCGCGTTCCTGGCCGTGCGCCTGATCCATATCGTGCTGCTGGTTATCGACGTGCGCGGCGAGGCCGCCGTGAGCGCTGCCGCGTTGCGGCTGGTCCCCACCCTGCTCACCGGGCCGGCGCTCATCGTGGCCGCAGCATTCCTCGAGTCGCCGGTTCGGGAGCTGCTGTGGATCGCAGCTGCCGTGATCGACTTCTCCGGGCCGCTCCTCGTCGGCACAGGCGGTTGGCGGGTCGCGCCGTCATACTTCGTCGAACGGCACGGTCTGGTCGTCATCATCGCGTTGGGTGAGGCGATCGTGGAGGTCGGAGCCGGAGCCCAGGAGAACCTCGCCCGGCCCGCGGTGCTCGGCGCGGTCGTGCTCGCCGTGCTGATCGCGGCCGGACTGTGGTGGTCCTACTTCGGCTACATCCGCAGCGGTGCAGAACGCCGGCTGCGGGACGCCGAGGGCCAGGATCGGGCGCGGCTGGCGCGGGACTCCTACAGCTACCTGCACCTGCCGCTGATTGCCGGGGTCGTGTTCTTCGCGCTCGGCGTGCACGAGGCCGTCGCGGGGGTGGACGAGCCCCTGTCGCCGCTGCCCGCGCTGGCCCTGGCCGGCGGGGTTGCACTGTTCTTCGCCGCGGACGTCGGCTACCGCTGGCGGGACCACCACCAGCTGGCCACCGACCGGGTGCTCGCTGCGCTGGCCGCGACCGCGGTCATTCCGCTCGCCATGTTCGCACCCGCGCTGGCCGCGCTCGCGGCACTGACCGTCGTCTGCGTGGTCCAGACCGGATGGGAGCTCTGGCGGCGACCCGAGATCGGGCCCGTCGGCAGCTCCTACTGAGCGAAGGAGGAACGTCGATGTCGCAGGTGTTTGCCCTCGAAGTCCCGGTGTGGGAAATCCTCCTTCGTGCAGTCGCGGTATATCTCGCGCTGGCCGTGCTCGTCCGCGTCGCCGGCAAGCGCGGCCTCGCCCACCTCAACACCTTTGACCTGGTCGTGGTGCTGCTGATTGCCAACACGGTCGCGAATGCGATCATCGGCGAGGACACCAGCGTGACCGGCGGCGTCCTCGCGGCGGGCGTCCTGATCGCCGTCAACGCCGCCGTGGTGCGGATCGTCGCCCGCTCCGACCGGCTGACGAGGCTCTTCGAAGGCACTCCGACCACCCTCGTGGAGCACGGACGCTGGGTCACCTCGGCGCTGCGCCGCGAGGGCCTGCGAACAGGCGACATCGCAACGGCGCTGCGCGCGCAGAACGCCGACGGGGTCGCGGATGTGGAACGCGCCGTACTCGAGCCGGGCGGCTCGCTGGTCGTCACCCTGCGGCGAGACGAGCAGCCTGCCGACCACGGCGACGTCGCCGGACTCCATCGGCGACTGGAGGAGGTGGAGAGTCGGCTGCTGGCCGCGGTGAACGAGATGCGCTCGGTCAGCGCGGCTTCGGATGATCCGCCACATCAGCCCTGAATGCGGCCGAGCCGACCGAGAGCGGAACCGGGCCCGGGATGCGGGCACCGGCCAGCACCGTGGCGACGCTCACCGCGAGCACGGTCACCAGCCGGTGGCGCCGCCCGCGCCGCTGACGCGGATCTGGCACCGCCGCAGCGCGACCAGCAGATCCCCGTCCTGCCCGGGCTCTGGACCGGGGCCGAGCAGCCTGTTAGCAACAGCGAGGACAGCGATGGCGAAGATGCAGACGCGGGCACGACTCGGCTCCAGAAGATCGGGCTGGTGTAGGGACCGCCATGATCACCCGAACAGGGTCGTGCCCGCCCTGCTACCCCAGGGTCGGGCGGCCTCCTGAGTGGTGATCTCGGGGTGTGTGGGTTGTGTGCTGCTCCCGTGCCGGGCGGCCTGGCCGGCACCCACGCCGAGTACATCCGGGTGCCCCTCGCCGACCACGGCAGCTTCCCGGTACCGGACGGGCTGGACGACGACCTGGCCGCGGTGTTCGCCTCCGACGCCGGTCCGACCGGGTGGATGGGCGCCGACCTCGGCGGTGTCGGGCCCGGGGACGTCGTCGCGGTGTGGGGAGCAGGCGCCGTCGGGCAGGTCGCCGCCCGCGCCTCGGTGCTGCTCGGCGCCGAGCGGGTGATCGTCATCGACCGCATCCCCGAACGGCTGCGCCAGGCCCGCGAGCACCTGGGGGTGGAGACCCTCGACTACACCGGGACCGACGCCGGCGCCGAGCTGCGCGAGCGCTCCGGCGGTCGCGGACCCGACGTGTGCATCGAGGCCGTGGGAATGGAGGCGCACAGCCCCGGCCCGGCCTACCTCTATGACCAGGTCAAGCAGCAGCTGCGGCTGCAGACCGACCGGCCGACCGCCGTACGCCAGGCCATCCACGCCTGCCGCAAGGGCGGCACCGTGTTCACCCTCGGGGTC
>JBOHEO010000234.1:0-7544 GCA_050701055.1 Pseudonocardia sp. | reverse complement strand
ATATGGACGAGAGTGCCGTTCGTTGCAGGGGCGTGCGGGGCGCAGGGGCGTTGCAAGGGTCAGGTGGGTTTGATGTTGCCGTTCAGGTGGAAGGCGTTGTCCGGGTCGTACTCACCCTTGATCCGGGCGAGCCGGTCGTACTTCGCCGGGCCGTAGGTTGCCCGGAGCCGATCCTCACCGTGCTCGATCATGGTGTTGACGTATCCCGCACCGGTACCGACCGCGTGTGGGCGCAACGCCTCCCAGAAGTCGCGGACCCAGGCCCGGTCCACGGCCAGCAGCCCGGCGTCCGGCGCGATGCCGACGACGAACGCGGCGAACCGCGGCGAACGCCCGCCGCTGAACGCCGTGTCGTCGTCACCAACCTGGCTGAAAGCCCCGTCGAGCCGGTAGAAAAGCATGACCGACATCGGCGAGCTCTTCCGCGGGAAATGCTCGGCGACAACGTGGATCACCCCGTCGGACAGGTCCTCGACGTAACAGCTCTTCTCATAGCAGTGGAAACCCCAGGCGTTGCCCTTGTCGAACATCTTCTGCAGCTCGACATAGGGCATCGGGGTGACCATGTCGAACAGCGGCGGAAGCTCCGTGCGTACCCCGGCGCAAGGTGGTGCTCATCGGGCACGAAGGGCGCAGGCGGCGCGTTCAACGCGCCGACCACGATGTTGACCTCGGGCGACATCGTCGCGACGATCTCGCGGGCCAGCCGCAATGCCGCCGGCCCCTGGTCGAGGCTCCAGAAGAAGAATCCCAGCTCGATCAGCGGTTCGACCTCGTGCAGCCGGAACTCGAACTCGGTCACCACACCGAAGTTGCCGCCCCCACCGCGGAGCGCCCAGAAAGGTCGGGATGCTCATCGTCCGCGGCCCGCAGCACCCGCCCGTCCGCCGTGAAGACCTCTGCCGAGACCAGGTTGTCGATGCTCAGCCCGAACCTGCGGGTCAACCACCCCATGCCGCCGCCGAGGGTGAGCCCACCGACGCCGGTGTGGCTGACCAGTCCGGTGGGTACGGCAAGTCCGTGGGCCAACGTCGCCGCGTCCAGGTCTGGCGTTCCACACCGTGCGGGCCTCGTCGTAGTCCGCGTCGCCCGGCAGGATCACCGGCCCGTCCATGTCCGCGCGCAGTGCTTCGACGCCCCACCGACCGTCTGGGTCATGGACCTCTCCTCCTATTGATGTCCGGGTGATTCACCCACCTGAGAAGCAAGGTTAACGGCCCGGACACACAAAACGGGGTGATCGCGCTGCATGGCAGCACGACCACCCCCGTTCAGCACCCTCGGTCAGGCGGCCGCAGCCACCTGCGCCGGCTCCAGCGCGAGCTCCAACACGTCGGCCACATCGGCCACCGGGTGCACCCGCAACTCCCCACGAACCGACTCCGGCAGGTCGTCGAGGTCGGGCTCGTTGCGCTTCGGGATGATCACGTCGGTGAGCCCGGCCCGGTGCGCGGCCAGCAGCTTCTGCTTGACCCCACCGATCGGGAGCACCTTGCCCTGCAGCGTGACCTCACCGGTCATCCCGACCGTCGAGCGCACCGGCCGCCCGGACGCCAGCGACGCCAGCGCCGTCACCATGGTGATCCCGGCCGACGGCCCGTCCTTGGGCACCGCACCCGCCGGGACGTGCACGTGGAGCTTGCGCGTCGCGAGATCGCCGGCCTGCCCCTTCGACCGCAGGTAGGACAGCGCGATCGACACGGACTCCTTCATCACCTCACCGAGCTGACCGGTCAGGGTCAGCCCCGGCTCCCCGTCCATCGCCGTGGCCTCGATGAACAGGACGTCACCGCCTGCTCCGGTGACGGCGAGGCCGGTGGCCACCCCCGGCACCGACGTGCGCTCCGCCGACTCCGGGGTGAACCGCGGCCTGCCGAGGAACCCGACGAGGGCGTCGGCGTCGATCGTGATCGGCGCGGACGTTCCCGCGTCGAGCTGGACCGTCACCTTGCGCAACACCTTGGCCAGGCCCCGTTCGAGCTGGCGCACCCCCGCCTCGTGGGTGTACTCGGCGGCGATCATGCCCAGCGCGACCTCGGTGAACTCGATGTCGGACGGCTCCAGCCCGGCCTTCTCGATCTGCCGGGGCAGCAGGTGGTCCCGGGCGATGGCGATCTTCTCCGCCTCGGTATAGCCGTCGAGGGTCACCGTCTCCATGCGGTCGGCGAGCGGGCCGGGGATGGCTTCAGCGACGTTGGCCGTGGCCAGGAACAGCACATCGGACAGGTCGAGGTCGACCTCGAGGTAGTGGTCGCGGAACGTGTGGTTCTGCGCCGGGTCGAGCACCTCGAGCAGCGCCGACGACGGGTCGCCACGGAAGTCGCTGCCCAGTTTGTCGATCTCGTCGAGCAGCACGACCGGGTTCATCGAGCCGGCCTCGCGGATGGCCCGCACGATCCGGCCGGGAAGCGCGCCGACGTAGGTGCGCCGGTGCCCGCGGATCTCGGCCTCGTCGCGCACGCCGCCCAGGGCGACCCGCACGAACTTCCGCCCCATCGCCCGCGCGACGGACTCGCCCAACGAGGTCTTACCGACGCCGGGCGGGCCGACGAGCGACAGCACCGCGCCCGAGCCGCGCCCGCCGACCGTGCCGAGACCGCGGCGGGTGCGGCGCGACCGGACGGCCAGGAACTCGACCAGCCGCTCCTTGACGTCGTCGAGCCCGGCGTGGTCGGCGTCGAGGATCGCCCGCGCGGCGACCAGGTCGTCGGAGTCCTCGGTGCGGGTCGACCAGGGAATGTCGAGGATCGTGTCGAGCCAGGTGCGGATCCAGCCACCCTCCGGGCTCTGGTCGGACGCGCGCTCCAGCTTGCCGACCTCGGTCAGCGCCGCCTTGCGGACGTACTCGGGGAGATCGGCGGACTCCACCCGGGTGCGGTAGTCATCGGCCCCGTCCGGCTCCTCCTCACCGAGCTCCTTGCGGATCGCGGCGAGCTGCTGGCGCAGCAAGAACTCCCGCTGCGTCTTCTCCAGGCCCTCGCGGACGTCCTTGCCGATCTTCTCGCTGACCTCCTGCTCGGCCAGGTGCTCGCGGGTCCACCCGATAAGCAGCTCCAGCCGCTTCACCACATCGGTCTCGACGAGCAGCTGGGACTTGTGCTCGAGATCGAGGTAGGAGGCCCAGCCAGCGGTGTCGGCGAGCTGGCCGGGGTCGCTGATCTGCTGCACCGAGTCGATCACCTGCCACGCGCCGCGCTGCTGGAGGATCGACACGACCAGCGCCTGGTACTCCTTGGCCAGCTCACGCGCGTGCTCGGTCGACGGCCCATCGTCGATCGGAGTGGCCTCCACCCACAGCGCCGAACCCGGCCCGGTCACACCCGAGCCGATCCGCGCCCGGCCCTCGCCGCGCACCATGGCCGCCTTCTCCCCGTTGGGCAGCCTGCCGACCTGCTCCAGGACGGCGACCGTGCCGACGCTCGGATACTTGCCATCGGGTCGCGGGACGACCAACACCCGGCGATCGACGCTGTTGGCCGCGTCGACGGCCGCCTGAATCTCCGGCTGGTCCAGCCGGACGGGAACCACCATGCCGGGCAGCACCACCGAGTCGGCGAGCGGAAGCACCGGCAGCTTCAGCATCTCTGTCATGCGTGTTCCAACACTTACACCGTTGCCGATGTTCCGGGCCCGCGTCCGCCCGCAGCGAACGCGCCAAGATGGTGATGCGAGGTCAGGATGCGGTGCGACCGAGGCCGTCGACGACCTCGGCAGCGGGCAGGGCAGCCACGAGCGTGCCGGGCAGGGCGAGCTTCGAGTGGCGCACCCCGCTGCCCACCACCACGGCGGATGCCGTGGCCACGGCGGCATCGACCAGCAACGGCCAGCCCTCGGGCAGGCCGACCGGGGTGATCCCGCCGTACTCCATCGCGGTCAGCGCCACGGCCTCGTCCATCGGCGCGAACGAGGCCTTGCGCGCGTTGAGCCGCCTGCGGACCAGGCCGTTGACGTCGGCGCGGGTGCTGGCCAGCACCAGGCAGGCCGCGTACCGGACCTCGTCGCCGCGGCGTCCGGCAACGACAACGCAGTTGGCGGAGGACTCGACCGGCGAGGCGTACGCCGCGCAGAACGCGGCGGTGTCGGCGAGCCCCGGGTCGATCTCGGCCACCCCGATCAGCTCGGCGTCGGCCGCATCGAGCGCCTTCAGCGCGGCGATGACCGTCTCGCCCAGCAGGTCAGGACGGTCGAGCGCCGGCACCGCGGGCAGGGTGCCGAGAACGGTCCACGCGGGCGGCGTCACCAGCGCTGACCGCCGCCCTGCACGCCGATCACGGCGGGCTTGACATCGACGATGTAGACGAGCACCGCGATCAGGCTGGCCAGCCAGAACAGGGCGCCGATACCGCTGCCCAGCCCCCTGGAAACGACCAGCAACAGCACGGAGGCACCGGTGATACCCAGCCATGCGGGTTTGGTGAGCTTGTCGGCGGCTGTGAACGCGTCGGCGCGTTGCCTGAGGGCGTGGACGAAGGCGTAGCCCCCGACGGGGATCGCCACCAGCCACAACCCGATCAGGATGTAGCTGTCGAGGGCGAACAGCAGATTCACCACCACACCAGAGTACGGGCGGTCACAAGCCGGGTACATCCCCGGGGCCGCCGCGTGAAACGGGGGCGAACCCGCGCACGCTCAGCTGTCGGACGAGGTGGTGTCCGGCGTAGCGGTCCGGCTGCCGGTGGGCTTGCGCCCCGCCGGCCTGGCCGCGGTCTCCGGAGCGGTCCGGTTCGCAGCCTTGCGGGTGACGCGGGCGACCTTCTCCCCGGTGGACCGGGTCTGCCGGGTGACGGTGGACAGGGTCTGCTCAGCGGCGTCGCGGGCATCGTCGACCAGGTCGTCGACCCGCGCGTCGAGCTTCTCGGTGTAGCTCTCGATGGTGCTGAGAGCCTGCTTGACCTGCGGCTGCTTGCGAATCCGCCCCCAGGCCTTCTCGCCCCGCTCGGCCAGGTCTGCGTAGGCCTGCCCGGCCTGGCCGCGGAGGTCGTCGGCAGCCTTGCGCAGCTCATCCGCGGTGATCTTGCGGGGAAACTCGGAGACGCGCTGGGAGGCGGCGGCGGCGCGCTCGGCGGCACGGGCGCGGGCGGTGGTGACGGCGTGGGCCACGGTGGTGACGGCGTAGTCGCCGGCACCCAGGACGGCCAGCAACGGGGTGCGGGCGACCCCGGCGCGCTCAGCTGCGCTCCTGGCGGCCTGCTCACGGGCCTTGCGGGCGTCCGCGGCAGTGGGCTGCGACACGGCCATGATGATCACTCCTCGGTGGTCGGCGACGGTTCGGTGGTGGGGACGGCCGGTCGGCCGTTCTCCCTGCGGAAGGACTGGTAGACGTCGAGGAGCACCTGCTTCTGGCGCTCCGTCAGGGTCAGATCGGCGAACACGGCGTCGGTGACGGCGCCGGCTGGGCGCTCCTCGAGAATCCCGGCCTTCACATACAGCGCCTCGGCGGAGATCCGCAGACCCCGGGCGATCTGCCGGAGGATTCCCGCCGACGGCGTGCGCAGCCCGCGTTCGATCTGGCTGAGGTACGGGTTGCTCACCCCGGCGATGCGCGCCAGCTGGCGCAGCGAGATCTGGGCGGCTTCACGCTGGCTGCGGATGTAGCCGCCGATGTCGTCGACGGCCTGGCCCACGACGGTGGTGGCCTGCTCGACCGCGTGCCCGACCCGTTCGGTGGGCCGCTCGGGTTTGCCCATCGCACTCCCTTCCTCCAGCGCGGCCGACGTTACCCGCCTATGCTAGCTGAAGCAAGCGATCTGCTTGCGCAGGTGGTGGTATCGATCACGTGTGGGACTGAGCGCGCAGGCAGGTCGGCGCCCGCATGACCACCAGTGGCCCGACCTGCTGTCTGACGGGGAGACCAGCCCGAGCCCGATCGGAGCGCATCACGCCCCAGCGCAGCACCGTCTGAGTTCAGCCGGGGGTTTGGATCACGCCGTCAGCTTCGTGATCGCTGAATGGGAACATAGAGCCGCATCTCGTGCGGTTATCCGTACCGAGACGCTGATCTTCGCAGGTCACCGCGACTCCGATGGTGCCGTGACCATCGGTTGGGAACCCCGAACCGCACTCGGCACGGCTGACGGTTCCTCAACATCGATCAAGCGCTCGGTACCTTCCGCCTGCCGAATTCCCGCACCACGTCCACCGCCGTGGTCTTGCGATCCTCGGCCGCCGCGAACGGTGGCTGCTGCTCGACACCTCCGCGCTCCGCCAGAGCATCCAGATAGTTGCGATCCTCGGCCGCCGCGAACGACGGCCGCTGCAGGAACTCGGCGTTCCGCGGGTCCGGTGTGCAGAACGAGTTGCGATCCTCGGCCGCCGCGAACGACGGCCGCTGCGCCCGTCGTCGGTGACGACCTGGGCGGCGCCGGTGTGGTTGCGATCCTCGGCCGCCGCGAACGACGGCCGCTGCGCACCCGACCCCCGCCGTCGCTGCGCCGCCTGTGCCGTTGCGATCCTCGGCCGCCGCGAACGACGGCCGCTGCCAGCTCGCGACCGACCGAGCGCGCAAGCCACGGGGCGTTGCGATCCTCGGCCGCCGCGAACGACGGCCGCTGCATGGCGTCACATGGTATGGGACGCCGTACGAGATCGTCGTTGCGATCCTCGGCCGCCGCGAACGACGCCGCTGCATCCCACGTCGCGTGCCGTCCGATCGATCTGAGGCGTGTTGCGATCCTCGGCCGCCGCGAACGACGGCCGCTGCTGCGAGGACGGGGACTTCATCGAGGAGACCGACCCCGTTGCGATCCTCGGCCGCCGCGAACGACGGCCGCTGCGGCCTTGCCGTTACGGTGTGGTCACCACCTCTGGCTCTGTTGCGATCCTCGGCCGCCGCGAACGACGGCCGCTGCCCGGCCGACGGTGGCCCCGGTATCGCGGCAGCCCTGAGTTGCGATCCTCGGCCGCCGCGAACGACGGCCGCTGCCCGAAGGGCAAACGCCGACGCACCGTGCCCCTGACCCGGTTGCGATCCTCGGCCGCCGCGAACGACGGCCGCTGCTAGCACCCGGGGATCGTGGTTGTCAAGCCCCACCCGTTGCGATCCTCGGCCGCCGCGAACGACGGCCGCTGCCTTTACAGATAAGGATCGCTCCCTAGGGGTCGCGTTGCGATCCTCGGCCGCCGCGAACGACGGCCGCTGCGCTATCGCTCGGGGAAACAATGAAGCCGCTCGGTTTCGTTGCGATCCTCGGCCGCCGCGAACGACGGCCGCTGCTGGATACGACGCCTGACGGCGCGAGGACACCCGCCGGTTGCGATCCTCGGCCGCCGCGAACGACGGCCGCTGCGTGCCCCCTCTCAGATTCGTTTCGCGGTTGCGGGCGCAGTTGCGATCCTCGGCCGCCGCGAACGACGGCCGCTGCGGCGGCAGGTGTATGGACGGCAAGCAGGCACTGACCGGTTGCGATCCTCGGCCGCCGCGAACGACGGCCGCTGCCGCGTTCACCGTGGGAGTGTCGACCCCGGTGGAGTCGTTGCGATCCTCGGCCGCCGCGAACGACGGCCGCTGCGGGAGGAGGCCCGCTGCGGGATCGCCACCCCCGACG
>JBOHEO010000233.1:0-7604 GCA_050701055.1 Pseudonocardia sp. | reverse complement strand
GCGGCCTGCGGCGCCATCAGGATCGATAGCCTGCCCGCGTGACGACACGACTCTCGTGGGAAGACCTCACCGCAGATGTCCGCGACATCATCCGGGCGCAGACCGGACCGGTCCTCAAGACCGAACCGATCTCCGACGGCTACAACTCGGAAATCGCGGTCATCGTGCACACCGAGCAAGCACGGACCTTCGTCAAGGGCCTGCGCACCGAGCATCCACGGGTCGTGCGACGAACTGCTGTGGACGCCACCGTCACCGCCGAAGCAGCGTTGGGGGACCGCAGCACACTGCGCTCCGTGCTGGATCGGCACCCGGAATCCGCGTAGGGGTCGGCGTGGCAGCGCCCGTGCCAGGTGCCGCGGTGCTGCGCATCGGCGACCTCGTGGAGGGTGACACCGAGGAGTGCGCGACGGACTGGTGGGCACGCAGCGTCGAACTCCTGGTCTGTCTATTGAGCCGCTTCGTGGTCATCCTCCACACACCACGATCGGCGACGGGTTGTACCGGACGGTCCTGGTCTCGTTCCGCACCTGCCCGGTGCTGATCTCGCGCAGTGTTCGGGTGTCCGTGATCGTGAAACCAGGTGCGCCCTGGCTCGCGCTGCACGGCTCACCCGGGATCCTGACGGTGTTCGGGGTCGTCGGGTTAGTTCGTGGGCCGGCCGTCGAGGTGACCTCATAGCGTTTGGTCCCGAACATGCGGACCGTCAGAGAGGACGGCGTCCATGCGGTCTGGATGAGCACACCGGTCGGGTTGTCGTTGCGGAATTTGAGATCGATGGAACCCTCGAAGACCGTCGCCTCCCGGCCCGCGGGATATCGGCTGATGTAGAAGCTGTGCTCCTGGTGCGCCACGTCGACCATGCCCGCGAAGTAGGCCGCGTTGTAGACCGTGGTGGCAACCTGGGAGACCCCGCCGCCGACTCCGCGCGACGGATGGCCGTCTTCGATGATGCCGGCCTCGATGTAGCCGTTGGCGGGGTTGCGCGGGACCGTCGCGCCGTTGAGGCTGAACGTCTCACCGGGCTCGATGATCATGCCATTGATCTGCTCGGCTGCGCGTTTGATGTTGAGTCCCGAGTCCGACTTGAAGCCGCCGGTCTGAAACTCGCTGATCAAACCGGTGATGCCAAGGGCACCGAGCTCCTCGGTGGTGAGCTCGGCGGGTTGGTCGGCGTAGACGGCGGTGATCTGTCGCGGGCCGGTGCCGGTCAGCACGTCGAGCAGGTCCTTCAACGTGGCTTCGTAGTCGACGCCGCGGCCGTCCTGGGAGGGGATGACGACCGGGGTGCCCGAGGCAAAGTCCAGCGAGGCGTCCCGGCCGGGCTTCTCGGCCGCGGCCAGCTGAGGTTTCGCCGCCTCGATGATGACCGCCGGATTGATCTCCGGGGAGAGGCCGCCTCCGGGTTCGGCCCGGAAGCTCAGCGCCGCGGCGATCACCGTGGGAGTGATGGTGGCCCGGGTACCGGCTTCGCCCAGCAACGTGACCGGAGCCGACACTGCCGGCCGGGCCACCTGGTCGATCACAGCCACGACGTCCTCGGGCGTGGTGATCGGATCCAGCACGATGAGCGGCAGATCCACCGACCTCTCGATCGCCCATTTCTGCTGCACCACCTCGACGGCGGCAGGCACGTCCAGCCGCTGCCCGGCAACCGGGTCGACCGGGACCGGAGTGGCCCCGTCGAAGCGGACAGTGCCCTCGACCGGCGCCCGGTCGACGACCGGTGCGAGCTGCTCCAGTGCCGCCGCGAGCGCCGGCTCGTCAGCCGAAGTGATCACCCCCACCTCGCGAGCTGTGAAGAACGAGATGATCCGGGTGATCGGGTTCAGCGGCTGGGCACCGGCCTGTTCCAACGTCGCCTGCCAGTCCACATCGAGCCCGGCGGCACGGGGATCGAGCTCACCGCGCACACCACCGACAGTGACCGCAACCGGCCGGGTGGTGCGCGGCTCGATCCCCGCGCGCAGCTGCCCCTCCGCCTCCTCCACGCCGAGGCCGCCGACGGCCACACCCGCGACCGTGACGCCCCGCGGCACGGTGCCGAGGCTGAGGATCAGGTCTCCGACGTACAGCAGTGCCAGCACGGCGACCACCGCGGCGAGCACGAGCAGCCGCGCGCGGGGGCGCGGCGGCGATCCGGCGGATTCGTCAGGGACCGGCGGTTGCTGGGGCGGTGGGGCTGCTCCGCTCGCGCTCGAGAGGGATTCGGTGGGCTGCTCGGGCTCAGCGAGCGCGCCGAACCTGCGGGGAATCACGTGCGTGACCTCGGAATCCCGGACGTCGAACCAAGGACTGCCCGAACCGGGCGGAGTTGGCGGGGGCTGGGTGGGCAGAGACGCAGTGGGCGGGGGCTGGGTGGGCGCCGGGGAGCCGGTGGGAGTGGGCGCCGGGGAGCCGATCAGGGTGGGTGTCCGGGTCCTGGGCGAGGCCGTCGAGCTGCGGCCGCCGGCGATCACGACCGTTGGCGAGTCGTCGACCCGGATCCCGCGGCCGCCGGCGGGTTCGTCGCCCGCTGGCGCGGCAGCCCTGTCATCCCGGGGCGGGGATGACTCGGCAGCCGGGGGCGCGGTGGACTTGGCAGCCGCTGGATCGGCGCCATTGACCGGCGTCCCCGCACCGGCGGGGGTCGGAGCCGGCCCTGGCCATGGACCCGGGCGGGGGCGAGGGCGCGCGGCCCCGGAACCGCCCGCAGACTGTTCCGGCCCGGGGGTGACCTGTGCCGGGCGGGGAGCGGGGGGCAGGTCGCTGGTCTCCGTCGCGGTCGCCTCGAAGACGGACGCTGCGGCGGGCAGCGGATCGTCGGGAGGCTCGGCCGGGGCTGCATCACCCGGCTCCGTCGGCGCCAGCTCATCGGCCGTCGACTCCGCGGTGGCGGGCCTGGTGCCCGCCTCGGGGATCACCGGCGCCGCGGGCGCATCGGCATCGGGTTGCGATGCCGATGACGTACCGTTAGCGCTGGTCGTGCCGTCCGTCTCCGGACGCGTCGTCGCCTCGCCGGACGGGGACTGCCGCTCGGGCATGTGGTCGTCTCCTCAGACGCTATCCGGACCGAGCCATTGACGCCTCGATCTCACAGGTACAGGCTCACAGGTACAGGCCGGTGCCGTGTTCAGCTCGCTCGGAGGCCACGGCGTGCAGTTCGCGTTCCCGGAGCACCAGGTATGTCGAACCGTGCACCTCGACCTCGGACTGGTCATCGCGGCCGAACAACACCCGGTCTCCGACCTTGACCGTCCGGACGTGGTTCCCCACGCCATAGACCTCTCCCCAGATCAGACGTCTGGCGACGTCAGCGGTTGCCGGGATGACGATGCCCGCACTGCTTCGCCGCTCACCGCAATCGTCGAATACCTTGATCATGACGCGGTCGTGCAGCATCTGGATCTGGAGCTTGGGGTCCTGCACCGGCCCGATGCTACGACCCATGAGGGTCGGACCCTCCGGCGCCCGCGCGATGTGGGACGACGTCATCGACATGAAGGTGCCCCGCGGGGCTGGCAGGTCGGGGGTCCAACAGCACCGCGGGGCTGTACAGGGAATCGGTCATTCGGGTCGAATCGTTACGCTGGGTGGCACTTCGGCAAGAATTCACCCGATTGGGGCAGCAGTTACGCTTGAGCCAGCAGGTAACGGCCGAAGTGCGGCACGGTGAAGGCGATCTGGCCGCGCTGTGCGCTGAACACCAACCCCTTCTTCAGGAGGCTGTCCCGGGCAGGGGACAGCGACGACGCACGCCTGGCCAGGTGGTCGGCGATGCCGGCGGTGCCGATCGGTTCGTCGCGCCCGTCGGTGAGCTCGGCCATCGCTCGCAGGTACTCGCGCTCGGCCGGGGTCGCCCGCTCGAACCGGGAGCCGAAGAAGCCGACGGCGAGCTCGGACTCCGCCTCAGGTGCGGCGATGGCCACATCGGCGGCCGCGATCGGGCTGCGCGGCGCGGCATCCCAGGCGGCCTTGCCGTACGCCTGCACGAAGTACGGGTAGCCGCTCGAGGCGGCGAACAGCGCGTCGAGTGCCTCGGTGTCGAAGGAGACGTCCTCCCGCTCGGCCGGGGCGAGCAACGCGAAGTCGGCGTCGGCACGGTCGAGCCGGCCGATCATCGCGTACTTGAACAGCCGCTCCGAGTAGGACTTCGACGCCGACAGCACAGCGGGCAGGTGCGGTAGCCCCGCGCCGACCACCACCAGCGGCGCTCGGGACTGGGACAGCTCATGGCAGGCCGCGCAGAGCGCCGACACGTCGCCCGGGCGCAGGTCCTGCATCTCGTCGATGAGCAGCGCGATCCCGGTTCCGACGTCGGAGGCGAGCTCGGCGACCTCGGTGAACAGCTCGACGAGGTCGATCTCGATGTCGCCGGAGTCGGCGCGACCGCTCTTCACGGGTGCGTCGATGCCGGGCTGCCAGCGCTCGCGCAGTTTTACCCCGTCCGGCGCCGAGCGAAGCGCGAAGGCCTTGAGCACCCCGAGCACCTCGTCGACGCGGTCCGGCGCCGGGTGTCGCACGGCGATGTCCCGGATCGCGCGGTGCAGGGCCGCGGCCAGCGGACGGCGCAGGTCGGCGTCGGGTCTGGCCTCGATCTTGCCCGCCCCCCAGCCGGCGCGGACGGCCATCGAACGCAGCTCGCCCAACAGCACGGTCTTACCGACACCGCGCAGCCCGGTCAGCACGAGACTGCGCTCGGGGCGGCCGCGGGCCACCCGCTCCAGAACGATCTCGAACGCGTCGACCTCACGGTCCCGGCCGGCCAGCTCGGGAGGCCGCTGACCAGCGCCGGGGGCGAAGGGATTGCGCACCGGGTCCATGCGTCGGACAGTATCGGGGACTCTTCCCCGAACCGTAGACCCCGCTATCGAACGCGATGGCGTGTCGGACGATTGCCGGGTATCGGCGACCCTCGTCCGATGGCTAGATAGCGGTAGAAAGAGCGATCGTGGCCCAAGTCGCCAGGATCCTCGCCGAGTCTGCGGCTGTATCGGATATTCAGTAGAGGGCTTGAGAGTTCCCGATGGGACGACTCAGCGGGCGGCGGGACCCGGCGGGTCCGGGGACGGACCCGGCGCGACCGTTCCGTCGATGATTGGGTGCCCGCCCGCCGGGTCGCGGTCGCGGGTGCCGTCGTCGACGACGATCCCGTCCACGACCGGGCCCTCGGAACGGATCCGGGCAGTGCGCAGCCCGGGCGCGCGGCGTTCGGCTGCACGCACGATCCGCCGCCGCACCAGCGCCCGCGTCGGCGGCAGCACGAGCAGGAGCCCGGCCACATCGGTGACCAGACCCGGCACGAACAGCAGCAGCCCGCCGACGGCGACCAGCAGCCCATCGGTCATCTCGGGGTGCGCCACCCTGCGGTCACGCAGCGCTTCAGTGAGTGCCTGCATCGCACGCAGGCCCTCGCGACGGGCCAGCCACAACCCGAAGACCGATCCGGCCAGCAGGAGCAACAGCGTCCAGCCCACCCCTATCCAGATTCCGACGGCGACGAGCGCGACGATCTCGACCACCAGGTACAGGAGCACGTAGGGCATACCTTTCTAACGTCGGACGGACCGGCCGTGCTCCCGAAACCGCAACTCCCTGCCGTTCGCACGGACAGTGTCACCAGGTCAGGGCGAGCCCCGGATCGGTGAGCAGCGCACCGACGTCGGCCAGGAACCGCGATCCCTGCTCGCCGTCGACGAGCCGGTGGTCGAACGACAGCGAGAGCCAGCAGACCGTGCGGACGGCGAGCTCGCCGTTCACCACCCATGGAGCCGGCTTGATCGACCCGACCGCGAGGATCGCCGCCTCCCCCGGGTTGATGATCGGGGTACCGGTGTCGACGCCGAAGACGCCCACGTTGGTGATCGTGAACGTGCCGCCGACGAGATCCGCGGGCGGTGTCCGACCGGATCGCGCTGTCGCCGTGAGATTACCGAGGGCACGCGCCAGGCCGAGCAGGTCGAGCGTGTCCGCGTCGCGGATCTTGGGGACGATCAACCCGCGCGGTGTGGCCGTGGCGATGCCGAGCTGTACCCGGTCGTAGTAGACGATCTCGCCGGCATCGCCGTCCCAGCTCGCGTTGACCTCCGGTGTGCGGCGCGCGGCCAGGCACACCGCCTTGGCCACGAACGCCAGCGGCGTCAGCTTGACCTCGGTGTATCCCCGGGTGGTGCGCAGCCGCTCACGCAGCACCATCGTGGCGGTGACGTCGACGGCGAGGAACTCGGTGACGTGCGGTGCGGTGAACGCACTCGCCGACACTGCGGCGGCTGTGGCCTTGCGCACGCCGCGGATCGGCTCGCGCCGTCCGGCGGGTGCCGGAGCGGCCGGTGCGGGTACGGCAGCGGCGACGACATGGGTCTCGACGTCCTCGCGGGTGATCACCCCGCCGTCACCGGTACCCGTGACGGCGTGCAGGTCGACGCCGAGGTCGCGGGCGAGCTTGCGCACCGGGGGTTTGGTGAGCGGGACGAGCGCGGGCGTCGAACCGGTGCCGGGTCTACCACCGGGGGGCTCACGATCAGCATCTGGGAACACGAACCCGCCGGGAGTACGGCTCTCGGTTCCCGGATGGTGATCACTGACCCCAGGGTCAGCTATGGCGCCCGGCGGCCGCCGCGGCCGCCGCGTGACCCTGCCAGGATGGGGCCCATAACCGACCAGCGTGGCGATCCGACCGTCGGCGCCGGCCTCGCCGATCCGCGCACCGGCCTCCCCGGCAGCAACGGCAGCCGGCGCAGCGGCGGCCTCGGCAGCAGCGGCAGCCGGCGCAGCAGCGGCGGTGTCGATGGCGACGATCGGCGCGCCCACCGCCACCGTCTGCCCGGGCTCGACGAGCAACTCGCCGACCGTCCCGGCGAACGGTGACGGCAGCTCGACCGCCGCCTTCGCCGTCTCGATCTCCACGATGATCTGGTTGACCGCCACCGGGTCGCCCACCGCGACACGCCAGGTGAGGACCTCGGCCTCGGCAAGCCCCTCGCCGACGTCGGGCATCATGAACTCGCGGCGCACGCTGATCACCACGCCAGCGAGCGGTCGACGGCGTCCAGCACCCGGTCGAGGTCGGGCAGGTAGTCCTGCTCGCACTTCGACGGCGGGTAGGGAGTGTCGAAGCCGGTGACCCGCAGCACCGGCGCTTCAAGGGAATGGAAGCACTCCTGCTGCACCCGGGCGGCGACCTCGGAGCTCACCGATGACTCCGGCGGCGCCTCGGCCACCACGACAAGCCGTCCGGTGCGGCGCACCGACTCGACCACCGGGCCGAGGTCCAGCGGAGAGAGCGTGCGTAGATCGATCACCTCCAGGTCGTGACCGTCGGATTCCGACGCGGCAGCCGCCGCTTCCAAGCAGGTGCGCACGACCGGGCCGTAGCCGGCCACCGTGAGCGACGAGCCGGACCGCAGCACCCGGGACGAGAACAGCGGTGGCGGTTGCCCGGCCCGGTCGACCTCGGCCTTGTCCCAGTACCGCCGCTTCGGTTCGAAGAAGATCACCGGATCGGCACAGGCGATGGCCTGCTGGATCATCCAGTAGGCGTCCGGCGGGTTGGAGCACGCCACCACCTTGAGCCCGGCGACGTGCGCGAACAGCGCTTCCGGTGACTCGCTGTGATGCTCGACCGC
>JBOHEO010000232.1:0-7812 GCA_050701055.1 Pseudonocardia sp. | reverse complement strand
CATCGGTCGGCACCGGCCTGGATGGAGTCGCCAAGTGGCACATCTGTGACGGGTCACGCCCGAGGGCGGACAGGCTTCTGATCAGGCCAACCTGGAGAGCCAGGCCGGTGCTGGCAACCACGACGGACAAGTCACCGCGACGGCACGCCGAAGCGGCCAGATCATGGTTGAGTCACACCGGGTCACCAGCACCGATCCTGCCGGTCCTCCACCCAGGAGCACCGCAACGACACTCACAGATCATGGTGCCGGGAGCCGAGCAACCTGCGCGGTACAGCAGAAACCATGGCCGCTGGGGCCGGATTCATGGGGAGTGACGAACACCTAGCAGAAGCATCGCCGATGGCTGTCCTCGCCTCGACCACGGCGAAGTGTTGATCGTCGGCCTGCGTCTCATCGATGTGCAGGTGCGTGGCGGCCGCGTTCCGCTCGGTGACCAGCTTGGCCAGCGGGCCAGCAGGGCCGAGCACGTCGCGCGTAACAGGGGCGACTGAACAGGCACTGAGCCAAATGGCCTCAGCCGCTGTTAAGCGCCATGACCCACCCTAGCTCCCATGTATCACCTCGAACCTCGGCCACTGGGCGGTCTCGACCGTCCACAGCCCACCAGCGCGTGGCAGCAATGGGCGCACTCGGCTGCCGTCCGGGTGGTCAACGACTCGGGGTTCGCCGGGATTCCGACACTCGTCAAGAGGTGGATCGGTCTGCTGGTTCTCCGGCGAGTGAACTTGGGCAAGATGCGGAAGTGCGGTGATCACTGCGATTGACTCGCGCGTTGTCGACCACGGAATAAACTCTGTGTGACAAACTGGTCCGAACTTGGAGATGAGATGTCTGCGAGCGTAGTGCAAGAACGGGCTTGCGCCGTGTTGAGCACGTTTCGAGATAAAGTTGAAGAGCTGAAGCGACAAGGGCTCTATCGTGAGTTTGTCGCATGCGCCAACCTGGCCGCTGAGCGTGGTCACACCGAGCACAATGGGCGAACAATACAGGTCTGGTGCAGTAACGACTATCTTGGTCTGAGCCAGCACCCGGATCTTATCGCGGCTCAGATCGAGTCCACCAGAATTCACGGGACCGGAAACGGTGGGTCCCGAAACATCGCCGGGACCAGTACCACACACGTGGATCTGGAACAGCGACTGGCCGCCTGGCACGATAAGGAGCGGGCTCTCATCTTCTCCAGCGGGTACGTGGCAAACTTCGAGTCGCTGAGCACCGTACTGTCCGCGATTCCTGAAATGGTGGTCTTCTCGGATGCGAATAATCACCGTTCGCTGATCGAGGGGATCGTCCGTGCTCGATCCGCGAAGCACGTATTTCCGCATAACGACCTGGCCGCCCTGGAGAATTCTCTCGCCGAGTACAGCTACCACTGCCCGAAACTGATCGTCTTCGAATCGGTCTACTCGATGGACGGCGATGTGTCACCGCTCAGCGCCATCTGTGATCTGGCCGAGAAGTACAACGCCCTCACCTTTTTGGACGAAACGCATGCGGTCGGCGTCAGAGGCCCGACGGGGGCCGGGCTGAGCGAGGAGCTCGGCGACCACCGGGCGACGTTCGTTCAGGGTGTATTCGGCAAGACGATCGGCACGGTCGGTGGATACGTAGCCGGTCCCGACAGCGCGCTTGACTACGTGCGTTCCCATGCGCCTGGCTTCATCTTCACCACCGCGCTCCCGCAGGCGAGCCTGGACGCCAGTCTCAAGGGCTTGGAGATCATCCAAAGTGGCGCCGAGCTGCGCCGAGCCCTGATGACCAATGTGCGCATCCTCAAGAACGCACTGGTGAACGCAGGAATTGCCTTCCTGGATGCCGACAGCCATCTGGTGCCGGTACTCGTGCCAGGTGATGAGCGTATCCGGCGCATGTCGCGACGCTTGATCGATGAGTACGGCATCTACGTCACGCCCGTCAACTTTCCGTCCGTGCCGCAGGGTAGCGAGCGGTTCCGGGTCACCGTCGCTCCGTTCCGGACACCAGAACAGATCAGCTACTTCGTCCACGCACTGCAGCAGAGTCTAGCAGACGACTGAATGGGAGAACCTCATGAAGATCAGCGACATCACCCCCTTCATCGGTGCCGAGTTCACCGGCTTCACCTATGACGACTTTGAACAGCAGGAAGTTCTCGATCAGCTCATCGACCACCTCCAGCAGCGCGAGCTCGTCGTCGTTCGGAGTATTGATCTGGCGCCACGGCAACAGATCGACCTGGCCAAGCGTATCGGTAATCCAGTGCCATTCTTGATCACCAAGTACCGGCATGCGGAATTCCCTGAGATCATGATCTCCTCGAATGAGGTGAAGGACAACAAGCCTATCGGTATCGCCCGAGTAGGAAACTTCTGGCATCAGGACTCGTCTTTCGTCGCGAACCCGGCGGCCTACACGATGTTGCACGGCGTCGAGGTTCCGCAGTCCAGCGGTCACACTCTTTTCGCAAACGCGGTCGATGTATACGAACGCCTCCCGGAGGAGTGGAAGGAGAAGATTGCTGGGCGTACCGCATGGCACACGGTGGCCAAGCGGCTCCGGATCCGCGATGAGCATGTGGGTCTTTCGGTGGCCGAGTTCCAGGCATTGATCGACATCGACCATCCCAAGGTCGAGCACCCGGTGGTGCAGCGCGATCCCTTCACCGAGCGGCCTTATCTGTACGGCGCCCCTGAGTACATGCAATCAGTAGTCGGATTCGATGCGAACGAGAACGAAGCGTACTTCGCAATCATCGATGAGCTGATCCAGGACCCAGAAAACGTCTACACTCATCGCTGGACACCGAAAGACTTGGTGATCTGGAAGACTGCGACGACGTTCCACGTTGCCACCGCGGTTGAGCCGGGCGTGCCCAGGACGGTGCACCGCGTCAGCATTGAGGTGGTCGACCAGTGGGTGGAATAGTCGATTTCGATATATGTTACCCATCGTCGCGGGCGACGGTGCAGGAGATGCACACGCAATCCGGTGTGTCTGTGGCGGATATATTGAAGGTAACGCACTGCGACGGCTTCCCTGCTTTGGGTGAAAACGAAAGTGCATGGGAGCTCGCACTGCAGGCGGCCAGGTCGGTGCTTGAACGCACGAAAGTATCCCCGGCGGCGATCCGGCAGGTGATCTATGCCGGATCGGGCGAATGGGACACCCCCTTCTGGTCGCCAGCGGCCAAGGTGGCCCAACAACTGGGTATCGACCGGGCGCACTGCTTCGAGGTAGCAAACTTCTGCAATGCCGGTATGACGGCGCTGCAAGTCGCTTCCGACAGGATCGAACTCGGTTATGCCGATAACATACTGGTCCTCGTCGGGGACCGGCTCAGCCAGATGGTGGACTACAGTGATCCCGATTCGAAGGAGCTGTTCAACTTCGGGGACGCCGCGGCAGCGATACTACTGGCCCGTGCCGGCTGTACCTTCAGATTTCTGCACTCTGCAATGCGGACCGATCCCGACTGGTCAGACTACTATGCGGGGGAACATCGGGCGGATCGAGTCGCAATCCGTCGTCAGAGTCATCGCGCAGGACTCGCAGCTGCCTATGTGGAGAACTTCAGTTCACTGGTCGACGACACCCTGGCGATGCTCGAGAAAAAAATGTCGGACGTGGCCTATTTTTTGATCAATCAGGGTGACCGGAGGATGCATGAGCGGTTGGTTTGTACCCTTGGTATACCACCGGAGAAAAGCGTCTTCAACTATCATCGTCTGGGTCATATGGGTGGTTCTGACACGTTGATCGCCTTGCAGGATCTATTGGCTGAGCAGAAGCTGCAGCATGGCGATCTCATACTGCTGGCAACCAGTGCGATGGGTTTCAGCTGGGGAATTACGGCCTTGGAGTATCAGAATGAAGATTCTCATCGTTCATCAGGTCCCGTACCGGAAGATAGACTATCATGTCGGCATCGATCACGATCGCCATGACGTGACGTACATCGGTTATCTCCAGTGCCTGGCGGACCTACCGGGCGAACTACGCTGCCGGCGCATCGAGCTCAGCAATGATGAGGATCTGGTCGAGGGGATCGTCGCCCGCACCTCGCCCGCGGACGGCTTTGAGAAGATCTTGGCACTCTCGGAGTTCGGGATACTGGAGTCCTGGCAGGTACGTCAGCATCTGGGGATCGCAGGTCCGTCGCTGGCCCAGGTCGAGCGGGTACGAGACAAAGTGACCATGAAAGAGGCGCTCGCTGATTCAGGTATTCGTTATCCGCGTTTTGTGCCGGTTCCGTCGGGGCGCGGACGGCTGCCCTGGTCGGGCAAGACCGTGGTCAAACCCCGGAAAGGCGCTTCCAGTGAGGGCGTCAGCGTTCACCGCACGGCTGCCGAGGCGCTGACCGCCTACGCGCAACTGTCGAATCCGGTTGACTATCAGTTGGAGGAGTATGTCGAGGGCGACATACTCCATGCCGACGGCTTGGTGTGCGATGGAGTACTGGTCAACCTAGTGGTCAGCAAGTATGTGAACAAACCGATCGATTTTGTTCATGGCCGGCCGTTGGGTTCCTACCAACTCCCGCGCAACGAGCGGCACCACGCCTTCGCCACCCGGGTGGTGGAGGCGCTGGAGATCGAGGCCGGCTGCCTTCACCTGGAGTTCTTCGAGACTGCTGGGCAAGAGCTGGTCTTTCTGGAGGTCGCCAACCGGATGGGTGGAGCCGGGGTCGTCAGTGCCCATGCGCGGCACTGTGGCATCCACCTTCCGTCTCACGAAATCGCCATCCGGCTGGGCCTGCGGCGACCTGAGCCGATGCAGCCCAGCGGTCGTTACCACGGTTGGCTGGTGTTCTCGGGCCATCACCTGGGAGCCCGTGGACCTCATCTCATCAGCGTTCCGAGGAACCTTCGCGTACATCCGTGCGTCGATAATTTCTACATCCTCGGTCCCCATGAACCGCTGTCGGATCATATTACGTACCAAGAATGGTTGGCGCCAGTTTTCGTCGAGGCGTCACATAGCAATCCGGTGGTCCTCGGAGAGTTCTTTCGCGAATGTGTTAATTCCATTTCGGTTGAGCTGAGGAAAGCATCATGAGAATCGGCGGTACTCGCCAGAATGCACTCGCCCTGCATGCCGGTGCCCGTCCGGGGCGGCCCACCCGGGGCGAAACGGGCAACGGCCCACCTCACCACGTACGCAGCGGTCGGCAACTACGGGCAGCGACCGGCAGCCGGATGAGGCCGAGCACGCATGCGATCGTGCTTCTCGGTCAGCCATTGCCGGCCGCTGTGCTGCGCTCCGTGATCACCCTCCTGGATGGGCTGGATGCGGAGGTACACGCGGTCCGCAGGCTGGCTGACCATCCGGTAACCGCACTGGAGCTGCTCGTCTCGGCACCGGGAGATGCCGCGACCACGAGCGTCGAACTCCGCGCGGCGCTTCGGGCAGTCATCACCGACGGCGAGTCCGATATCGCGGTGGAACCAGTCGGCCCGCGTCGGCGAGACAAGCGGATGGTGGTCTTCGATGTCGACTGTACCTTGTTGCGCGGTGAGGTCATCGACATGCTCGCCGCCCGTGCCGGCCGGGAGTGCGAGGTCGTCGCGATCACCCAGGCGGCGATGCGTGGCGAGATCGATTTCACGGCGTCACTGCATCGCAGGGTGGCTGCGCTGGCAGGTCTACCCGCTTTCGCGCTTGATGAGGTCGTCGAGAAGGCAGAGTTGACGCCGGGGGTGCGCACGACAGTGCAGACGTTGCGGCAGCTCGGTTATCCCTGCGGCGCAATCTCAGGCGGATTCAGCCAGGTGGTCCAGCCTATCGCAGCTGAGCTGGGCCTCGACTTCTTCGCCGCTAACGAATTAGAGATCCGAGACGGACGGTTAACTGGTCGGGTGGTCGGCGAGGTCATCGATCAGCGCGCCAAAGCTGCGGCGCTGCGGAACTTTGCTTCATATTACGAGATCCCGCTGGCCCAGTGCGTCGCCGTAGGCGATGGCACGAACGACATCGATATGCTCACCACTGCCGGGCTCGGGGTGGCGTTCAATGCGAAACCTGCCTTGCGGGAAATTGCCGACGTGGCGTTGTCATATCCTTTCATGGACGCACTTCTGTTCGTATTGGGAGTCTCCGCCGATGAGATCGCGGCGAGCCGGAACGCAGCTGGTCAGCTTGAGCTGTCGGTGGCGGCCTCCTGGCAGGCAGCTGGATCTGGCCGAGATTCAGCCGTGGCCGTGAAGGGATTCTGCTGATGCGGACTAATCGTGTCTCAGGGGTGAATCCGTCATGAGGTACTACCCCACCGACCTTCTCCTGGCGGTCGAGCGGGTCGGACAGGAACTCTCGGCCCAGCCTGGTTCACCGGTCGCCCGACTGCTGGACACCGCGGGCTTGTCCGGCCTGGCTGGCCTGTTCGACAGTGCAGAGCTGGCCGAAGGGTTCGACGAGCTCTTCGGCGGCCTGAGCCAGTACCCGTGGCAACCGCTGATCGACAGCAACGATGTCTACGAGTTCTCGCCGATCGGCACGGTGGTGCTGGACGACCGCGACGCGAGCAACACGCTGCGCGGCCTGCTCCTCGGGTGGGCGACCGGTAACGAGATCGTCATCCGCACCCACCGGCAGCCGTTCTGGCGTGACCTCATGGACCTCCTGCGACAGCAGGGGTTTCCGCTGCCTGTCGGGCGGACTGTGGACGAGCCCGAGCACGTCCCCGGCGGTCACCTCGTCGATGTCCCGGACCTGGTGATCGTCCCGCCAAGACCGGAGCCGGGCCGAGCCGATGACGCGCCGCACGCGGGCAGCGCGACTGTCCTGCGCATCCGCGTGGATTCAGAACTGATCGGCTCCGACCACGGTGCTGGAGTCGTTCTCGCGATGGACTGCCGAGCGGCGTGGGTCCATCGACTGTTTCGCCGCGACTACCTGATGGGCACCCGCCTGTCCGCGGCACGCAGCCGCGACGTCGATGAGGAAACCTGCCGTCTCGACGCCAAGCTGCGTTACCTCGTTCAGCGGGCGCGACGGACGCCGTACTACCGCGATCTTCCCCTGATCCAGGGCATCGGTGACCTGACTCGCTTGCCCATCATGGAAAAGGCCGATCTGGAGGCGCACTCGTTGCCCGCCAGCCGTGATCTGTGCAGTGACGCGCTGCCCACGGGGGAAGTCCTCCGCAGCGGTGGTTCGAGCGGCGATCCGCGCTATGTCGTCTACTCGCGCACCGACTGGAACAACATGGTGCGGGAGGCCATTCAGCTCTTCTACGCGCTCGGCCTGCGCAAGGGTGACCGTCTGATCAACACGCTGTACGGCGGAAAGATGTACGGCGGCATGACCACCACGTTCGCCGAGCTCTCACGAATGCCGTTGGAGTGCTATACAACGGCACAGCTGGCGTCCGTCGACGATATTCTGATGCTGAGCAACAGCTTCCGGGCCAACGCCGTCCTCGCGCAGCCCGCGATGGTCCTTCCGTTGCTGCGGGACGCGAAGGCCCGCCGACCGGAGCTGCGGATCGAGAAGGTGATCTACGGCGGCACGCCCATGGCCGAGTCCGACAAGACCTGGCTTCGGGAGCAACTCGGTACCCGCGTCATCTCCAGCATTCTCGCGGCCAACGACGGCGCCCAGCTGGGCTACCAGTGCGGCGAACTGGGCGGGACGCTGCACCACGTCTGTGAGGACTACAACCTCATCGAAGTGGTCGACAAGTACGGCAATCCGGTGCCGGAAGGTGAACACGGTGAACTGCTGATCACCAGTATGCAGAAGTTCGAAGGGCCGCTGATCCGCTACCGGATCGGTGACCGCGGACGGATCTTCCAGCACGACTGTGGCTGTGGGGTGTCGGGCAAGGTGCTCGAG
>JBOHEO010000231.1:0-7834 GCA_050701055.1 Pseudonocardia sp. | reverse complement strand
GACGTACTCCGCGCCGTTGCGGTTGGTCCACGCCTGCTTGCAGGTGACGCTGCAGGTGTGGCAGCCGATGCACTTGTCCAGGTTCATCACCATCGCGAGCTGAGCCATCACGCGCATCAGTACTGCACCTCCTGCGAGCGACGGCGGATCGTGGTGACCTCGTCGCGTTGGTTGCCGGTCGGGCCGTGGTAATTCAGCGCGAACGACTGCTGGCCGTAGCCGCCGATCAGATGCGTCGGCTTGATCATCAGCCGGGTGAGCGAGTTGTGCATGCCGCCCCGCTTGCCGGTGGCCTCGACCCTCGGCACGTTCACCGCCCGGTCCTGGGCGTGGTACATGAAGACCGTGCCCTCCGGCATTCGGTGCGACACGATCGCCCGCGCGACCACCACGCCGTTGCGGTTGTTGGCCTCGATCCAGTCGTTGTCCGTGACCCCGATCTTCGCCGCGTCCTGCACGCTCATCCAGATCGACGGTCCGCCGCGCGACAGGGTGAGCATGTGCAGGTTGTCCTGGTAGGCCGAGTGGATCGACCACTTCGAGTGCGGGGTGAGGTAGCGCACGGTCACCCCGAGCCTGCCGTCCCCGCCGATCCGCGGTTCACCGAACAGGTGGGCCATGTTCAGCGGCGGCCGGTAGGTGGGCAGCGATTCGCCGAGGTCGGCCATCCAGTCGTGGTCGAGGTAGAAGTGCTGCCGCCCGGTGAGGGTGTGCCAGGGTTTCCCCCGCTCGACGTTGATCGTGAACGGCGAGTAGCGCCGGCCCCCGGTCTCGATGCCCGACCACTCCGGTGAGGTGATCACCGGTACCGGCCGCGCCTGGGTGTCGGCGAAGGTGATCCGCTTACCCTCGTGCTCGGCGGCCAGGTCGGCGAGCTTCGCACCGGTCCGCAGCTCGAGCGCGTGGAATCCTTCGGTCGCCAGCCGCCCGTTGGTGGTACCCGACAGGGTCAGGATCGCCTCGCAGGCCATCTGGTCCTGGGCCAGCGACGGCCGGCCCTTCGCCGGCCCGTCCTGCACCAGGCCGTTGACCCGGCCCAGGAGCTCGACCTCCTCGAGCGGGTGCACCGTCACACCCTTGGTCGTCAACCCCAGCGTCTCGACGAGCGGACCGAGCGCGGCCATCTTCTCCGCGACGGCGCCGTAGTCGCGTTCCACCACGACCAGCTTGGGCATCGTCTTGCCGGGGATCGGCTCGCACTCGCCGGCCTTCCAGTCGCGCACCCGACCGCCTGGCTGCGCGGTGGCGTCGATCGTGTCGTGTTGCAGCGGCACGGCGACGAGATCGCGGCGCACCCCCAGGTGCTTCCCGGCGAGCTGGCTGAACGAGCGCGAGATGCGGGCGAACGCCTCGAAGTCGGTGCGGGTCTCCCAGGGCGGGCGGATCGCGGGGCTGAACGCATGCACGAAGGGGTGCATGTCGGTGCTGGACAGGTCGTGCTTCTCATACCACGTCGCCGCGGGCAGCACGACGTCGCTGAACAGCGTCGTGCTGGTCATCCGGAAGTCCAGCGACAGCAGGAGGTCGAGCTTTCCGGCAGGCGCCTCGTCGCGCCACCGAACCTCCTGCGGGCGGACGTCGGGCGACTCGGTCGCGGCGAGGTTCGTGTGCGTGCCGAGCAGGTGGTGCAGGAAGTACTCGTTGCCCTTGCCCGAGGAGCCCAGCAGGTTCGCCCGCCAGACGGTCAGCACCCGCGGGAAGTTCTCCGGCGCGTCCGGGTCCTCGCAGGCGAACCGCAGCGCGCCGCTCTTGAGCTGGTCGACGACGTGCCCGGCCGGGTCCTCGCCGCCTTCGTCGGCGAGGTCGAGCGGGTTGCGGTTGAACGTGGGGTAGGTCGGCATCCAGCCCAGCCGGGCGGACAGCGCGATGCAGTCGGCGACCGTGCGGCCGGCGAACCTGCCGTTGCCCAGTGGCGAGGCGAGCATGTCGGTGGTGAACCGGTCGTAGCGGAACTGGTCGGTCGCCAGGTACCAGAACACGGTGCCCTGCATCTGCCGGGCCGGGCGCTGCCAGTCGGCGCCGAACGCCAGCGTCGACCATCCGGTGAGCGGCCGGCATTTCTCCTGCCCGACGTAGTGCGCCCAGCCGCCGCCGTTGACGCCCTGGCAGCCGGTCATCAGCAGCAGCGCCAGGAACGAGCGGTAGATCTGGTCGGAGTGGAACCAGTGGTTCGTGCCCGCTCCCATCACGATCATCGACCGGCCGCCGGTCCGCTCGGCGTTGTCGGCGAACTCGCGGGCGATCCGGGCGACCGCGACCGCCGGAACCCCGGTGATCGGTTCCTGCCAGGCCGGTGTGTACGGCTCGTCGGCGTCGTCGTAGGACGCGGGCCAGCTGCCGGGCAGCTCGCCCCGCCCGACGCCGTACTGGGCGAGCATCAGGTCGAACACCGTCGTCACCAGCCGGTCGCCGATCCGGTGCGTCGGCACGCCGCGGCGCAGCACGCCGCACTGCTCGCCGTCGAACCGCGGCAGGTCGACCGCGGCCGCGCCGGCGCCCGCCACCCCATACAGCGTCAACAGCGGGTCGGCGCCGTCGAGGTCGAGGTTCCATCGGCCCTCGCCCGACTCGGTGAACCGGAAGCCGAGCGAGCCGCCCGGCACCACCGGGTCCTCGGTGAGCGAGGTGAGCAGCACGGTCTTCGACTCCGCGCCCTCGCTGGTCTCGCCGAGGTCCGCCGCGGTGAGGAACTTGCCGGGGACATGCGCGTCGCCGCGCGGCACGAGCTCCACCACGAACGGCAGGTCGGTGTACTGCTTGACGTAGTTCGCGAACCCGGGTGCGAGCCGGTCGACGAAGAACTCCTTGAGGATCACGTGCCCCATCGCCATCGCGAGCGCGCCGTCGGTGCCGGGCTGGGCGGGCAGCCACTCGTCGGCGAACTTCGTGTGGTCGCCGTAGTCCGGCGAGACGACGACGACCTTCTGGCCCCGGTAGCGCGCCTCGGTCATGTAGTGCGCGTCCGGGGTGCGGGTCACCGGGACGTTCGAGCCCCACAGGATCAGGTATCCGGCGTCGAACCAGTCAGCCGACTCCGGGACGTCGGTCTGGTCACCGAACACCTGGGGCGAGGCGACCGGCAGGTCGGCGTACCAGTCGTAGAACGACAGCATCGACCCGCCGATCAGCGAGACGAAGCGGGCGCCGCAGGCGTGCGACACCATCGACATCGCGGGGATCGGTGAGAACCCGGCGACCCGGTCCGGGCCGTATTTCTTGATCGTGTGCACGTGCGCGGCCGCGACGATCTCCGTGGCCTCCCACCACTCCGCGCGGACGAACCCACCCTTGCCGCGGGCGGCCTTGTATGCCTGCGCGCGCTGCGGGTCGTCGACGATGTCGGCCCAGGCGAGCACCGGGTCGCGCAGGCGCTGCTTCGCCTCGCGGTACATCTCGAGGAGCAGGCCGCGGACGTACGGGTAGCGCACCCGGGTGGGCGAGTAGGTGTACCAGGAGAACGACGCGCCGCGCGGGCAGCCGCGGGGCTCGTACTCCGGCTTGTCCGGGCCCACCGACGGGTAGTCGGTCTGCTGCGACTCCCAGGTGATGATCCCATCGGAGACAAAGACCTTCCACGAGCAGGAACCGGTGCAGTTCACCCCGTGTGTCGAGCGGACCACCTTGTCGTAGGCGACCCGGTGCCGGTAGAAATCGTCCGCGTCCCGGCCGCCGATCTTGTGCAGCGTCCGCAGGTCGGTCGAGATCTGCTCATGGGTAAGGTACCGGCGGGTGCGCAGCAACGCCTTGGTGAGATCGTTATCGACGCCGGTCCCGTTACTGGATCTCGTTCCGTTTCCACTGTTCACCGGCGGTCCTTCTCCCATCGACCAAGCGACACCCGACAGTGCGATCTCGTCACCGAAGGTCCAGCAATTGTGGTTTCTGCCCGGCGGAGAGTGCGGTCAGCGTAAGCGCCGGGTGGCCTGCGACCCACGGTCCGTGAGCGCCCAGTTCGCCACCTCACGGTTAAGTTCTCATTGCGTGAGCGTGCGGTAACCGCTGCGTTTCACACTGATCACCTTCGGGTCGACCCCGGTCGAGCAGGCGGGTTCTCCATGGCCCGGTCCGTTCCTCGGTAGTGGAGGGCGTCGGATTCACCGAAAGTCTTGGTCACAGTGCGTGGCGCGTTACCTTCCCGTCACCCGCGGCCTCGTGTCCGTAACCCCGGCTCCTTACCGTCATGCTGGTGAGCAGGCGGGTAGTGGTAATCGGATACGGGATGGTAGGTGCCCGGTTCGTCGAAGAGGTGCGCCGACGTGACCCCAACGGGGTACGGGTCCGGCTCACCGTGCTCGGCGCCGAGTCATGGCCGGCGTACAACCGGGTTCTGCTGTCCACCGTGCTGGCGGGCGGACTGTCAGCGCGGTCGGTGGAGCTGCATCCGAGCGGGTGGGCCGCACGGCAGCGCGTCGACCTCCGCACCGGGGTGACCGTCTCGACCATCGACCGGGAGCGGCGCGCAGTGCACTGCTCGGACGGGGTCGTGGAGCGCTACGACGAGCTGGTGCTGGCCACCGGGAGCCGGGCGTGGCTGCCACCGGTCGACGGGATCACCGACGACGATGGCCGGCTTGCCGATGAGGTCGCGGCCTTCCGCGACCTGAACGACTGCGCCCGGATCCTGGCGATGTCCCGCCCGGGTGCGCGCTTCGCGGTGCTCGGCGGTGGCCTGCTCGGCTGCGAGGCCGCCCGTGGGCTGGCCGGTCGGGGGATCCGGGTGACATTGCTGCACCCGATGGGGCACCTGATGGAGCGCCAGCTCGATCCCGGGGGTGGGGTGGTGCTGGCCGGGGCGCTGAGCCGGCTCGGGGTGGATGTGCGGCTCGGTGTTGCCGCCGAGGCGTGGATCGCGGGCGACGGCGCGAAATGTTCCGATGGCACGATGGTGGCCGCGGACGGGCTCGTGGTGGCCGCCGGGGTGCGGGCCGAGACCGGGCTGGCCGTGGCGGCGGGGGTGGCCACCGACCGGGGCGTGCTGGTCGACGGGCGGCTCGCCACCTCCGATGACCGCGTGCACGCGATCGGTGACTGCGCCCAGTTCCCCGGCACCCCCGCGGGTCTGGTGCAGTCGGGCTGGGAGCAGGCCGCTGTGCTCGCCGATCTGCTCACCGGGACCGATCCGGGTGCGCGTTACCACGGCACCCGCACCGTCACCCGGCTGAAGGCCCGCGACGTGGACCTCGCGGTCGTCGGCGATCCGGATACCCTGCACGACACCGACGCCGAGATCCTGCGCTTCGCCGACCCGGTCGGCGGGCGCTATGCCGCCATCGCGTTGCGGGGGGACCGCGTGGTCGGCGGCTCGATGATCGGCCTGCCGGATGCGGCCGCGTCGATGGTGCAGTTCTACGACACCGGTGCGCCGGCGCCCGAGGACCGGCTCGGTCTGTTGCTGGGCCGGGCGTTGCCCGGCGTCGCGACCGAGACTGCCGATCCCGGGCACCTGCCCGCGGCCGCCGTGGTGTGCCGGTGCAACACGGTCACGAAGGGTGCGCTGGTCGCCGCGTGGCGGGCCGGTGCCACCGATCCGAGCGCGCTGAGCCGGGTCACCCGGGCCGGCACGGGCTGCGGCAGCTGCGGCGACACCATCCGGGGGATCTGCGCCTGGCTGGCCGACAGTGATCCGCCGGTGCTTCAGGCTGTGAGAGAGGGTGCGGCATGAAAGACCTCGTTGTCGTCGGCGCTGGGATGGTCGGGCACCGGTTGGTGCAGGCGCTGCGCGACCGGGACACCGCGCGCAGCGCCGGTGGAGCGCGCATCGGTACCGCGGGGACCTGGCGGATCACGGTGCTCGGCGAGGAGACCCGCCCGGCCTACGACCGGGTGGCGCTGTCGTCCTACGTGGACGGGGTGAGCGCCGAGGAACTCACCTTACCTGCCGACGACGACCCGCTCGTCGTCCGGCATCTCGGGGATCCGGTGGTCGCGCTGGAGCCGGCGAACCGGGTCGTGCGTACCACGTCGGGCCGGGAACATCGCTACGACGCGCTGGTGCTGGCCATGGGCTCGGTGCCGTTCGTGCCCCCGGTCCCCGGCCGGGAGTTGCCCGGCTGCTTCGTCTACCGCACCCTCGACGACCTCGACGCGATCATGGCAGCGGCCGGGCGGGCGGTGGCGTCGGCCCGTCCCGGGCGCCGGTCCGCGGTGGTGGTCGGCGGCGGGCTGCTCGGGTTGGAGGCGGCTCGCGCGCTGCGGCTGCTGGGGCTCTCCCCGCAGGTGATCGAGATCGCGCCACGGCTGATGTCGGTGCAGGTCGACGAGGGAGGCGGGGCGCTGCTGCGCCGCCTGGTCGAGTCCGAGAGCCTCGCGGTCCGCTGCGGGGTGGTCGTCACCGGGATCGAGGCCGACCGCGACCGGCTCGTCGCCAAGCTCTCCGACGGCGTCGAGCTCGACGCCGATGTGGTCGTCTTCTCGGCGGGCATCCGGCCGGTCGACGGGCTCGCCCGCGCCGCCGGCCTGCCGGTGGGGGAGCGCGGCGGGGTGCTCGTGAACGGGCACTGCCGCACGGCCGACGAGCAGATCTGGGCGATCGGCGAGTGCGCCGCGCTGCAGGGGCGCACCTATGGCCTGGTCGCCCCGGGTTACGCGATGGCCGAGGTCGTCGCCGACCGTCTGCTCGGTGGGCGGGCGACCATGACCCCGGCCGATCTGGACATGTCCACCCAGCTCAAGATGCTCGGCGTCGACGTCGCCAGCTTCGGGGACGCGCACGCCACCACGGCGGGCGCGCTCGAGGTGGTGGTCAACGATCCCGTCGCCGGCACCTACGCCAAGCTGGTCGTCTCCGACGACGCGTCCACCCTGCTCGGCGGGGTGCTCGTCGGCGACTCGTCCCGCTACGCCACGCTGCGCCCGCTCGTCGGCTCGGCGCTGCCCGCCGACCCGGTCGCGCTGATCGCGCCCGGTGGAGTGGAGCTGGGTGCCGACGCGCTGCCCGCCACCGCGCAGGTGTGCTCCTGCCACGGGGTCACCAAGGGTTCGCTGACCGCGGCGATCGACGTCGGGGCGCACGACGTACCGGCGTTGAAGGCGTGTACAAAAGCCGGCACGGGCTGCGGGTCGTGCGTGCCGCTGCTGAAGAAGCTGCTCGCGCAGGCGGGTGTCGAGCAGTCGACGGCACTGTGCGAGCACTTCGCGCACTCCCGGGCCGAGCTGTTCGAGATCGTGGCCGGCACCGGGATCCGCACGTTCTCCGAGCTCGTTGCGCGCCACGGCACCGGCCGGGGCTGCGACCTCTGCAAGCCCGCGGTGGCGTCGATCCTCGCGTCGCTCGGGGGCGGTCACGACAGCCACATTCTCGACGGTGAGCAGGCGGCGCTGCAGGACACCAACGACCACTTCCTGGCCAACCTGCAACGCAACGGCACCTACAGCGTCGTGCCGCGCATCCCGGGCGGGGAGATCACCCCGGAGGGCCTCATCGCCATCGGCGAGGTGGCGCGCGACTTCGAGCTCTACACCAAGATCACCGGCGGCCAGCGGATCGACCTGTTCGGCGCTCGCGTCGAGCAGCTGCCCGCGATCTGGCGGCGGCTGGTCGACGCCGGCTTCGAGTCCGGCCACGCCTACGGCAAGGCGCTGCGCACGGTGAAGTCCTGCGTGGGCAGCACCTGGTGCCGTTACGGGGTGCAGGACTCGGTCGGGTTCGCGGTGGCCCTCGAGCTGCGCTACCGCGGCCTGCGGTCCCCGCACAAGCTCAAGTCCGGCGTCTCGGGGTGCGCGCGGGAGTGCGCGGAGGCCCGGTCCAAGGACTTCGGGATCATCGCCACCGAGAACGGCTGGAACCTCTACGTCGGCGGCAACGGCGGGTTCACCCCGCGCCACGCCGAGCTGC
>JBOHEO010000230.1:0-7845 GCA_050701055.1 Pseudonocardia sp. | reverse complement strand
GCACTTTCGCACGCTAGGTGCGTGCGAGAGTGCCGCTCGTACACTCGGGTTGGCAGCCCGCGGGGCAAGGGGGGCAGGGGGTGTGCGGAATTCGCAGGTGTCCGATCACGCCGCCGTCCGCAACCGGGCCGCGAAACGCTCCACGACCAGCCCGGCCGCCCCGGCCATGAGCGGGGCGGACAGGTGCGGTACGTGCCAGAGCCCCGGGTGATCGACGTGATCCACCGTCACCCCGGCCGCCCGTGCGGCTTCGGCCAGCCGCAGGCCGTCGCGGCGGATCAGGTCGTCCTCACCGGTGTCCAGGACGATCGGGGGCAGGCCGGCCAGGTCGGCGTAGATCGGAGAGAACCGGGGGTCGCGCGGGTCGGCCCCGTTGAGCACAGCCGCATAGCAGCGCTGCATCAGCAGCGGAGTCAACAGCGGCTCCCGTTCCCCCGGCCCGTTCGCGGCGAGTGCCTCGGAGGTCATGTCGACGGCCGGACAGATCAGCCCGAGCGCTCGCGGCAGGGGCCGGCGTTCGGCCGTCAACCCGAGGGTGAGCACCAGGGCCAGCTGGCCCCCCGCGGAGTCGCCGACGGCGGTCGTCGCCCCGGGCCCGGCCTCGGCGGAGACGGCGTCCCACACCGCCCGCACATCCGCGACCTGGGCGTCGTAGGGCCAGTCCGGAGTGAGGCGGTAGTCGGGCACGATGACCCGCTGGCGCAACGCCGTGGCCAGCCGCCCGGCCAGTGACCGCCAGGCCAGGGCGGAGCCGAACGTCCAGCCGCCGCCGTGCAGGTACAGCGTCGTCGACTCGTCGGAGCGGGCCCGCGGAGGGCGGTGGACCTCGCACGGGACACCGCCCACCGAACGCGACGAGATCAGCACGTCGCGGGGCGGGCCGGGGAACCGCAGGGCCACCTCGACCCGCCGCCGGGTCGTCGGCCATGACAGCGACGGGGACAGCGCCCACCGGCTGAACGCGCGCAGTCCCGGCCTGAGGACCTCGGGTGGCAGGCCGTGAGTGCCCACGGGACTCCTTTCGTCGGCGGCTCCTGCTGTCCCTGGACCATCCACCATCCACCATCCACCCTCGGACCCGGACCCCGCCCACGAACAACCCGCACCCGACCGTGGCCCGACCGCCCACCCGCTCATCGTCGTGGTTACGCCGAACGCGCTGACATTCGACCCGAACCGCTGGGCCGTTCAGCCGAACATCGGGCCGCTCGACATCCGATCCCGCGCCACTCGTCTCAGTCTTCGGGGGTACCACACATCTGGGCCACCGGGCTTGTTTACGTTCTCTCACGGATCAGTGACGGCACGGTCACGAACAGGACACGGGACTCCCCACCCGCCGGCTCCCCCGAACCGGACGTCCAGCCGGGCCGTCGATCCGGAAGGCAGGTTCGTGGCTCGGCATCGCTCCCCCCAGAAACAACGCTGCCGCCGCCCGGGTCCTTCGCTTCTGATCGCGCCTCGCGGCGCGGCAGGTGCGGGTCTGGGTGCGCATCGGTCGCCGTCCATCCCCACCTCGTTCCGCCGGGTCGCGGCGGTCGCCGCCGTCACCGGTGGCGCATTGTCGCTGCTCGGCGCAACGGCATCGCCGACCTCACCGGGCGGTGACCTCGCCGACACCGCCACCGACGCCGCCACCGTGCTGCGGATCAGCGACGACGACGAAGCGGACGAGGAGACCGAGTCCGACCTCGGCCGCCCGTCGATCGAACCGGTGACCCCGGAGCCCGACGTCGCGGACGTGGACGCGCTGATCGGATCCGTGCTGCGGGCCGAGGAGGAGGCCGTCCGGGCCGCCGAGGAACGGGAAGCCGCAGAGCGGGAAGCCGCGCGGGAGAAGGCCGCCGAGGAGCGGGAGAAGGACCGGGAGCAGGCCGAGAAGGACCGGTCAGGCGGCGGCGGGTCGCCGGACTGCGGCCTGAGCACCTCCGGCCTGGGTGCGGTGCGGTCGCACGTGCGAGCGGCCGGGGAGTTCCTCGGCTGCCAGTTCGGCGAGCCCAGGATGCACGGTGTGGCCGGGCGCGGCGGGCCGTCGGACCATCCCGCGGGCAGGGCGATCGACTTCATGGTCAACCGCGCCACCGGCGACGCACTCGCCGAATGTGCGCTGCGCAGCAAGGACGAGCTCGGGATCACCTACGTGATCTGGCGCCAGCGGATCAACTACGGCAACGGTTGGAAGCCCATGGAGGACCGCGGCGGGGTGACGGCCAACCACTTCGACCACGTGCACATCTCGTTCGGCTCGTCGGGCCGCAACGGCACGGCGCAGCGCTGCTGACGATCGGACGTCTCACGTGCGTGTACAACGGTGTGATGAATGTCGAGGGTCAGGTCGAACTGCGGTTCAGCGGGCACGTGGTGCGCACCGGCAACCACGTCAACCTCTCCGCGGTGCGCACCGAGGGTGAGTACCTGTGGTTGGCCGGTGACGAGACGGCCACCGTGGAGCGGCTGATCTTCGACGCACCCGACGAGCCCACCCGGGCCGACGGCCAGCGCAGCTTCGCCCTGGACGAGCTCGTGGACCTGCCCGGTCCGCCCGAGGAGGAGGCCGACATCGAGGGCATCGCCCGGTCAGGCGGCTGGTTGTGGGCGGTCGGTTCACACAGCCTGGTGCGCAAGCGGGTCAAGCGTCACCACGACGAGGCCAAGGCGCTGCGCCGGCTCGCCAAGGTGCGTCGCGAGCCCAACCGGTTCGTGATCGCCCGGCTGGCCGTTCAACCCGGTGCCGACGGCCACCCGGAGCTCGTCCGCGAGTCCGACGACGGGCGCCGCTCCGCGATCATCGGCGCCGCGGGCACCGACAACCTCACCGACCTGCTCGTCGACGACGTGCATCTCGCGCCGTTCCTCGCGATCCCGTCGAAGGACAACGGCGTGGACGTCGAGGGGCTGGCCGTGCACGGCCAGACGCTCTACATCGGCCTACGCGGCCCGGTGCTGCGCGGCTGGGCCGTGGTGCTCGAGGTCCTCCCCAGAGAAGGCACGGCGAACCCGCGGGACCCCGGCCAGCTTGAGTTCGGGGAGCTTCCCGAGGGCACCCGCTACCGCAAGCACTTCCTCGACCTGGGCGGGTTGGGGGTGCGTGACCTGTGTCCCGACGGCGACGATCTGCTGGTGCTGGCCGGGCCGTCGATGGCGCTGTCCGGGCCGGTACGGGTCTACCGATGGCACGGCGCGGCCGCCACCGAGACCTCGCGGGTGATCCGCGGCAACGAGCTCACTCTGGAGACCGAGGTGTTCCATGGCGCCGGTGCGGACCATGCCGAGGGAATCGCGCTACTCGGCGACGGCAGCGCCGGTCGAGCGCGCACCGCGGGGGGTGCCGACGCGGCCGCGACCGGCACCCGACTGCTGGTCGTCTACGACAGTCCGGCGCCGGGTCGCCGGCCCACACCCGAATCCGTACTGGCCGATCGCATCCGGATCGGCGCGCCGCTCGTCGCACCGGACGACACGCCCGACTCACCACCTGTGACCGCAATGCAGCTTGTCGTCAGTGTTCCGCTACCTTCTGTCCCGGATCACTGATCGACCCGCTCCCCACGACGGACCCGGATCCCCATCCGCCGGCCCCCGAGCCGGATGTCCGCCGGGTCGTCAGATCCGGAAGGCAGGTTGTGTCCCGGCATCGCCCCCCCAGCGACCGGCGCACGCACCAGCGGCCCCCGACTCGGGGTGTCGCGCTCCCCGGTGCGTCGTCGCACCATGCGAACGCGCAGTCCGCGCTGCGTAACGGCATGACCGCCGCCGCCGTCACCGGTGGCGCACTCGCCATGGTCATACCCACCCTCGCCGTCACCGGGTCGGGCACCGGGGCCACCCCCGAGGCGGCTGCGCTCCGACTCGCCGCCGACGGACGCAGCTTGGCCGAGACGGTCAGCACCACCCGCACCCCGCTGCGGGCCACCCCGGGCGCACTCCCGAGCACGGTCGGCGGGACGGCACTGCTGGCCAGCGTCGTGCCGGTGACCCAGGACGACGAGCCGGAGCCGCCGGAGATCACCGCCGCCGAGCTGCTCAAGGCCGTCGGGCTCGCCGACATCGTCCAGAAGGCCGAGGAGGAGCGTGCGGCCCAGGCCGACTGCGACACCGGCCTCGGCGGCCTCGGACCGGTCAAGTCGTGGGTGCGCACCGCGGCGCATTTCCTCAGCTGCCTCTACGGCGAGCCGACCCTGATCGGCCGGGCCAGCCGCAGCAGTAGCTACTCCGACCATCCGACCGGCCTGGCCGTGGACTTCATGATGTCCGGCGCTCGGGGCGACCAACTCGCCCAATGCGCGCTGCGCAACCGCGAGGCGCTCGGGATCCACTACGTGATCTGGAAGCAACGCGTCAACTACGGCGACGGCTGGGAGCGCATGGAAGACCGCGGCGGCGTCACAGCGAACCACTACGACCACGTGCACATCTCGTTCCAGCGGCGCGCCTCGGATGACACGCCGACGGTCGGGGTCTGCGCCTGACCCGCGCTACAGCCCGATCCGGCCCGGCCGGCCGTTCTCCCCCACCCGCCAGATGTTCACCACCGACGGTCGGGGCTGGCTGCCCGCGCCGTCCGGCCACGTCGATCCCGGCCGGTCGGGACCGGCGTCGTCGATGTCGCCCGGATGCTGCGCGGAGAGCAGCACGAACTCGTCGGTGACCACCGGTCCGCAACACTCCGCCCCGATCGGCACGCTGGCGAACAGCGTGGTGCGCCCGCGCGTCGGCCCCTCCAGCGACACTCCGTATAGCCCGTCGTTCGCGCCCAGCTCGGCCCCGGAGTCGGTGGCGATCCAGAGGTTGCCGTGGCCGTCGAAAGCGAGGTTGTCCGGCGAGGTGATCGGGCTGACCTGGCTCTTGTCGAACCCGCCGAAGTAGGTGCTCGGGTCGTTCGGGTCCCCGCACACCAGCAGGATCGACCAGGCGAACGTCTCGGCTGCCGGGTCGTTGCCCTGCTCCACCAGCTCGATGACGTGGCCGTGCTTGCTGTCGACGCGCGGGTTGGCCTCGTCGGGACCTGCCTTCTCGGCCTTGCCCCGATCGGTGTTGTTGGTCAGCGCGAGGTAGACGCTGCCGGTGCGCGGGTGGGCCTCGATGTCCTCGGGCCGGTCCATCTTGGTGGCGCCCACCCTGTCCGCGGCCTCCCGGGTGAAGACGTAGACCTCCTCGGCGCTCATTCCGTCGACGAACGACGTGGCGCCGGCCACCAGCCTGACCCACGTTCCGGTGCCGTCGAATGCGTTGTCGGCGGGGAGCCGGCCGGTGCCGTCGATCTCCGCAGCCGGGCTGTTGCCGGTGAACGTGGCGACGTAGAGGGTACCCTGGGACAACAGGCCCCGGTTGTTCTCCCGGGCCTGGCGGCTCTCACCCGGCATCACCGCCCCGTCCGAGACGAACTTGTAGACGTAGTCGAAGCGCTCGTCGTCACCCAGATAGGCCACCGCGCGGCCGCCGGGCGTCAGCCGGATCGTCGCGGCCTCGTGCTTGAACCGGCCGAGTGCGGTGTGTTTGACGGGCGGCGCGGCCGGGTCTGCCGGGTCGACCTCGACGACCCAGCCGAAGCGATTCGCCTCGTTGGGTTCCACGGTCATGTCGAAACGCGGCTCCAACCGCTCCCACCTGCGCTCGGACGCCTCCGTGGTGATGCCGTAACGCATCGCCCGGGCCGCGACGACCGGGTCGGTCACCGCCGCGGCGTTGGCGAAGTAGTTGTTGAAGTTCTCCTCACCGGACAGGAACGTGCCCCACGGCGTGACCCCACCGGAGCAGTTGTTGAACGTGCCGAACACCCTGGTGCCGGTCGGGTCGGCGGTGGTCTTCAGCAGGTCCGACCCCGCCGCCGGACCGTCCAGGACGAATTCGGACGTGCCCGTGTAGCGGCGGTTGTACTGCGCGTCGAGCACCGCCGCCATCCGTCCCGTGGCCCGGTCGCGCTCGACCACGACGACCGTGAGGCCGTGCGCCTCGAGGGCGATCCGGATCTGGTCGTCGGTCGGGTTCTCCGGGTCGTAACCGCGGAACATCAGCGGTTCGAGGGTGTACTCGTGGTTGACGAACAGAAGATAGCGCTCGGCCGCGCCGCCGGGCAACGGCACCAGCCCGCAGAAGTCGTTGTTGTAGCCGAACTGCCCCGCCTGTGCCGCGGCGGTCTGGTTCTCGAAGTCGAACGCCGGCGCGCCGGCCACCACCGGGTCGCCCCAGCGGATGACGACGTTCTGGTCGTAACCGGGCGGGAGCGTCACCGCGTCGGCGGTGTTCGGCGTGACGGTCTCGTAGTTCAGGCCCACCGGCATGACCACCGGCATGGCCGGCGGCGCGGCGGGGGTCGTGGTGCACGCGGCAAGCGCACCCCCAGCGCCGCCGGCGACGGTGAGCACGGCGCCGGCCTTGAGCAGGCCGCGGCGACCCAGCGAGCGGTGCGCGATGTCGCCGAAGTACTCGTTGGCCGAGATGTTGGGGGCATCGTGGGCGCACGCGCTGGCGCAGCGGTAGCGACAGGTCAGGCCCTGACGGCCGGGAGCGCGCCGGGTCGACAACGGCAGCGGGATGCGGAAGGTGCTGCCGTCGTCCGGGCATGGGTCGGCCACGGGTCATCCTCCTGATGGGTGAAAGCTCGAGAACCAGTTGACTCTATGTAACTCGATCAAGGAGAAGGTGGCCTACACGTGGCTGGCAGCTGAACGTCAGGCCACGTTCGCGGCGTCGATATCCGGTTCGCTCATGGTGAACATCACTGCTCACGGCGAACATCGCCCGCCGCCGGCCGAGCCGCCCCTAGCGTCGGTCGCATCACCCGAGGGATGCACCACCCGAGCCCGAGAGGACGTCCAACCGTGTCGATGCCACCACCATCCCACCCGCTCCTCATGCCGCAGCCACCTCCCCTGCCGACGCCACCGCCGCCCCACCCGCTCCCCATGCCACCGCCGCCCCAACCCCTCGCCCACCCTGGCGCCGGGCCGCGGATGTTCGTATCTGGCGGGTCCGCCGCCGACGCCGTGCTCGACCGCCTGCTCGGCGAGCGCATCGTGTTCCTCGGCACCGAGGTCGACGACGCCACCGCCAGCCGGATCACCGCCCAGCTGCTGCTGCTCACCGTGGAGGATCCGCACCGCGACATCACCCTCTACATCAACTCCCCGGGCGGCTCGGTGACCGCGGGGATGGCGATCTACGACACCATGCAGCTGATCAGCCCGGACGTCGTCACCTGGGCAGTCGGGCTCGCGGCGTCGATGGGGCAGTTCCTGCTCACCGCCGGGGCCCCCGGCAAGCGGCATGCCCTGCCGCACGCGCGGATCCTCATGCACCAGCCCTCGTCCGGGATCAGCGGTTCCGCCACCGACATCGCCATCCGGGCGGGAGTGTTCGGGGAGATGAAGCGCCAGATCGCCGAGCTCACCGCCCGGCACTCCGGTCAACCGGTCGAGACCATCACCGCCGACGCCGACCGCGACCGCTGGTTCACCGCGGAGCAGGCGCAGGCCTACGGCCTGGTGGACCACATGCCCGGAGGGTGAGGCAGACCCGCGGCCCGGGACCGAAGGCGAGGTGAGGGCCGTGGCAGTCGCGAGCCGGGTCGAACGGTCCGGATCGGGGAACGTCACGGGATCGCGGTTGACCGCGGCGAGATCGAGCTGGAGCGGCCGCCATCCCTGTCTTGCCTGCCCCTCTGATTTCACCTTCCGAGCGGCTGACTCTCATGAGCTTGGTTTCAACTAGTGAGAGCGCCATCGGCGTTTCCTAGCTTGAGGTCATAGGGTGAGCGCACCACCGGAAATGATACCCTATTGTCCGCCCCGGTCGGCAACCAGAAGGAGCCATGGTCAGTGCAGGGTACGGAAATCGTTGCCGATG
>JBOHEO010000229.1:0-7890 GCA_050701055.1 Pseudonocardia sp. | reverse complement strand
GCATCGGCTTCGGGGCGTAGCTCGGCGACTTCCTCCGTCGCGAGATGGGGCACGATCATGGTGAGCCCGAGGGTTCCGGCCACCGCGAGCCAGGACTGCACTGCCAGCCCGCCCTCGGTTCACGCCGCGACGGCGCTCGCGTCGAGGACACGGCCGTTCAGCGCCGCCGACGGGCTCGGCGTGGCAGTCAGGAGGCCACCGCGACGGGCAGGTGTCGGCGAACCTCGTCATCGCCGGGCCACGGTGCTCCGCATGCGGCGTAGACCCGCCGATAGTGATCAAGGGTGGGGGCGCCGAACTCGTCGGCCATCTCCCACGCGATCTCGACGCCGGTGTCGGCGGACTCGCTCGTCCGTCGGCTTGGCGCTCGACCTGCCTCCATGGACACGATGATAGGCCACCGCCGGGCGTGCTCAAGCCTGCTCCACTCACGGATCCCGCTACGGGACAGTCCGTGATCTTCCTGGCAGGACCTCGTGGAACGCCAGCAGCCATACCGCGGGAGGTTCGCTTTGTGGGAGTGGTTGACCAACAGGCTCACCCACGCAGCGCTTGTTTGATCCGCGCTGCCTGCCGGGTGAGGTGGTGACGTTCGGCGAGGTTGGGGGCGGACCGGGCGGCGTCGGCATACAACCTTGCCGTGGTCGGAATGTCGCCCGCCTTCTCGTGGAGGTACGCCGAGGCGGCGGTGTGGCGGGGCAGGCCGGGGTCCACTGTGGCCAAGGCCGCGAGGCCGGCCACGGGGCCATCGGCCTCGCCGATCGCGATGGCCCGGTTGAGCGCCGCGATCGGGCTCTCGGTGAGCCGGAGCAGCTCGTCGTACCAGCCGACGATCTGCGCCCAGTCGGTCTCCTCGGCGCGCGGCGCGTCGGCGTGCAGGGCGGCGATAGCGGCACCCGTAGCACGGTCGCCGGGTCGCCAGGCTCGGAGAACCGCACGTCACCGACCGTGCGTTTGGCCCGGCTGATCCGCTGCGCCATTGTCGCCTCCGGCACGAGGTAGGCCTGGGCGATCTGCCGGGTGGTCAAGCCACCCACGGCGCGCAGCGTGAGGGCCACCGCGGAGGCCGGGGTCAGCGACGGGTGGGCGCAGGAGCCGCCAGGCCGGTCTCGACATCCTCGCCACATCTTCTTCGAGAACCTCCCGACGCAGAACGGCCCGAGCCACACATCGATCCCCTGCGGGATGTTCATCGGTGGCCGTGCGTTGACGGTCGTATCGTCCATCACCGACCGCTACGGTGCTGGGGTGAGCGTGATGTACTCGGTGGACGAGCCCCCGGCGGGGCGCCGGCACCCGCTGGCGAAGGGTGCATCCCCTGAGTCGATCGCGGCGGCTCTGCTGCCCGAGGACCGCGGCGAGTTCCTCGCCGAGTACGCCGCGGCGTTGAACGCCGCCCGGGAAAGCCTCGATCTGACGAGTCTGTTCCAGATGCTGGAGCACTGGCGTCGAGTCGCGGCGCTGCAGGCCGACCCGCAGGTGTTTCGCCGCGTCGCACGACGTGTCGCGGAGCTGCTGACGGGCCAGCCTGGTCAGCGACGCGAGCAGCGCTGTCGCGTCCTGTGCGGCCGACCCGAAGACGTCGGGATCGGCGGTCGCCAGCTCCTCATACAGCCTGACGGCCTCCTCGGCGGCCAGCCCCTCGGCCCGCCGCCCCGCCTCGCCCAGATCGGCGGCGAGGTTGTTCACCGGCATGGCCAGAGCGGGCAGGTAGGCCCCGATCGGTGGTGGTGGCGTCACGGAGTCGGGTAACCAGGCCCTCGGCGATACGCGAACTGATCGACGCCAGCACCATGCTGGAACGCGGCAGGCAGCACATCGGAGAGCGCCACGAGGGTGGGCAGGCCTGTGCGGGTGATGAACGCGTCGAGGGCCGCGAACAGTGGTTGGGGTTGTTCGAGTCGAGTGGCGACGGTCAACGCCGCGATCCCGCCCACCGTGCGGGCCAGCAGCAGCAGCCGCACCCGCGCCTCGTTCCGCTCTAACGCGGCCCACCGTTCCGCACTGGGACTGTCGCGACGTCGTCATGGGGAGTGGCGGTCAACAGATGGACCGCAGCGTCAGCTTGCGGCGGTCGGCGCCGTCATGATCGCGATCAGTTCCTCGACGCCGGTCATGTCGGGCTGGTGTGCGGCGAGGGCGCGGAGCCGGACGGTGTGGGCGCGGCGTTGAATCGGTGTGGCCTGGTCGGCTGCGGCCTGCGCGTATTCGCGGGCCTGCTCCGGTTGGCCCTGGGCGAGGAGCAGGACCGCCGCGGCGAGCTGCCAGGTGACCGGCCGCTCGCTGAGACCGGGTGCGACGACGAGGACCGCGGCGAGCAGGGGGAGGTCGCCCGCCTCGATGGTGTCGAGGGCGGTTTCCTCGGCGGGGGGGCCGGTGACCATGCCGTAGACCTGCTCATCGGGCAGGACCCCCCTGGTCAGGTCGAGGATGGCCAGGTGTTGGCGGGCGGTGTTGTCATCGATGCCGGCGAGCAGGTCGGGGACCTGCGGGGTGTGCAGTTCGTCGCGGTGCGCGGCGAGGAACGTGCGGGACTCGGCCCAGGTGGGTGTGGCGATCCAGGCGTCGAGCAGGGCGCGGCGGTCGTGGTCGACGCGGCGGCGGGCGAACACGTCCGCGATGCCGGAGTCGTTGATCTCATCGAGCAGGGTCAGTAGCTCGGCGGGCACCGGGTTGGCCGGATAGAGCCCGGCAAGGGCGGTCAACGCGGTGCGGAACCCGGCCGAGGTGAACACGTCGGGGGCTGCGTCGAGGGCGGCCTGCCGGTCGGGCCAGCGGTCCGCTGCGGTGTAGGCGTTGACCAGGTCGATGGCACCGGTCGGGATCGGCGCTGCTGCCCATTCCGGGAAGTCGGTCGGTGATGAGGGCATGGCCTGGACGAGAAGCCTGACGGCGTTGCGGGCGCGCATCACCACCACAAGGGCGAGCTGGTCCCCGGAGCCGTTGGCTACGACGGGCTCGTCGGCATCCGCGACCGCGCCATTTAGCTCGACGACAGCCCTGTCCGAGTGTCCGGTGGAGTCCAGGCGGCGTGCCCAGGCCGCTCGGAGCTCCGCTCGCGCCGCTGGTTGCCGAAGCGATTCCACGGCGCCGCGCCAAACAGGTTCTGCGGCCTCGGGCTGATCTGCGTCGGCGAAGCGGTCGGACAGGTTGTTCAGCGACGTGGCTAGGTCGGGCAGGTAGGCGGCGGGGTTGGCCGCGGCGAGCCGGCGACCGATGTCGACGGCTTCGGTGATCGAGCCCAGCGCGGTGTCCCGGTCACCGGTGTCGGACTGCCGGTTGGAGAGGTTGTTCAGCGACATGGCGAGGTCGGGCAGGTAGGCGGCGGGGTTGGCCGCGGCGAGCCGGCGACCGATGTCGACGGCTTCGGTGATCGAGCCCAGCGCGGCCTGCTGATCGCCGGCGTGGCCGGCGCGGGCACTGACCCGTTCGAGCAGTTCGGCGAGTTCGACGTCGGTTGGGTCTGTGCGTCGGGCAGCGGAAAGTCGCTGCTGCTCGACCAGCAGCGCGAGGTCGTAGAGCCCGAACGGGGAGAACGGCAACGCCTCGGACAGGCGGTCCAGGGGCAGCGGGTTGTCGTCGCGGCCGACGAGCTGTTCCAAGCTCGCTGCCGCGGCCCCGCCCTGTGCGGCGGCGACGGCGAGCACCGCAGTCCAGCGCTCGAGGTCAGCCTCGACCAGGCTGGTGATCAGGCGGGTGGCGGTGTGGAGGTCGTTGTGGCCGGCGCGCACCAGGGTGGTCACCGCTTGGGTCACACCGGCGTCACCGGCGGCGGCCACGGCGCGGCGCAGGAGGGGTTCATCGTGGCGCAGCTCGGTGAGCACGAGGTGGTCACCGACGGGGTCCGGGCGCAGCGCGATGCCCTCCCCGGCGCCCGGAGCGAGGCAGGTGATCAGGGTGTCGCGCACGTCGTGCAACTCGCGTGGGTCACGGCGCAGGTCGTCCACCGCCTCGAGCACCGTGTCCGCCGCGGCCTCCGGAGCGGCGACCAGAGACAGGCATGTGGCTGCTTTCCGCAGCCTGGTTCGGTGGGGGCGCCGATCTGTGATGTTGTCGCGGTAGACGGTGGACCAGTAGTTCTGCTCGTGGCGCAGCACCTCGTCGTACAGCTCGCCCGGGGTGGTCGGCAGGGTGGTGGCGCCCTGGGCGGCGATCCAGCCCAGCAGCACGAAGTCCAGCGTCGTCCACCGGATGCCCGCGGGGATGCGGGGCGGGTCGACGGGGCCGGTGGTGAGCGCGGCGACGGTGCGCCGGTAGACGTCGCCTGCGTCCGGGTGCAGGTCAGGCAGCCCGATCGGTTCCTGCCGATAGACGTGGCCGTCGCTGTCGAGGGCTTCGATGATGTCATGGAGCCACTGGCCCTCGACGCTGCGCGCGGTCAGCACCACCACCGCCGGCCGCCCGACCCGGCCGCGCAACGCCTGCAGGAGCGTGATCGCGTCCTGCACGCGGCCGTCGGCGTAGTCGAGCATCACCAGCACCGGGGACACCACCGTGGCCAGCCAGCCGACCCCGTCGGGGTTCTTCGGCAGGGTGCCCGCGTACCAGCCCTCGCGGCTCAGCAGGGCGGCCAGCTCCAGCCCGAGGCGGGTCTTGCCGGCCCCACCTGTGCCGGTGATGACCGCGATCCCGGTCGCGGCGCCGGTGGTGATCTCGCGGCACCACTCGCGTAGCAAGGTCAGCTCATCGCGGGACCGGAACGCCACCAGCTCGTACTCCGCGCGCAGCAGCCGCAGCGGCGACTCCGCGGTGTCGACACCGCGGTACGGCGCCCGCAGCGGTTCCGACCCGGGCAGCGCCACCGGTCGGGCGCCGTCGTCGCGCCAGGCCCGGCCCACGTCGACCCCGAGCCGCCACCGCCCGCTGGTCAGATACCGGGCGCCATGAGCGACGGCCTGGGCGAAGTCGACCTGCAACCCGGCGATGCTGGTGGTGCCCAGCGTGGCGGCGAACCCGACCGGGTCGATGGCCAGCACGTCACCGTCGAGCCCGTCGGCGAGGCTGTGCTGGAGATCGTCGAGCAACCCGGGCGGGGGTTCGTGCCACACGTCGTCGCCGTAGCGGCCGTCGGTGCGCGGGGCCAGGCCGTGGTCCAGACGCACCAGCACCAGCGAATGCCCAACCCCGGGCCCGTGCGGGGGGTCCAGGACCACGATCGCCGGATGCAACCCGGCGGTGACACACGCCCCCGCCAGCACCACCGCAAGGTCCAGACACGTCGCATGCCGGGGCGCCCACAGCACCTGCTCGGGCGGGCGGATCAACTGGGTACCCGCCGTCGCGCCGGGAACGGGCGCGCAGTAGCCGATCCCGACCGCGGCCAACCGGCCGTACACGGCTGCGAGGCGGGCGGCGATGCCCTCCCCGGACGGGCCCGGGAGCTGCACCTGCCGCGCCACCTCCGCCGGGCGCACGTACCGGAGCAGGGCCAGCTCCTCCCCGTCCAACGACCAGGCGCGTGACCAGTCAGTCACCCTCGGCCACCGCCACCACATCGCTGGCGTCGAGGTCCCCGGCCCCCGCAACACCACGTGCGGTCACCCGCACCTCGTACAACCCCGGCGGCTGCCCAGGCAACACCACGGTGAACCCACCACTATCGCCGTCCCAGTCCAGCCGCTGCCTGACCTGGCCCGGACCGCCGTCCACCCGCCGCAGCCGCGCCGACACCGGCTGGCCGGCTGCGACCTCGACGCCGACCTGGCGCAGTGCGGCCCCGACCGGGATCGGCTCGCCGGCCGGGTGGACCTCGTCGAGGTCAAGCCCGAGGGTCGGGGGGTGCTCGCCGTCCTCCGCGCCGTGGGCCTCGCTCGGCGGCTGCCTGTCCAGCTGCCGGCGCAGGAGATCCGCGATCAACGGCGCGTGCGCGAGGGGCACGTGGCGCTGCTTGACCCGGATCGGGCTGTGCTCATGGCGATCCATCTCCGGGGGCAGCGCGGAGTACGCGGGCACCGTGCCGTCCCCGAAGTCCTGCTCCCAGCCCCGCAGCCCCAACCACCCCGGCCGGTCCTTGGTCACCCGCAACCGCCCGTCGGACCAGAACATCGCCTCCGGCGTGGGGTGACTCCACCCGATACCCGCCACCGTCTCCGGGCCGCTGCGCGGCATCGCATCCCAGGACCGCTCGATCTCCACGTGCAGGTCGTAGGCCGACTTCGCCCTGCCCGCCAGATCCGGGAGCGGCAGCTCGTGCGGGTAACAACCGGCCTGCGCCGCGGTGTCGAACACCGCCGGGTAGCGCGGCAACAACTGCACCACCGACGGCCAGGTCCGCAGCATCGCCCGCGTGCACCCCAGCAGCGGCACCCCGTTCACCCACCAAGCCAACGCCTTCGGCGCACCCCGGTGCGGAGTGCCCATGGTGATCAGTGCCCGACACCACGGCCACCGCCCCAACAGGCCCATCCACACCCGCGCGACCAGCCCACCCATCGAGTGCCCCACCACGATCACCCGCCCGGCCCGCTCCGTCTGCGAACAACCAGCCAGATGCGCACACACCACCGCATCGACCCGCTCGGCCGCCTCCACGATGCTGCGGCGGAAGTCATAGGGCACCGCGACCACGTCCGCGCCGGCGACCGGATCGTCCGGGTCACCGCGTTCGTCGACCTTGCCGAACACCCGCAGCTGGTCGAGTAGCAGCTCGTAGCCGGGCACGACCGTGAAACCGAGGAACGTCGTCGACGTCGTCAGCCCGACCGGGCGCAGGTGCTCGGCCTCGTCCAGGCTCAACCGACCAGGACGGAACACCGAACCGGCAATGTCGCCCTTACCGGCGTCCCACACCACCTCGTCAGGCCGGCCCGGACGGGCCAGCACGCTACCGCCGATACCCGGCAGCACAACGATCAACGGCTGATCCCGGGCCATCGCATCCCCGCCCCCAGATCCCCGCGCCGGCCGCGCCGCCAACCAGCATTGGGGCCAGCGACAAGCGCAGCACAGCATGTCCCTTCTCGTGATCGTGGACCAGCGACCTGATGTTACGTCGCGCATCCCCGGCGGTGCGGCCCGTCTGTCCGGTGGAGCCCGCCCGTCCCGGTCGGGGATCGGCTACCGGGCGCCGCCCGGCTCCCGGGCGCCGCCGAAATGCGATCCTGAGGGGGCTTTCATCCCGAGCACACCGAGCGGCTCGCGGCGTATCGGGCGGAGGCGCTCGGAGGGCCGATGACGTTCTCGGCCGAGTGCGGCGACGAGACCTCGGTTGTGCGGATGCACAGCGGCAACGACCCTCACGGCGAGATGGACCGTCGAGCGATCGCCTGTTTCGATCAGGCGCTGGCAGACGTCGGCCTTGCCGAAGACGACCGGCTGCGACAGGTGCTGCACGACCACTTCGCCTGGGCAACCACGACCACGATGGCCCGCTATCACCGCTCCGTAACGGATGTGCCGGATGGTCTCCAGATCCCGCGCTGGTCGTGGGCCGGACTGGTCAGCGCGCCGTAGCGGGATCCTCAACGGGACCGCCCGGCTTCGTACTGGTTCGGCGGTGCGGGGGGGTGGCCGCAATCGGGACGACGGCTCGCGGTGAGCTGTCCCGACCTGTGCCGTGCTGGGCTACCGTGCCTGGTGTGACCGCGATGTACTCGGTGGACGAGCCCGCGTCCCGAGGCCGCCATCCGCTGGCGCAGGGGGCCTCGCCCGAGGCGATCCGTTCGGCGCTGTTGCCCGAGGACCAGGTTGCGTTCGATGCTGCCTACGCGGCGGCGCTCGGTGAGGCGCGCGAGAGTTTCGATCTGACGGGGCTGTTCCGAATGCTCGAACGCTGGCGTGGGGTCGCTGCCCTCCAGCGCGACCCCGAGGTCTTCCGTCGCGTCGCTCGTCGCGCCGCGGAGAAGCTCACCGGTCACCCCAGTCCCGAGGACGAGCCGCTGACCCTCACCC
>JBOHEO010000228.1:0-7910 GCA_050701055.1 Pseudonocardia sp. | reverse complement strand
CGGCCCCGAGTACGCGTACGCGTACGCGTACGCGTACGACCAGATCAAGCAGCAGCTGCGGCTGCAGAGCGACCGACCCACCGCGCTGCGCGAGGCCGTTCACGCGTGTCGCAAGGGCGGGTCGGTCTTCTGCCTCGGGGTGTTCGCCGGAGTGGTGGACAAGTTCCCGCTCGGGGCGCTGATGAACAAGGGGCTGGTCTTCCGCGGCGCCCAGGGGGACGGTTGTGGGTCAAAACCGGAAGACCGGTCGCACGCAGCCGTCCTGCTTCTGCTTGAACATCTCGTAGCCCCTCGGTCCCTCGTCGAGCGTCATCGGATGGGTGGCCAGGTGCCGGGTCGGCAGATCGCCGCGAGCGATCCGGTCGAGCAGTGCGGGGATGTAGCGCTGCCCGTGCTGCTGGAAGGAGTCGACGATGCTGTCGCTGCGCGCCCGTCACCGCCTGCGAGGCGAGCTCTGGATCGTTCCCCTGCTCTGCGTGCTCGCGGCGATCGCCCTGTCTCTGATCACCGTGGCGCTCGATCGGGCGTTCGGCGACCGCTTCATCCCGACGAGCATCACCGGCAAGCCCGACGCGGTGTCTTCCATCCTCAGCACGATCGCGTCGGCCATGGTCACGCTGACCACGCTCGTGCTGACCGTCACCACGGTGGCCGTGCAGCTCGCCATGGGCCAGTTCTCGCCGCGGATCGTGCGAGCCCTGCTCCAGGACCGCGCCAGCCAGCTCGCCTACGGGCTGTTCGCCTCCACCTTCACCTTCGCCATCCTGGCGCTGCGCGAGGTGGACGCCGTAGGTGGCGGCACCGTGCCCGGCCTGACGGTGCTGGTGGCCTACCTGCTCATGCTGTCCAGCATCGCCGCCCTGTTCCTCTACATCCACCATGCCGGGAACTCGCTGCGCGTCGCCGGCTTGATCGACCTGGTCGGCGACCACCTCCACGAACAGATCGACCGGCTCTACCCCGCCGACGAGTCCGCACCGGCCCCGCGCGACGTCGTCGTCTGCCCCGAACCCGGAATCGTGGTCGACCTCGACCACCCCGCCGTGGTCGCCGCCGCCCGCGACGCCGACTGCGTGCTCGAACTGGCCCCGATGATGGGCGACTTCGTGCCCGCCGGTGCGCCCCTGTTCCGGATCCACGGACCCACCGCCCGCCTGGATCACGCGCAGCTCGTCGGGCTCGTCGTCCTCGCCGCCGAACGCACCCACGGCGACGACCCCGCCTACGGCTTCCGCAAGCTCGTCGACATCGCCGAACGCGGGATCGCTCAACCCTTTACTGACCCCACCACCGCCATCATGGTCATCGACCGCCTGCACGACCGCCTGCGCCAGCTCGCTACCCGCAGCTTCCCGACCGGCCGGCACGACGACGACAGCGGCGACGTGCGGCTCATCGAGCGGACCCTCGGGTGGGACGGCTACGTGCGACTCGCCTTCGACGAGCTCCGGCTCGCCGGCGCAGCCTCACCGCAGGTCCCTCGCCGCGCTGTACGACCTGAAGGCCGTCGCGCCACCGGAACGGCATCCCCCGCTCGACCGTCAACTGGACCTGCTCTCCGCCGCGGTCGAGCAACAGTTCGACGACGGGCCCGACCTCCACGCCGCACTCGTACCCGACCAACAGGGCCTCGGATCCGGAACCGACCTCAGCAACCGGACCCAGCCGTCCATCGTGTCGAGCAATGGCCGACCCTGAGCGGGACTCTCGCCTCCACAACCAGGTGACCGATCGAGAACCGCTGGTCAGACCGAGTCCCATCCTTTGGTGATCCCGCCGGGGGCACGACAAGAGCAATCCGCGACTGGCGACTGCGCAAGTGCACGACGCCCCACGGGCTGGACGTTGCGGCTGCATCACCCGACGACGACGAGGTAGCGGCGGAGGGCGCAGAGGGTGGCACGAAGATCCTGGCGTATGGCCTGCCGCACGATGAACCCCGGTGCCGGCATCTTGGGGACGGCGATCATCTTGCGGTCGACGTGGGTCGACCGCGGGGTTGTAGCCTGCAGGGTCCACATACCGTCATATCGATCGAGGACGTCGGCGGCCTCCCGTGCATCGTCGTCCCGGTAGTGGTGTACGACGGTGTAGGTGCTGGACACGGGTCCGATATGGGCACCGATTTAGGCAACTGTACAAACCTGGCCGTCCGGCTTCGGTGCCGTCGATGGCAGGACCAACGTGCCAGCTGACACGCGGAACATCGACGTGATGCTGTCCCGGCCCACGACGTCGATCTTCCGCCGGAAGCATCCTCACGGATACCCCCCGATCGCGCGATAAGGCGAGCGCGTGATAGACCCCCACCTCGTCGACCGACCCGCACAGATGCCGAGGCCTTAGACGTCAGATCCCTTCTCGACAGACGATTTTGCCCGCAGATGCCCACTGGTCAGGCGCGGTCTCATCGTTGGCGAATCCCGCGCGGGGGGCGATTCCGTCTGCCGCGGCCGTCAGCGTCCGTATCGGGCATCGCCACGACCGACGGTATCGGCGTCGGAACCGTTCCACGGTGTCACGACCGACCGGAGCACCGGCTGGCCGTTCCGTTGGCGGGCCGGACGAGTGTGGACGTGCCGTCCGGGTTCATCTTCAGCACAGGGAAGAGCTTGTTTTCGGGCACACCGCATTCGTCGAGGGAGATCACGCCGCTCGCGCCGTTCAGCAGTGCGGCACCCCGCACCGAGTACAGCGCCTGGATGACAGCGTCGGTGGTCGCGGGGACTCCTCCGGGGCGGGCCGCCCGCTGGATCGCGGTGACAGCGAGCATCATCGCGTCGTGGCCCATGATGGCCACGCCGTCCGTGAGGTCGATCCCGGACGCGCCGAGGTACTCCGCGGCGGACTTGTCGAAGGTGAGGCCGAGGTTCGGAGCCCAGAGAGCGGGATTGGCCAGACCGGTGTAGCGGACCTCGATGCCCCGCAGCGTGGGGGGGATGCCGGGGTCGCCCGCAACCGCGGCGTCCCGCAGCCCTGCTATGTCGTCGCCGGTGACGATGTCGAAGCGGTAGTCCGTGCAGGTCCGGCCACCGAGCGCGCGCGTCAGCTCGGCCAGCGCATCGCCGCGACCGGCGAAGTAGACGGCGTCGGGCCGCGGTTCGATGCAGAGGTTGCTCTTGATCGTGTCGAACGGGATCCACAGCGAGCCGAGATCGGCGTTGAAGCTTTCGGAGCTCGCCTGCCCGCCGAAGGCGGCCGTGAACGCGGTGGCCAGCGAGCTGACGTAGTCGTCGGTGTCGCTGCGATCGCTGATCAGCGTCGGACGTTGGGCCCCCTTCTCGCGGATGAGCTGCACCGCGACCGCCGCTTCGCCGGTGTTGGTCGGGGCGACCCGCGCGAACCCCTCGATCCGACGCCCCGACCGGTCGAGGGTCAGGTCGTCGGCGGTCAATCTGGAGCCGATGGTGGCGACCGGACCCGGCTCGTCGGAGCCGCCCGGTTGCCGGCGGGTGAGGGCCTCGATGGCCCCACGCGTGGTCTGGATGCTGTTGCCCAGGCCGACCACGGCCCGCAGGCGATCCGGTCCGCCTGCCTCAGCTCGCAGCTGTCGGGCGACCTCGACCGCACGGACACCTTCCGGACCGGCGTTGCCCACCAATACCTTGATCTTGACGCTGTCCCGCATGTTGTTCTGTACCTGCGCGAGATGCACGCCGGCCAACTCGTGCCGCAGCTCGGCCGACAGCGACGTCTGCCGGCCAGGCGGCTCGAACGGCACCAGATAACCGATGGTGTAGTAGTCGCCCGCCTCGACCTCGTCGTTCGCTACAGAGATGCTCGCCATCAGGGTGGTCAGCTCGGGATCGCCGAAGTCGCGGGCGTCGCTCACTCCGATGCACGAGCCGTCGCTGTCGAACAGCCCGCCACCGCAACGATCGAACAGCGGCGGGACGACGACCGCCGCCACCACCGCGAGGATCACGAGGACGGCGATCACCACGACGGTGAGCGGCCGCAGCGGCCACCACTTCCGGGGCGGCGGACCGGCTTCTCCACTGCGACCGGCGAGCCGGACCCGCAGACGCCGCGGCGGCCACCACTTCCGGGGCGGCGGACCGGCGGGACCAGGTTGAGGTGTCGTGGTCACTCATGCTCCCGGAGTTCGTGGTCGGGAAGGAAGAACCGGCGTTCGTGGCGATGCTGGCTATAGGCTTCGGCCCGGTCGTACAACCGGGTGCACAGCGCGTCGGGAAGCGGTTCATCATGCGCCTGCGGCCATGCCGCGACCACCTGGTTGAGCTCTGCGGCGACGGTGAGGTACTCGTCGAGCTCGGGATGACCGGAGAAGTTGGTGCTGAGCCAGAGTCCGCCGACGATCGCCGTGATGCGGTGCGTGAGCTGGGCCCGAGCCGAACCGCCTGGCGCTGGACCGACGACTGCGTGATGTCGACCCCGGTAGGTGTCGTGGTCGGCGGTCCAGCGCCGCGGCGCCGCCACGACGACATCGAGCGTCGCGAGCCACTCGTCGCGGGTCTCCTCGTCCTCGAGCTGACGCAACATCACCTCGGCAACGCCGTGCACGTTGCCGGTCCGTGCCAGGTCGTAGTGCATCCACAGGGCTGAGGGGCGTGCGCCGTCTGGCCGGCTGTCGCGCAGGCGCTTGAAGACGGTTGTCCAGGACCGGAACCCCGCAGGGGCGGCGGCCAACCGGCGCAGCAGGATCGCGCGCAGGACGGGATGCAGGCCGGCGTCCAGCCGACCAGCCCCGCCGGGGCCATGAGCGGTCCAGAGGCGGTCGAACACGAAGGTGCGCACCTCCCGGGCCCGGTCCATCGCCATGCGATGGCGGGCGGCGGCGTCGACCACGTCCGGGTCGGTCAGGGCGATGCGGAGCGAGTTCACGTCGAGGGTGCGGGACCCGACGGCCGCGGCTGCCGCGAGATCGGTTCGCAGCTCGGTGGGGCACCCGTCGAGCAGCCGATCGGCCATTTCGCCGACCAGCTCCGGGGTGAGGAGTGCGGCCGCGTGAATCGCCTGCAACTCGGACGTAGCCCGTTTCAGACGCTCCGTGGCCCACGCGTGGCCCCCGCAGATCTCCCGGACCACCCGACCGGCATGGTCCCTCGCCGGTGCCTCGCGCGATCCGAGCAGCCGCACCACCCGTACCTGTCCGTCACCGAAAGCGCCGTCACGGGCGACGTCATGCGGTGCCAGTACCGATTCGGCTGCTCGTCCCGTCGTCGCGACGACGAGCAGCGGGTCGCCGTCGCCCATCTCCTCCCGGACGCTCAGCAGCGCCGACACGAACGCGCCGCCGGCAGCCTCATCGACGTCGTCGAGGAGAAGCAGGACGTTCGACGGGAATCGGGACTGTGTCGACCAACGCCGGTAAGACTCGCGGAGATCGGCCAGGAAGGCGCGGATCATCAGCGGGTCCACGGCGGCCATGCCGCCGTGGGCCTGAGCACGGTTCAGCGCCACCAGGCCATGGATTGGGGTGCGGGCCCCGGTCGCCTCGGTGAACCAGCGGTAGAACGGCAACCGCTTCCGCAGCGCCCAAGTGAGCGGCGGCAGACCCTTGAGCGCCAGGCCTGCTCCCGGGAGCGGAACGGGGAGGTTAGGCAGCTCGGCTCTGGCGCCTTCGACGAAGGCCGCCACGATCGCGACGACGTCGTCGCGATCCTTCAGAAACGCGTCCATGCCCGCCTCACCCTGGTCGTGCGTACCGATCGGGGCCCGCATCGCCGCGACGGCCAGGGTCATCCGGTGCATCCGCACCGGGACCGTCTGGGGCGGCGGTGACCCGCTGCCCAGTGGCGGGATGCTCCCGCGGAGCGCATCGCTCAACGCCGACGCGACCACCGAGGGCGACACGTTGTCGCCAACGGCCGCGAATCCGATGCGCCGCACCGGCGCGCGGCTCCGCCACTGCTCCTCCAGTTCCGAGAGCAACGCGCTCTTTCCGCTGCACCGGGGACCCTCCATGAGCAGGACCGCCAGGGGCGGCAAATAGCGGTAGTCGATCTCATTGAGCCTTCGGCCCAGCTGCGACGCGACGAAGTCAGCAGCAGCGCGCGAGCTGTCATCCACGTACCCGGCCCCCATGACACGACGCGATCCTCGCGTGACAGCGAGTTGCAACCAGGTTCGTGTCGAGGAGGCCGGTCGTTACTTCGCGCCGACGAAAGAGTACTGCCACCGTTGCGCCGAACGGCTCTGCGGCCCAAGCGATCGCACGGACGCTCATGCGTACGGTGGTGGCCGATCCGCCCCATGGTCCCGACCGGGCACGGCGTCGCACCGGGGGTGCGCCCGGGCAGGCCCACACCGCGCTGCCTCCGTGGACGGGCGCTTACGATCTACCGGCTGTGCCCGGCACGCCGCACCTTGCCGTGTGCCGCACCCACGGCGAACGGCACGCCCTCCACCTGCAGGTTTGGGTTCGCACAATGCCTTATTGGGGGCACTCTCGGCCGCCAGCCCGCCGAGCGCGACATCGATCCGGCCGCTCGCTCATGACACCTCCGGCCCGTTCGCGGCGGAACCGGGGGCCGCAACCCGACCCAACGACGACGGAGGACGACTCCTACGACTCGCGTGACTCCAGCAGGCGGGACTCGTTGCCCTCCGGGTCGCGCAGTACCACCCACCCGGCGCTGTCACCCTGGCCGACGTCAGCACGTTCCGCTCCGCGGGCTTCCAGCAGCCTGACGGCCGCAGCATGGTCCTGCGCGGAGAGGTCGAAGTGAAGCCGGTTCTCGGCGGCCTTCTTCTCCGTGCTCAGGGACGAAGAATGAGCTTCCCACCTGAGCACGAACACCCGACCTGAGGTGGCCTCGGCCATCAGGAAGGATGCCGTCGTGCCGTCTCCCCACCCTCCCGAGTTCCGCCGTCGTGCTGTCGAGTTGGGTCGTGAGGGGTCCAAGCCGGTTGCTGAGTTGGCGAAGGATCTGCGTGTCTCCGAGTCGTGTCTGCGGAACTGGATGGCCTAGGCCGATGTTGATGACTCCGGTAGCGCGACCCAGCTGACGAGTAAGGAGAAGAAGGAACTCGTCGAGCTTCGCCGGGACAAGCGCCGGCTCGAGCTCGAAGTCGATATTCTCAAGCGTGCGGCCGCCTACTTCGCGCGGGAAAACGTCCTCCCAAACTAGTGTTCCCGCTGGTCGGTGAACTCGCCGACGACAGTATCGATGTCGCGGTGGCCTGCCGGGTACTCAACGTGTCTCGCTCGGGGTTCTACGACTGGCTGGGTCGGCCCGCGGCGACGCGAGAACAGGAGAACGAGTTGCTGGTTAAGCAGATCAAACAGATCCACGCTGACTCGCGGGAGACATACGGGTCGCCGCGGATCCATGCTGAGCTGACGCTCGGGCTCGGGTTGCCGGTCAACCTCAAGCGGGTCGCGCGGCTGATGCGCGCTGCCGGTGTGCAGGGCCTCTACCGGCGGCGGCGCCGCGGATGTACCGTCCGTGATCCGGACGCCGGGCCCAGCGACGACCTGGTCAACCGCAACTTCGTCGTGGACGAGCCGAACCGGCTGTGGATCACCGATATCACCGAGCACTCCACTGGCGAGGGAAAGCTCTACTGCGCCGCGGTGATGGACGCCTATTCGCGCCTCATCGTCGGCTGGTCGATCGCCGAACACATGCGTACTGAACTGGTCACCGACGCTCTCGGCATGGCAATCATCCGTCGGCGACCCGAGAACCAGCCCGCCGACGCCCGCGCCATCCTCCACTCCGACCACGGCTCACAATACACGTCCTGGGCTTTCGGGCAACGACTCCGTGCCGCTGAACTGCTCGCCTCGATGGGCACCGTCGGCGATTGTTACGACAACGCCATGATGGAGTCGTTCTGGGGAACCATGCAGCTCGAACTTCTCGACTCGAAAATGTGGCAGACACGCGACGAGCTTGCCAATGCCGTCTTCGAGTGGATAGAGTGTTGGTACAATCCCAATC
>JBOHEO010000227.1:0-7955 GCA_050701055.1 Pseudonocardia sp. | reverse complement strand
GTCCCCGGGCGCAGGGCCGCGGTACCCGGAATCGACCTCGGCGACGTCCAGGGGATCGGCAGCGTCGGCAGCGTCGACAGCGGGGCTCCACCATCCGGGCCACTGGTCGTCGTCGGCGCCGTTACGTGCCGATCCGATGACGCCGAGCGGCTCGAGCCGCTCGTCCCGGGCCAGCGTGGCGAGCGAGCCCCGCGCCCGCCCGGTTCCAGCCACGTGATCCACGGATCCGCCCAGCGTCATGGACGCCGGGACCGGCGCGGAGGCGGGCCGTGGCGGAGCCGCGACGGGAACCCTGCTGGGATTGAACAGGCCGGGCGGGAGCGACACGACCGCGGTGATCCCCGAACCCGGGGTGGCGGTCAGCGACACCGCGATGCCGTGCCGGGCGGCGAGTCGGGCCACGACGTGGAACCCGAGGCGCTGCGAGACCGACAGGTCGACCTCCGGCGGGTGGGTGAGCAGTGCGTTCGCCGCCGCAAGGTCGGCGGCAGGCATGCCGACGCCCCAGTCCTCCACGGTGACGACGTGTCCGCCCCCGTCATGGCGGGCCTGCCGGCCACGAATCGTGACGACGGTGTCGGGCGGGGAGAACCGCACCGCGTTCTCGGTGAGCTCGGCAAGCAGATGGGTGAGGTCGGTGACGCACCGGCCGTTGACAGCGGGCCGCTCGTCCACGGTGAAGGTCACCCGCTCGAGGTCCTCGGTCTCCGCGATCGCGGCCCGCACGACGTCGCGCAGCGGCACCGGTTGGCCCCACACCCGGGACGGCGGCTCACCGGAGAGCACCAGCAGGCTCTCCGCGTTGCGGCGCACCCGGGTGGCGAGGTGGTCGAGGCGGAAGAGCTCGGCGAGGGCATCCGGATCCTGCTCGGTCTCCTCGAGCTGGTTGATGATGTCGAGCTGCCGGTGGAGCATGCTCTGATTGCGCCGGGCCAGGTTGACCAGCAGGTCCGAGGTGAACTGCCGGCGCCCGAGCTCCCGTTCGGCCAGCTCCCGTTCCAGCGCGTTCCTCTCCTGCTGCGACTCCTCGGTGACCCGCCAGAACACCGTCATCCCGACGCAGGCGGCCAGCACCGCGCCACTGTGGATCCCCGCCCACAGCCACGGGTTCGCCTGACCCTCCGCATGGCTGAAGAACAGCGTGTCCTGATACATCGTGCCCAGGCTGTGAGTCAGCGCCGTGAACGCGATGTTGAACAGGAACGGTGCCCAATCCTGGTAGAGCGCAATGAACCCGATGATGATGAAGAAATGAAAATGCGCCTCGATCACGCCGTTCGTCATCCCGACCAGCGCCGACGAGGAATACACCAATCCGGCCGTGACGGCCACCGAGGCGAGCCTCCGCCGGGTGCGCAGCAGCCGACCGAGGCCCAGGCATGCGACGAGCGGGACGACCGCAAGTAGAACGATCACCGAGGGCTTGACCACGAGCAGGCCGAACAGGGCCAGCCCGGGGACGTGCGCGAGCAGCACCCGTTCCAGCAGCCGGTGGCGCCGCTGCCAGTCCTTCTCGTCGAGCGTGTTGCCGCGCGGCAGGTAGTTGAGAAGTGTCGTCCACATGTTCGGTCGCACCATTCTCCTTCCGCGGGCACCCGGTTAGGCCGAACGGCCTAACCGGGTACGCCGAGAAGACTAATCCTGGGGAGCTTGCTCACAACGTCGAATGGACGGTACACCGCAACTCGACATTGACATCCGAGGGCGCCCAACCAGCCGGCGGGTTCACCGTCTCCCGCCGGCAGATCGTTCCTGCCGCTGGCCGTAGGGTCGGACCCCGTGCGTGTCGTGCTGGCCTCCGCCTCCCCCGCCCGGCTCGGCCTGTTGCGCGGCGGCGGGCTCGACCCGCTGGTGGAGGTCTCCGCCCTGGACGAGGACGCGCTGCTTCTCACGATGCCCGGCGCGACACCCGCCGCGAAGGTGACGGCCCTGGCCGGGGCGAAGGCGACGATGGTGGCGCGCCGGGTCGCCGCGGCCGAGCCGGACGCGGTCATCATCGGCTGCGACTCAATGCTGCACGTGGGCGGCGAGCTGGTCGGCAAGCCCGCGGACGGCGACGAGGCACGCGCGCGCTGGCTGGCCATGGGCGGCGGCACCGGCGAGATCGTCACCGGGCACGCGGTGCTGCGCCTGGTCGACGGCGAGATCGACCGGGTGACCGAGGGGCACGCGGTCACCACGGTCCGCTTCGCCACGCCGGACCCGGCGGAGCTGGACGCGTACCTGGCCACCGGCGAGCCGCTCGCCGTGGCGGGTGCGTTCACCCTCGACGGGTTCGGCGGCTGGTTCGTCGAGGGCATCGACGGCGACCACTCCAACGTCATCGGGATCAGCCTGCCGCTCATCCGGCAGCTGCTCGCCGGCGTCGGCGTGCGGGTCACGGACCTGTGGCAGTGCTGATTGCCGCGGCCCGGGACGGCCACGGGGCTGATTGCCGCGGCCCGGGACGGCCGCGAGCGGACTAACCTTGGGTCCATGGCTCTCGAGAACGACACCGACCCGAAGCTGGCCGAGTACGCCCATCCGGACCGCCTGGTCACCACCGATTGGCTCGCCGCGAACCTCGGCACCGGGCCCGCTGCCGGTCTCGTGGTCGTCGAGTCCGACGAGGATGTCCTGCTCTACGACACCGGGCACATCCCCGGCTCGGTCAAGGTCGACTGGCACACCGAGCTGAACGACCCGGTAACCCGCGACTACGTCGACGGCACCGGATTCGCGCAGATCTGCGGCGAGCGCGGCATCTCCCGCGACACCACCGTGGTCTTCTACGGCGACAAGAACAACTGGTGGGCCACCTACGCGCTGTGGGTGTTCAGCCTGTTCGGCCACCCGGACGTGCGCATTCTCGACGGCGGTCGGGCCAAGTGGGTGGCCGAGGGCAGGGAGATGACCACCGAGGTACCCAAGCCCGACAGTGCCGACTCCATGGCGGCCCCCTACCCGGTGATCGAGCGCGACGACGTCACGATCCGGGCCTTCAAGGACGACGTGCTCGCCCACCTGGGCGGGGCGGGCGGGGCGAATGCACTGGTCGATGTGCGCTCCCCCGGCGAGTACTCCGGTGAACTGCTGCACATGCCCGACTACCCCCAGGAGGGCGCCGTGCGCGGCGGGCACATCCCCGGCGCCGCGAGCGTGCCGTGGGCCCGGGCCGCGGCCGCGGACGCCACCTTCAAGCCCCGCGCCGACCTGGAGGCGATCTACCTGGAGGAGCAGGGACTCAAGGCCGACGACGACGTGGTGGCCTACTGCCGCATCGGTGAGCGCTCCAGCCACACCTGGTTCGTGCTCACCCACCTGCTCGGCTTCTCCCGGGTGCGCAACTACGACGGCAGCTGGACCGAATGGGGCAACTCGGTCCGGGTCCCGATCGTCACCGGTGCGGAGCGCGGTTCCGCATGAGCCTGCCGCCGCAGCTGGCGGAGCTGGCGGAGGAGTTCTCCGACCTCGGGCCGCGCGACCGACTCCAGCTGCTGCTGGAGCTGTCCCGAGAGCTGCCCGAACTCCCGGAGCGCTACGCCCACGCTCGTGACCTGTCGGACACGATGGAGCAGGTGCACGAGTGCCAGTCGCCGCTGTTCCTGGCCGTGGAGGTCGAGCCCGCCGTCGAGAACCCCGAGCGAACGGTCCATCTGTTCTTCTCCGCGCCACCGGAGGCGCCCACCACCCGGGGGTTCGCCTCGATCATGCATGTCGGGCTGGACGGGGAGCCCGCCGTCGACGTGCTTGCCGTGCCGGACGACTTCTACGTCAAGCTCGGGCTGGCCGAGGCGGTCAGTCCGCTGCGCCTGCGCGGCATGGCGGCGATGCTGGGGCGGATCAAGAAACAGGTCCGGGCCGCGACGGTGTGATCGTCGGCAACCAGCTGCCGTGACTGACTGCCGCTGTCAATCTCAAGTCCTGGTGAAGAACGTTCCCTGAGTCGTGGTCGGCCGCTCACACTGTGCGGCATCTGGATAGGTGGCTATCTGGTCGGGACGCTCAGGAGGTACGCGATGACCACGGCGGCGGCGGGCGACACCTGGGGCATCAGCGGCCCCACCTTCCTTGTGGCTTACGTGGTGATCACTGTTGCGGTCGGCCTGGCCGGTATCTGGGCGCGGCGAGCGAGCGCCGATCGGCGGCCCCGTCCGGTCCTCGACGTCACCGCGCACCCGCACGACGTCGCGTACCTCAACGGCGGCCCTGAGCTCGCCGTGTACTCCGCGCTCAGCTCCATGCACCTGGGCGGCACCATCGCCGTCGAGGGTCGCGGATCGGTACGGGCCACGGCGAGGGCCGACATCGACGCCCTGGAGCGGGCGATCCACTTCGCCGCAGCGAGTGCGGTCCCCCGTCACCCGCCTCCAGTTCCAGCGCCCGGTCACGACCGCACTCGACGAGATCAGCACCCGGCTCGTCGACGCCGGCCTGCTGTTGTCCGTCATCGCCGAATCCCTCGCTCCCTCAGCTCCACCCTGCGGGGTGGTGGAGCTGAGGGAGCGGGCGGTCGCCGTGGTGCCGCTCTCCCTCGGGGCACCGGGCCGGTGGCGCCGATCCGACACCGCGAGTTCGCCGATCGAGCACGGCGAGTTCGCCGATCGAGCACCGCGAGTTCGCCGATCGAGCACGGCGAGTTCGCCGAACCAGCACGGTGACGGGCGGAGCCAGCCGCGGCGCCGGGCCGAAGCAGTCCACCGGAGAGCCCGTCAGGGAGTCGCCCGGCTCCGGCGGGGTTGGCTCTACCGGCGGTAGACGCGATGCTGGTCGCCGTCGCCACAGAGGCTGGGCTCCGGCTCGGGCCGGTCGAAGCAGGTTCGGAACTGCACCCCGTCGATCGATGCCCCCTGCGGTCGCATGATCGTGCCACTGAACGTTCGGGACGTCGTCGTGCTTTCCGTGAGCGGTAGCCAGATCCGGTCCGAAAGCCCGTCGTAGACCGGCCGGTACTCCACGAAGACAGGGTTGCCCCGGGTCGACTCGACGGTCGCCGCCCAGGCTATTTCGTTCGGGTACGGCCAGCTGATCTCACCGATCATCACCCCTTCGGCGTTGGTCGCAGACACCGACCGACCTTCCGCAGGAGCGGTCTGTGCAGATGCAGACGCAGCCGTCGACACGAGGATGGCGGTGGCGATCAAGGTCGCAATGACCGCGAACCATCGGAACGGACCTCTCACTACACATACCTCCACCTATCAACCGTCCGGTGATGTCCGGCGACACAGTGGAAACGAGCAGACACCCCCGCGCGATGCTGCCGACCGGGACACAGTTCCGTCGCCTGAACCGCTCCACGACGTCGCTCGCGGTGAGCAGATTCGACAGCGGGTAGGCCCGCCACACGGTTCGACGGGCCCAGACGGCCTTCTACACTCACCGGTAACAACGCGCCGGAGCATCCCGGGACCCGGCCGAGCACCACCAGGAGGTCGGCCGTGCCGCGCTTGAGCAAGATTCTCATCGCCAATCGCGGAGAGATCGCAGTCCGGGTGATCCGGGCCTGCCGTGACGCCGGCCTGGCCAGCGTCGCCGTGTACGCCGACCCCGACCGGGACGCCCCGTTCGTCCGGCTGGCCGACGAGGCGTTCGCCCTGGGTGGGAGCACGGCGGCAGAGTCATACCTGGTGTTCGACAAGCTGCTCGGCGCCGCCGCTGACACCGGTGCCGACGCGATCCACCCCGGCTACGGCTTCCTCAGTGAGAACGCCGACTTCGCCCAGGCCGTGATCGACGCCGGTCTCACCTGGATCGGCCCCACCGCTGCGGCGATCCGCAACCTCGGCGACAAGGTCACGGCCCGGCACATCGCCACCCGCGCGGGCGCGCCGCTCGTTCCCGGAACCAATGACCCGGTGACCGGTCCCGACGAGGTCGAGGCGTTCGCCAAGGAGCACGGCCTGCCCGTCGCGATCAAGGCGGCGTTCGGTGGTGGGGGGCGTGGCATGAAGGTCGCCCGGGAGCACCGGGAGATCACGCAGGCGTATGACTCCGCGGTCCGCGAGGCCACCGCGGCGTTTGGCCGCGGCGAGTGCTTCGTCGAGCGCTACCTGGACAAGCCGCGCCACGTCGAAGCGCAGGTGCTCGCCGACACCCACGGCAACGTCATCGTGGTCGGTACTCGCGACTGCTCGTTGCAGCGCCGGTTCCAGAAGCTCGTCGAGGAGGCCCCCGCGCCGTTCCTCACCGACGAGCAGCGCAAGACGATCCACGACGCGGCCAAGGCCATCTGCAAGGAAGCCGGTTATCACGGCGCCGGCACCGTGGAGTTCCTCGTCGGGCAGGACGGGCTGATCTCGTTCCTGGAGGTCAACACCCGGCTACAGGTCGAACACCCGGTATCGGAGGAGACCTCCGGGTTCGACCTGGTGCGCGAGCAGTTCCGCATCGCCGAGGGCGCGGAGCTGCCCCTGCTGGAGGACCCGGTGCCGCGCGGGCACTCGATCGAGTTCCGGATCAACGGCGAAGACGCCGGGCGCAACTTCCTGCCCGCGCCTGGCACCGTCACGTCGATCTCGTTCCCGGCCGGTCCGGGTGTGCGGGTGGACGCGGGCGTCGAGTCCGGTTCGGTGATCGGCGGTCAGTTCGACTCGCTGCTGGCCAAGCTGATCGTCACCGGGTCCGATCGGGCGCAGGCCCTGGAGCGCTCCCGGCGCGCGCTGGCCGAGTTCCACGTGGACGGGATGGCGACCGTCCTCCCGTTCCACCGGCTCGTGGTCGACGACCCGGCGTTCGCCGCGACGACCGAGGAAAGCTTCACCGTCCATACCCGGTGGATCGAGACGGAGTGGGACAACACGGTCGTCCCGTTCGAGGGAGGCGAGGGTACGGACGAGGAGCCGGCCGCGCGGCAGACCGTCGTCGTCGAGGTCGGTGGGCGCCGGCTCGAGGTGTCGCTGCCCGGCGATCTCGCATTCGGGGGCGGCGGGTCGGCCAAGGCCCCACCGCGCAAGCGCGGCGCCGGCAAGGGTGGCGCGAAGGTCTCGGGTGACGCGGTCACCGCCCCGATGCAGGGCACGATCATCAAGGTCGCGGTGTCCGACGGTGATCCGGTCTCGGCGGGCGATCTGGTCGTCGTGCTGGAGGCGATGAAGATGGAGAACCCGGTCACCGCGCACAAGAACGGCACGATCACCGGGCTGGTCGCCGAGAGCGGCAGCTCCGTCTCCCAGGACACGGTCATCTGCGAGATCAAGGACTGATGGTGGTCGCCTCCCGCTTGGCGACCGACCGTTGACCTCAGAACCCGCCACCGCCTAGCGTCGAACTGCCAGGTTCTTCCACAGCGACACCGCACCGTACTGCACAAGTGCATAGCGGACAGCAGTGATGTACCCGTGTGTCCACCCACGGGGCCCGGTCACTCCGCCACGCGGAAGACCGCGCCGCGGATCCGTTCGCCACGCAGGCCTTGACCGCGCCGCGAACACGCCCATGTCCCGTCAGGCGACCCAGGATCCGTCATGCCCCCCTACTCGTACGTGATCAGCCATATCCACACCGACGGGCCGATCCCCGGCCCCCATTCCCTGCTCACCCTCGCTTCCGCCGCCTACACCGGCGACGGCAGCCTGATCAGCACGTTCACCACCAACGTGCGCGAACTACCCGGTGCCACCCTGCACCCGACCGACCTCCAGATCTGGCGGGACCGGGCCGAGGACTGGCTCATCACCCGCCGGGCCAGCCGACCACCCGCCCTCGCAACGACCGCGTACGCCCGCTGGATCGACCATCTGCCGGGCCGGGCGACGTTCGTCGCCGACACCGCCGAACCCGACTATCTGTTCCTCTACTGGTACCTCCAACGCTTCGCCGGGTACTGGCCGTTCGCCTGGACGAGCACCGAGGCCGACCTGATCGACCGACTACCGCGCACGCCCCCCTGCCCCCTGGCCAGCTGCCGAGCATCGCTGCGCCGGACGAGTTGACGGGGCCGCCGTGGACCGACCGACGAGGGTCGGTGTGGCTGC
>JBOHEO010000226.1:0-8037 GCA_050701055.1 Pseudonocardia sp. | reverse complement strand
GATCAAGGCCGGCCTTCGTTCCCAGGCTGGGACCACGGTGGTTGTCAGATCCACGTGCGGCGCCCGAAGCGGTTGACGCGGATCGACCGCGAAGATCTGCGGGGACCACGTCGCCGGTGCACCGTCGAGGTAGGTGGGGACCGGTCGGAGGTCGGCGATGTCCTTGATCATCGCGAACGGGCCGCCTGCGGAGTGCGTTGTGGCTTCGGCCTCTGGTCGGCCGCCGGTGAGCACGAAGGCGGGGAGCTCGGCCACCCCACCCGAGAGGGTCGCGGTCCGCTGGCACGGCATGAGCGGTGCAACCGGCCAGTCGAGCAGGGCAGGCGCACCGGCGGAATACACCGACGTGAAGGGAACGAGTTCGGGTACCCGTGGCGCGGTCACGCTGATCCAGGAGTCCGGCGGACCGTCGGTGAGCTGCGCCCTCAGCCGGACGGCTACGGCGCCCCGCGACGCGTCGGGAACCGGGAGCCGGATGTCGCTCACGCGGTCTGCCAGTCCCAGTTCGATCGCGGTCGTGGGCTCGAAGCCGCCGTCGGCCCGCTGAGCGCCGAACTCCACGACCACGGCGACGGAGCCGGCACCACCGGCCGTGACGACCACCGGGCTCGACCCAGTCTGGGCTGCCGCCGGCAGGGGATACCAGCCGGTCGTCAACTGTCCGGGCTGCCCGTCGACGGCCTGCCATTGGTGGGCGGTCGAGATGTCGTACGGGTTGGCGTACCCGGCTGACGTGACGCCCTGCCGGATGCCGCCTGCCTGGGTGGCCACTCCGGCCGGGCCCGAAGTGGACTCGAGGACGCCGGCCGCGGGTGACGGCTCGAGCTGTAGTGCCGTCGCGAGGCCACACCGGCCGCCGGCCAGGCTGGCCAGGACATCCTTTCCCACGGTGTAGCCGCTGGTGGTCGAGACCGCCCGGACCAGTCCGTAGGTCTGTACGACGAGCCCACCGGTGAGGAACACGATCAGCGCGAGCGCCGTGGACGGAAGCACGCGCTGCAGCGTCGGTCCCCAACTCGGCCGCAGCATGAGGACGAACCCCGCGGCCGTACAGACGGCACCGAACGCGAGAGCGAACGTCCAGAGCGGCACCCCTCGCAAGGCCGGCGGGACACCGCCCCAGGGAATGCCCTCGGCGGACGGGAACCACCAGGTCACCGCTCCGAACAGCGCGAGGGCGGCCACGAACCCGATGCCCCCCAGGAGCAGCGCACGGCCTGCGCCGGATCGAATCCCGCGGCCGCCGACCCAGGCCAGCAGGACCACCAGCACGGTGGCGCACGCGGCGAAGGTGCCGAAATGATGGGTCCACTTGGTCGGGGTCAGCGCCAGTGCCGCCAGCCCGAGCGCTGTCAGCAGGACGAACCGCCTGGCGGCTCCGCTGTGGACACCCCCGATCCGGGCACCTCGGACCCGCCAGGAGAGGGCCAGGAGGGCATAGGTCACCAACGCCAGCAGCATCAACAGCACCGGAACCCGACGGCCGAAGGAACCCTCCACCTCGGGGGTGCGGAGCAGCCTCTGGTACCGCGCGAGTTCCTGGTACCACGGGAGGTTGGGGCCGATGAACGTGCGTACGCCGGTCCCGGCCTGGAGCGCGGCGGGCGTCTGGTCGGCGAACATCACCAGCAACGCGATCAGCCCGACCCCGGCGGCCACCCCCATCACCGGGAGCCAGGGCAGGTCCCCGCGGGCCCTCAGCATGCGCACGAACGGTCCGATCGCGACGACGAGGACGAGCGGAGCGATCAGTCCGGTCGGGGCGACGGTCACCGTCATCGCGGCGACGACGGTACCGATCACGACCGGGAGCAATCGCCGGGTCACCACGCCCCGCTCGATGCAACACCAGGTCAACAGCATCCCGACCACGACGTAGGGCTCCGACCGCAGCCCGTTGCAGTACGGCAACCACGCGCTGAGGAACGCGACGGAGGCGAGCCCCGTCAGCCACGAACAACGCTTCGCGCGCGGCAGGATGCGCGGTAGCACGAGCCGGCTCAGGAGCAGCCAGGAGAGCACACCGAGCACGACGCCTGGAATGCGAAGCCAGAGCAACTCCGTACTGGCCTGGGTCCACAGGCGGAATCCGTCGTAGAAGGATCCGAACGGCGCCTCCGGCGAGTTCAACCAGTGGTGGTACCCGCCGACGTATCCCGAGCGCGCCGCATCGGCCACCATCGTCGTCGTATAACCGTCGTCGACCGTCATGGGGCCGATCAGCGTCCAGACGGCGAGAACCCCGACCACCAGGGCATCGAGAGCCCACGCAACAGCGCGGCGAGCCGGCCACAACCGGACGGTTCGGGAGCCGCTGGCCCGTCGATCCGCAACGGCGACGGCCACCGCCGACCCCACCAGACACACGGCGGCCGCCACTGCGATCCAGATCTTCGTCGGCGTCGGCGACGTCTCGAACCGGGTGTCGGCGACGAGCCGGGCGGACAGGCCCGCACTCGATGTGTCCGCGGCGAGGCCGGAGAAGAACCCGGCGACCTGCGGCCGGTGGTCTCCCTCCCACTCGGCCAGCACCGCCGTCCCCGCGATCACGGAGCTGCGCTCCGCAGTCGAGGTGACCTCGAAGCCGCACGGCAGTTCCCCGCGGGAACGAGACAGCAACGTCCGCCCGAGCAGCACGACGTCCACCCGGTTCTCGACCGTGCCGATCCACAGGCCGGTAGGCGGTGGCCCAACGCCAGCCGGACTCGTGGCCGCGGTGCTGAAGATCACGGCGGCCTTGCCGGCGGCGCTCGTCTGCGCGCACCCGACGGTCACGGTCAGCGAGACCGGACGGTAGCTGCTGAGCGGGACCGCCGTCGCAACGATGGCCTGATCAAGGTTCCAGATGTAGGTCGACACCCGCTGTTCAACGGGTGCGAACACGAACAACACAGCGAGGACCGCACTGAACGCCCCGAGAAGCCCGGCGAGCCCGACCGCTGTCCGGGGGTGCCGGCCTCCGGTCGTGGGCGGTGTCCGGTCGCGCTCGGGGGCGTGCCTACCGTCGGGTCGCTGCCGCTCCGACCGTCTCGAGGCTGCAGACCGGGTGGGCGACACACTGTTCGCCCTCACGGTGAGGAGATCTGCTTCCAGCCCTCGCGGCTCCTACGAGGGGGAGGTGAGGCTGGGCGTCGGGGCCACGCTGCCACAGCCGTCAGCGGCGATGCAGGAGCTACTGCCGAATTCGGAGCGAACGGGAACGCCGCCGCGGCGAGCGCCGCGAGATCACCGTCGTGGCTGTCCTGAGTGGTGCGGTCCGGTTGCTCCTGGCCGTCCGATCGAGGGGTGGACACCGACTGCGCGGGCGAGAGCACGGCGGCACCCTAGCCCTGATGTTCACGAGGTCTCGCGAAGGTCGTCGAGCAGGCCTACCGTGCGACGTGGTTGATGGTGAACGCGTCAGCTTTCGCAGGTGATGAAGACCGGTGGTTGCGGCAGCGGGTCGGATGGGCGCACCAACATCGGAATCAGCTTGCCACAGGGGTTGCCGGTGTCCGTTTCGTCCGCGCCGCGGGTGCTGTAGCTCAGGGTCCCGCCGGCTCCGGGAATGGAGTATTGAAGGTTGAGGTTGGGCATCTGAGCACTCACCTCCGCCGACGACGGAACAGACTCGCCTGGCGTTGCTGTGTCCGCAAGCCGGATGGCCCGGGCTACGGTCAGCAGGGCATCGTGAGTCAGGATCGCCTCGCCGTCAGCGAGGTCTTGGCTGGCGAAATCCTTCAGGAAAGACGAGCGGAATTTACTGAATCCTGCGGGTTGGCCAGCGATGTCAGCCTCCCAGCGTTGCGGATCGGCCACTCCGGCGAGCGCGACCACGATGTTGGCCTCGCTCAGCGCAGTCTCTTGCAACGCAGACTCTCCACTGTCGAGGACTCCGCTGTTCGAGCCGACGGTGACGACGGTTATCGGCGTGTCCCGACACGATCGCACCTCGAGGGAAGCCAAGAAGCTGGGCAAGTCCGTCTTTCGGCCGGCGAACAGCACCACCGGAGGTGGTGGTTGCGCCCCGCAGATATTGGCCACGTTGAGGTCGAAAGTAGTTGCGGTGACTGTGCTGAGCCTTCCGGCGGGCGTCCCCGTGAACGTCTGAGGGGGAAGATCTTTTGTGAATAAGTCAAGAAGCAGCTCGTTGAAGTTCTCCTTCGTCGACTCCACGAAGAGATCCGGGTTTCCATCCTGGACGAGGATGGCCATCTTGAGTTCTTTCTGGGCCAGATACGCTTTGAGTGCGAGGGTCTGGTCCCGGTTGCTCGGTGTCACCCGCACGAAGCCAGGGTGGACGTCGTAGTTCAGCTGGTCAGCAGTCGCGAGGGTGGCAGCCATGGGGATGTTGCTCTCACTCAGCCGTCTCGCGGCGTTCTGCGTCGCCTCGATGCTGACCCCTAATCCGATCACGCCGACGAGTGGCGCTTCCTGCGCGTCACGCATCTCCACAAGTTGGTCCACCACCGGTTCCCACTTCTCCTGGAGGATGCCCTGGTTGGCCAGCACGAGCCGGATGAGCGGAGTGGGGTCGCCGGAGACCTTCTCATTGTTGACCTGACCGTTGACCCGGAGCTGGGCCGTATACGCGCCTTGCATCTGATGTAGGATTTCTTCCTTGCTGATCGGGCTGGTCTCATCGTCTACGGTCATGGGCAGGAACAGTGCGACTGTGACAACGCGAACGGATGTGTCCCCGGACTTCGTCACCTCGTCCACCCGGTTGTTCTCCGCTGCGATCTTGCCTTCGACATCGGTATAGGCTTCGTCGAAAACGAAGGTGCCGTCGGTCACTCCGACGCATTCGCCGCCGACCTCGACCACGTCCGAATCGAGCCACAAGTCGAGCGTTCCGCAGGCGCGCTGCAACCTGTACACGGCGAATCCCGCGGCCGCGACGAGAAGCACCCCCACGGCTGCCAACGCGATCCGGTTTCGCCTGCGGCGCCATCGTCGTACGCTCGTATCCGGCGGCTCGAAGGTGTCGCGCAGCGTGCTGATCATACCGTTCCTCCGGCGATGGCTCGTCGTCGATACGATGGAGCAAACCTGGGCTTCGGCGTCAGTTCCACAACTCGGCCTGTCTCTGGTGGTCACGGGCAGCGCACAAGAGTCGCTCGGCGGCATCTGGGAACTGACCGGCGAGGGCGATGTAGTCGGCGGCGATCTGGAGATGAAGACCGCGAAGCCGCCGGCCACTGAACGGATCACCAGCGATCCACCGGCAGGCGACGAGCCTGGCCAACGGCACGAGCGGCGACGGAAGGTCGATCTCGCGCATCAGGGCGCGCATCTGTTCCATCGGAGCAACCGGGGCATCCCGCTCCTGCGGCCGGCGTGGGGCCGTGATGACCGACGCCAGCAACTCCAGCCACGAGGTGGTCTCGTCGGAGCCGAGGTGTTCGTGCAAGCGTTGCGTCACGAACGCCAGATCGCGGTTGGCGAGCGCGTAGTACAGTTCACCCGCCTCATCGCCTCTTGCCGCGCATTGGCCACGGTGCCAGACGAATACCTCCGACCAATCAGGCAAGCCGCCATTGGGCCGCCGACTCAGCGTGCGCAGCAGGAGCCGGCGCAGCAGCACCGGGCCTGTCCCTGCGGCGACGGGCCACAGCACCGGGTCGATATCCGCCAGGTAAGTGACCTGGCCACACTCGAGCAGGGTGCTGCTGGTGGCAAGCCGCACGGCATGCCGCCGTTCGCGGGCCCCAGCGCAGGTGACCAGGTCGTCGAGTACTTCCTCGGAGAGTTCTCCGAGCAGACGCCGTCGCAGCCTCTCTTCGACCGTTAACCTCTCTTCGACCGTTAACCGGACCGACTGGGCGACGGGTTCCGGTTGGTCGAGTAACGTTGTCAGGTCGTCCCGGTTGTCCGGACGCGCGACGACGGCGTTTAGGAGCAGTCGGCTGGACGCCGGGTGCCCACCGGTCAGCTGGTGAACCATCAGCATCAGGTGCTGGTTGTTCATCGGGTGCTGGTTGTTGTCGTCGCGAAGCTGGAGCGCGGAGACCATTATGCCGATCTCGTCCTGGGTGAGGTCCGCCAGACCGTACCGGCACCACCAGCGCCTGGCACCGCCCTCGTGCCGTGCGCTGTTCGTCGCGGCGAGCTCCACCCCCTCGGCCGGCACGTCGGCCAGCAGCGCTCCTCGGCTGGTGACCACCGCGGTGAGCGGATCGGGAGTGTCGTCGCCCATTGCGGCACGCTGGCGACGGGCCTGGACCAGCCCGTTCACGAACCTCTGACCGAGCCGCGTGTCAGCATTGTCGAGTAGGACCACGCAGTTCAGCGACAGCTCGCCGGCGTTTCTGCCGCTGACGAAATAGTCACGCAGGTCGGCTACGAACGCGTCCCACAGCAGTTGGTCGATGCGCTGGCGGTTGTCCTCGTCGTCGGAGTGTCGGGCCCAACGGTTCAGATCCACCAGCGCGTCGAGGGCGTCGTTGGTGCGCTCGCGCCCCTGGTGGCCGTACCAATCGTGGAACGACCCGAGCACGATTCGTCGGCCGGGCGCCCACGCGGTCAGCCAGCCCAGGACCAGCCCAGGAACGGGCCTAACAAAAGCAGGTGGCACGGGCACGGTCCCCCACGACACCACGTCGCCTGCCGCTTCCGCGAGGATCTGCCGCACCGTGTCCAGGTTGCGCTCTTTCTCCAGCGCGGCCCGGACCTGCTGGCGGGCACGAGAATGGTCGTCCAGGTCGAGATTCTGACGCATCACCACCTGTCCGACGGTGGACCGCGGGAAGCGCAGCGCGCCGTACCGCCGACATCTCTTGCTGAGCTCGAACGCGAGGGCCGAGAGCACCTCCGGCACAGCGGCGTGCCGGCTCTTCTCGAAGTCGATGTGGGCGTAGGGGACACGCTGGTCCAGCAAGGTGGACAGCCCGGTCAGCAGGGCTGACTTGCCGCTTCCCCGCCCACCCTCGAACACCAGCACGGGGTGGTACTGGCTACGCGGCATACGGCTCCGCTCGGGTCGCGCCATGAACTCCTTAACCTGGGTGATGGCGCGCTGCCGCCCGACAAGGTGACGAACATCATCTAGCATGGCAGGCTCCATGGCGGAATGGTAGTCGGCATCTGCTTGAGATCGGTTCGTCGCGGGTAGGCGATGACACGAAGCGACAGCACGTGCAGCGTCGGGTCGGCGATGGCTGTCGGAGGCAGGTCGACGAACTCGCAACTGGCCCCGCCTCCGGGCTTGGATCTGTCAGACTCTGACCTGCCCCGAGCCGGACCACGACCCCCACGGCGCCGTCCGCGCTCGTCCACGGCTTGACTTCAACCGAGGTTGAGGTTGCACAGTTCAAGGATGACAGCACATCCCCGTAATCAAGGAGAATCCATCTTGTCCGGTATCGAAGAGAACCGCACCGCACAGTCGGATGTCATGGGGGCAGCCGCGAAGGCTCCCTTGGAGCTGGGGAGGGTCCAGGCGGTGGTCGCCACGGTCGTGGCGGCGCTGCTGGTCAATCTCGTGATCTGGGCTATCGGCGCTGCTGCGGGCGGGTCGTTCGAGTTCACCAATGTCGATATCAGGCAGAGCGCCGCTCCCGGTGGTGTCGTCATCCTGACGGTGGTTCCGCTGCTGATCGGCATGATCCTGGCCGCATTGTTGTCCTACCGCTGGTTCGGCGCCATCCGCGTCGCCCAGGTAGTGGGCCCGGCGCTCGCGTTGCTGACAATCGTGTCCACGCTCCTGGCGGACTTCGACGGCGCAAGTACTGTTGCTTTGGCGGCGATGCATGTGGCCATCGCTCCGATTGTCGTGGTCGGTCTCGAGGCGATGCGGCGCCGGCTGGTCCGGCAGCAGGCGGCCGCGTGATCCGATCGTGCTGCAAACGGGCACGGCCACGCACCGAGTTGCTTCTCGGGCGTGGCCGTTCCCTGAGTCGATCAGACGCCGGCAGCCCGGCACGGGAGACCGCCGCTCAGATCACCATCGCCGCCCGTACGTCCGTCACCGCCGCTTCCCCACCGAACCCCTCGGCCGTGACCCGTCCCGCGGCCAGCACGTAGTACCGCCCGGCCGCGTCGAGCGCGAAGCCGATG
>JBOHEO010000225.1:0-8064 GCA_050701055.1 Pseudonocardia sp. | reverse complement strand
GACCGCGCCCGGCGGCCGGGACGGCGGCGGTGAACCACGTCAGCGCCGACGAGGCCGTCAACGCCCCCGCCGCGGCGAGCAGGGCCGTGCAGACCAGCAACATCCGACGCGCGGGCTTCACGGCTGTGTCATAACCCCACGCGGCGGGCCGAGCGTCGCTGCCGTGCGGCCCGGCGGCGACGTCACAGCCTCCGGGCCGCCTCGCGGCGGGCCGAGCGTGGTTGCCGTGGCCACCGCGGACAGCACCGCGCGAGCCTTGTTGAGCGACTCGACGTCCTCCGCGACCGGGTCGGAGTCGGCCACGATCCCCCCGCCCGCCTGCACATAGGCGACGCCGTCGCGGATCAGCGCGGTGCGGATGGCGATGGCGGTGTCGGCGTTGCCGGCGAAGTCCAGATACCCGACGATGCCGCCGTAGAGCCCGCGTCGCGTCGGCTCCAGCTCCTCGATGATCTCCATCGCGCGTGGCTTCGGCGCGCCCGAGAGCGTGCCGGCCGGGAAGCAGGCGACCACGGCGTCGTAGGCGTTGCATCCCGTCCGCAACCGGCCGGTGACCGTCGAGACGAGGTGCATGACGTGGCTGTAGCGCTCCACGGAGAAGAAGCTGCGCACCTTGACGGTGCCCGGCTCACAGACCCGGCCGAGGTCGTTGCGACCCAGGTCGACGAGCATGACATGCTCGGCGCGCTCCTTCTCGTCGGTGCGCAGCTCCTTCTCCAGGAGCAGGTCCTCCTCCTCGGTGGCACCGCGCCAGCGCGTTCCGGCGATCGGGTGGGTGGTCGCCATCCCATCGCGGACGGTGACCAGGGCCTCGGGACTGGAACCCACGATGCTGAACGGCGCAGCAGCGCTGCCCGCCCCCCGCAGTCGCAGCAGGTACATGTACGGGCTCGGGTTCGTCGCCCGCAGCACCCGGTAGACATCGAGCGGGTCGGCGGTGCACTCGGCCTCGAACCGCTGCGACACGACCACCTGGAACGCCTCGCCCGCCCGGATCTGCTCCTTGGCGATCTCGACGGCGGCGTGGTGCTCGGCGGGGCTCCGCCGGCGGGTGAAGTGCGGCTCGACGGGCCGGTACACCGCCACCGTGGACGGTGCCGGAGCGGCCAGCTCGACGGTCATCCGGTCCAGCCGGGCCACCGCGTCGTCGTAGGCCTCGTCGACGCGCTGATCGTCGCGAGCGTCCCCCCCGCGCGGATGCGCGATATCAGACTCGAGCATCGCATTCGCGATCAGGGTGATCGTGCCCTCGTGGTGGTCCACCGCGGCCAGGTCGGTGGCCAGCAGCATCACCAGCTCGGGGAGCCGCAGGTCGTCGACGGCGAGCGACGGCAGCCGCTCCAGGCGCCGCACCACGTCGTAGCCGAGGTAGCCGACCATGCCGCCGGTCAGCGGCGGCAGCCCGGGCAGCGGCTCGCTGCGCAGCTCCTCCACCACCGTGCGCAACGCGACCAGCGGATCACCGCCGATCGGCATCCCGGCCGGGACCTCGCCGGTCCAGACGAGCTCGCCGTCCACGGCCGTGAGCGCCGCGGCGCTGCGGGCGCCCACGAACGACCAGCGCGACCACGACCGCCCGTTCTCCGCCGACTCGAGCAGGAACGTGCCGGGGCTGTCGCCGGCGAGCTTGCGGTACACGCCGACGGGAGTCTCGTCGTCGGCGAGCAGGCGCCGGGCCACCGGGATCACCCGGTGGCCCATGGCCAGCTCGCGGAACTCCGCGCGGCTGGGAGTGACCATGCCGAGCGCTCCGGTGGCGCCGACTGCGGTCGGGGAATCGACGGACATGGCGACATCATCCCAGGCGTGCCGGTGACGCCGCGGTGCCGCTCGCCGGACCGCCGGGGAAGATGGCGGGGTGGCAGCACCCTGGGATACCAGCCCGGACGCGACGAGCCCCGGACCGGGTCGCCGCCGGGGTCGCCGCCCCGGCAGCACCGACACCCGCGCCGAGCTGCTCGCGGCCGCTCGGGTGGAGTTCGCCGGGCGCGGCTACGACGGCGCCACGGTGCGGGTGATCGCCGACCGGGCCGGGGTGGATCCGGCGATGGTCAACCACTGGTTCGGTGGCAAGGAAGCCCTGTTCACCGCGTCGCTGGAGTTCCCCGTCGAGCCGGATGTCGTCCTTGCCCAGGTGCTGCCCGGCGACCCGGAGCAGCTCGGCGGGCGGATCGTCGGGATGTTCCTGCGGGTCTGGGACCCCACCGCGGGTGGCCAGCTGGTGGCGTTGATCCGCAGCGTCGCCGGGCACGAGGACGCCACGCGGCTGATCCGCGAGTTCATCGTGCGGGTGATCCTCAGCCGGGTGGTGCACCCGGTGGCCCCCGACCAACCCGACCTGAGGGCTGCCCTGTGCGCCACCCAACTGATCGGACTGGGCATGATCCGGTACGTGCTCAAGCTCGAGCCGCTCGCCTCGGCCGACCACGCCACCGTCGTCGCGATGGTGGCGCCGAACATGCAGCGCTACCTCACCGGCGCGCTACCCTGACCGATCGGGGGTGGCCGTTGCGGCGCGACGACCCCATGATGGGCTGATGAGCGCCTCCGACCTGCGATCCCGGCTGGGCGCAGTCGTGTTCGAACGGGTCGCCGGGAGCGAGGGCCACGACCGGCGGGTCCGCATCCATTCCGCCCCCGGGCCGCGCTGGTTCGCGCCCGGCCGGCCGATCCGGCGGGTGCATGCCGACGCGTCGATGTTCGTGGGCGGGTTGCGGGCGTTGCTCCTTCAGTCGCTGCACCCGCTCGCGATGGCCGGCGTCGCCGGCCACTCCGGCTATCGCGGCGATCCCTGGGGCCGGCTGCAACGCACCAGCTACTTCCTCGCCGTCACCACCTTCGGCACGGCCGAGGACGCCGCTGAGACCGTGCGGCACATCAAGGCCGTGCACGAACGGGTCCGCGGCCACGCCCCCGACGGCCGTCCCTACGCCGCGTCAGACCCGCACCTGCTGCGCTGGGTACACCTCGCGGAGATCGACAGCTTCCTGCGCGCCCACCAGCGCTACGGCACCGACCCGCTCGACCAGGCCGGGCGCGACGGCTACGTCCGCGACACCGCCCGCGTCGCGGCAGAGCTCGGCGTGCTCGACCCACCGGAAACCGAGACCCAGCTCGACGCGCAGCTCGCCGGGTACCGCCCGGAGCTGGACGGCACGCCCGAGGCCCGGGTCACCGCGCGGTTCCTGCTGCTGCACCCACCGCTGCCGCTCGCCGCGCGGGTGCCCTATGCGTTGCTGGGCGCGGCCGCGGTGGGCTTGCTGCCCCGGTGGACCCGGCAGCCGCTGGGCCTGCCGAACCTCCCGGTGACCGAGGCCACGGTGGTCCGGCTGGCCGGCCACGGCATCACCTCGGCGATCCGCTGGGCCATGTCGTCGCCCGGCTGACTGAGCTACCCGCCGCCCCTGGAGATATCTACCCGTCGCCCCTGGAGAGCAGGACGTCGGTGTCGAAGCAGGTCCGGGTGCCGATGTGGCAGGCCGGACCGGTCTGCTCGACGACGACGAGCAGCGCGTCACCATCGCAGTCCAGGCGCACCCCGTGCACCCGCTGGGCATGCCCGGAGCTCTCCCCCTTCACCCAGTACTCGCTCCGGGAGCGCGACCAGTACGTGGCCCGGCCGGTAGTCAGCGTGCGGTGCAGTGCCTCGTCGTCCATCCACCCGACCATCAGCACCTCCCCCGTGCCGCGGGCCTGCACGACCGCGCAGATCAGGCCGTCTGAGCTGCGCTTGAGCCGGGCGGCGATCGCCGGATCGAGCTGTGACTCCCCGATCCGGCGCCGCGTCGGCGACTCGTTCAACGGACCTCCAGATCAGCGGTGCGCAGGGCGCCCTTGACCTCACCGATGCGCAGCTGCCCGAAGTGGAACACGGTGGCGGCGAGCACCGCATCGGCCCCCGCCCGCACTGCCGGCTCGAAGTGCTCCAGCGCACCCGCCCCACCGGACGCGATCACCGGGACGTCCACGACCGCCCGCACCGCAGCGATCATCTTGAGGTCGAAGCCAGCCCGGGTGCCGTCGGCGTCCATCGAGTTGAGCAGGATCTCCCCCACCCCGAGCTGCTGGCCTCGAGCGGCCCACTCGACGGCGTCGATCCCGGTGCCGCGCCGGCCGCCGTGGGTGGTGACCTCCCAGCCCGACGGCGTCGGCTCGCCATCGGCCGGCACCGTGCGCGCGTCGACCGACAGCACGATGCACTGCGCGCCGAACCGGCGGCTGCACTCGTGCAGCAGCCCCGGGCGGGCGATGGCCGCGGTGTTGATGCTGACCTTGTCCGCGCCGGCGCGGAGCAGCCGGTCCACGTCGTCGGTGCTGCGGATCCCACCGCCGACGGTGAGCGGGATGAACACCTGCTCAGCGGTGCGACGCACCACGTCGAACATCGTCTCGCGGTCGCCGGAGGACGCGGTGACGTCGAGGAAGGTGAGCTCGTCGGCGCCCTCGGCGTCGTATACCGCCGCCATCTCCACCGGATCGCCCGCGTCACGCAGGTCGGCGAAGTTGACGCCCTTGACCACCCGACCGGCGTCGACGTCGAGGCAGGGGATGACACGGACGGTGACGGACACGCCGCCAGCCTACGACCTCAGCCGGCCCACGCGAGCACGCACGGACGGCCAGCACGACGGCGACACCACGGCCTTCGCCGAAGCGGCCGGGTTCATCCTGCCTTCGCCGAAGCGGCCGGGTTCATCCGGCCTGTCGGGAGATGGAGCGCTCCGCCACGGCTCGGACGGCGGCCAGCGCCTCCGGCAGGGTGAACCGGCCGGCGTAGAGGGCCTTGCCGACGATCGAGCCCTCGATCCCGACGCCGCCAGCAGCCAGTTCGGCCAGCGTGACCAGGTCGGAGACCTCCGCGATCCCGCCGGAGGCGATGACCGGGGCGTCGGTTGCGCCTGCCACATCCCGCAGCAGCGCGGTGTTGGGGCCGCGCAGGGTGCCGTCCTTGCCCACGTCGGTGACCACGTAGCGGGCGCAGCCGTCCCGGTCGAGACGGGCGAGGGTCTCCCACAGATCACCGCCGTCGGTGGTCCAGCCACGGGCCGCGAGCCGGTGCCGGCCGTCGATGATCCGCACGTCGAGGCCCACGGCGATCCGTTCGCCATGGGCGGTGATCGCGCGGGTGCACCACTCGGGGTTCTCCAGCGCCGCGGTACCGAGGTTGACCCGGGCACAGCCGGTGGACAGGGCCCGCTCCAGCGACCCGTCGTCCCGGATCCCACCGGAGAGCTCCACCGCGACGTCCAGCTTCCCGACGACGTCCGCGAGCAGCTCGGCGTTGGACCCGCGGCCGAACGCGGCGTCGAGATCGACGAGGTGGATCCACTCGGCCCCGTCGCGCTGCCACGCCAAGGCCGCGTCGAGCGGATCCCCGTACCCGGTCTCGGTGCCGGCCTCGCCCTGCACCAGGCGCACGGCCTGCCCGTTCACGACGTCAACAGCCGGAAGCACGGTGAACCCCACGCGGCGGAGCGTACCGACCCGCCCCCTGCCGACGACCGGCCGGTACGAGCCACCATCGCGCGCCGTCGGACGGCCGGTATGCGTCACGCATCGCGCGTTCTGTCCGCACCGCACGCGATGCGGACGCAAGGCACGCGATGCGAACGAGAGGCGCGCAGACGACGGGGTCAGCCCACGACGTCGCGCAGCCAGTTCCGCAACACCGCCGCGCCCGCGTCGCCGGACTTCTCCGGGTGGAACTGGGTGGCTGCCAGGACGCCGTTCTCCACGGCCGCGACGAAATCCTCGCCGTGGTGCGCCCAGGTGACCAGCGGCGGGCACAGAACGTCTGACTCCGTCAGCTCCCAGCGCCGCACACCGAAGGAGTGCACGAAGTAGAAGCGCGTGCCGGCGTCGAGCCCGGCGAAGAGCACGGACCCGGGCGGCGCGGACACGGTGTTCCAACCCATGTGCGGCAGCACGTCGGCCTTGATTCGCTCGACGGCGCCCGGCCACTGCCCGCAACCCACCGTGCGCTCGCCCCACTCGACCCCGAGGTCGAACAGCACCTGCATCCCGACGCAGATGCCCAGCACCGGACGCCCACCGGCGAGGCGACGGTCGATGATCCGCGGACCGTCGACGGCGGCGAGGCCGCTCATGCACGCGGCGAACGCCCCGACACCCGGCACCACCAGGCCGTCGGCCGCCGTTGCGGCATCGGCATCGGCGGTGACGGTGACGTCGGCACCGACCCGGCACAACGCACGTTCGGCGGAACGCAGGTTGCCCGATCCGTAGTCCAGTACAACGATCCGCGCCACGGCATCAGGGTAACCGCGGCTCGTCGCAGCTGATCAGGGCGACCGGATGCTCAGGATCTCGGTGGCCAGCCGGTCCATCAGCGCGTTGGGCAGGAACCGGTACCCCAGGTCGGCGTACGCATGCAGCTCCCGGGCGAGCAGGTCACCGACCGGACCCGGGTAGACCTGCTTGGCGTGGAGTGCCGCCCCCCGGATCCGGCGCAGCTCCTGCCCGTCCAGCTTCCCGTTGCGCTCCCGCTCTATGATCGTCGTATCCACGGTGATCGTCGTCTCCACGGTGGCCCCCCTTTCCGCGATGGCTCGTCACGGGAAGGAGCGCTCATGGCCTTCGGAGATACCGACCGTCAGCCCATCTCAGGATGTCGGGTAGCCGGTGCCGAGCGCGACGGACTCATAGGCGTCGAGGTCGGCCAGCTGACCCCGCAGCTTCTCCCGGATCCGGCGCACCGCCTCCGAACCCAGCGGCAGCCGCAGCGGCGCGTTCTCGTCGCGGACCGCCTGGATGATCGCCGTCGCGGCCCGGGACGGGTCACCTGACTGCACCCCGTTCTGGGCGGAGAAACGCTCCCGTAGCCGGCCGGCGGGGGTGTCCCGGTAGTCGTCGATGGCGTCGGCGAACCGCCTCCGACATCCCTTCGAGGGCGAACTTGGACATCGCGTACAGCGCGTGACCGGGATTGCCCACCACACCACCCACCGACGACATCTGCACGATGTGCCCGCGCCGCCGCGCCCGCATGTGCGGCAGCACGGCCCGGGTGACACTCAGCACCCCGAGCACGTTGGTGTCGAGCACCGCGTGGATCTGCTCGTCGGACAGCTCCTCCAGCGCCCCGACCAGGCCGTGCCCGGCGTTGTTGACCAGGACGTCGATCGCACCGGTCCGGCGCACCGCCTCCACGACGGCGGCGGTGACCTGGGCGGGATCGGTGACGTCGAGCCGCAGCGCGATGACATCCTCGGGAAGTGGGCCGGTCAGATCGTCGAGCGTGGAGGGGTCGCGGGCGGTGGCGACCACGCGGTCACCATGCGCGAGCACGGCCTCGGCCAGAGCGCGGCCGAACCCGGTGGAGGCGCCGGTGATGAACCAGACTGGGCGGGTCATGCGCACGTGCCGTTCGAGGACGCGAACCTGGCGCGCATCCGGGAGTTCGTCGCCCACGGGCTCGGGGTTGCCTTGCTGGCCCGGTCGGTGGGTGAGGCGCCTGGTCCTTCTGTGGTTGTGCATGCGCTGCTGCCCGCCCTCCAGCGTCCGGTCGGGTTGCTGCATCACCGCACACGTCGGCTGGGGGCCGCGGCGCAGGCATGTCGAGCGTTCCTCGCCGGCTGGCCGGTGCCGGATCTCCCGGTGTGCCGCATCGAGCGCTGATGTCCTGAGTGGTTCAGGGTCGGGCGCAGCAGCGCCGGTCCGACTGCTGTCTCGTCGCGGCTGTGGTGAGCCTCGGGGCCAGGGGTGGCCTTCACTGCCGGGGTCGCGACGATCACCACTCCCACCGGGCCGGGCGCTGTGCAGCGGGGGTCGCGTCCGGGTTGCCGGAGAAGGGCCGTGGAGCGAAGTCGGGGAGGGGCGAGGGGGCGTTTGGTGTGCTGCCGCGACCCGCTCCGCTGGCCCACTCCGTGTGCCATTTGGTGCCCTCGCGCGCGTTGGGTGTGCGTGCACTCGAAACAGTGCGCGGAGTGGACCGGGCCGGTGCCGGACCCCGGACCGGACCCGGACCGGACCCGGCCGGACCGGACCGGACCGGACCGGACCGAGCCGGGCCGGGCCGCCGGACCGGACCGGACCGGGCCGGAC
>JBOHEO010000224.1:0-8171 GCA_050701055.1 Pseudonocardia sp. | reverse complement strand
GTGCATGCCCGGCCTCGCCCGGAGCCGCCGGCTCGACCCGGCTCATCCGGTGGCCCGCCGCTCATGAAGATCGTGCACGACCAGGGTGAGGTCGACGAGCTCCAGCCGTCCGGCCGGGCTGGTGATCACGGTGCTCGCACCGGGTGTGCGCCGCACCGCCAACCGCAGCAGCGCCTCGCCACCGGCGACCTCGACCTCCGCGACATCCCCGGACTCCAACGGTCTCCCGCGCCCGACCAGCGCGCGGGCGTACAGATCGAGCAACGCGGCTCGGGCGTCGTCGGAGAGCCGGACCGCGCCGAGGCGGCCCGCCTTCGCCGCGATCTCCGCCAGCGCCGCGGCCAACCGCCGTTCCGTGGCCTCCCGCTCGGCCAGCCGGGTGGCCTTGGCCTGCGCGTAGTCGTCACGCCGACCGGTGCGGCCCCGGATCGTGCGCTCCCCGTACCTGCGCAGCGCGACCGGCACCTCGGCCGACGAGGTGCGCCACCAGGAGGCCGTTGCCGGCACCGGCTCGGCGTCGTCGTCGGCCGCGAACGCCAAATGTCGACACGAGTACAGCCCGAATGCCGACGCCCACAGCGCGTGCGCGGTGTCGTCGTCGGCCGTGGCGAACCAGCCGGCGAGCTTGAGCAGGTCGCCGTAGCGGCTCTGCTCGCGGTGCGAGCTGGTGGCGATGCGGCGCAGGTTGACCAGCAGCGCACGCATCGCATCGGTGGCCAGGCGGCGTACACCGGCGGCGTCGGAATCGCGGCCCGCACCGCCCACGAACCAGGCGTGCAGGCTGCGCCAGTCGTCCGGATCGAGGCCTTTCCCGCGCCGAGCCGTGTCGCCGTGGACGCCGAGCAGCCGCTGCCCGGCGTTGGCCCGCGCACACAGCACCGGCACCCGCGGCGCCACCGTGCGCAGCGCCTCGGCGAGCTGGGGCAGGTTCCGGGCGATCTCGTCGACGAACCGCTGCAGGTAGTCGAGCAACGCGGTCTTGAAAACCTGGAACTCGGCGCGGTCGAGGTCGTAGCGGAGCAGGACCTGGGAGAGGTAGGTGTAGAAGTCGCGCGTGGAGGACACGAGCCGTTCGAACTGGGCGAACACCGTGCCGATGTCACGCGCCAGCTCATCCGGATCCGCGGCGGCCACCCCGGCGTCGTCGAGAAGTCCCAGGGCCAGCAGCCCGGCGAGGATCCCGCCGAGCATCTCCGTGGACACCTCGCGCGCGGCCTCGGTGTGCCCGAGCAGCTCCTCGACGTAGCGCTGCACCAGCTCGCCGCGCTGGGTGAGCTGGTAGCGGGCGCGGTTCTGCAGGTACTCGCGCAGGCTGCGGGCCTCCGACTCGCGCGGGCTGCGGGCGAGGTTGCCGTGCTCGACGAGGTAGGACAGCCTTGTGTCGACGGTGTCGGTGTCGAGGTCGAGCCCCTGGACGGCCAGCCGCTGCGCCACCTCGGCGGCCGACTGGTCCGACAGCAGGCTTGCGATCTCCCCGGTGAACGTGCGCATGATCGCGAGGTAGGCCGCCGCCTCGTCGTTGACGGCGTAGCGCAGCGCCGCCAGACGTACGCGCTCGACGTGCGGCAGGTCACCGCGCGCACCACCGGGATCGGACATGTGGCGAGGGTAGCGACCCGCACCGACAACCTTCGGCGGCGCAGGGCCCCGCGTCGTCCAGGTCGTCTCGATGTCCTTCGGGTGGTCTCGATACCCTGCCCCGCGTGGGCACCGCCGATGACGACGCCGGCACCGTCCGGTCCACCGAGCTGGAGGTGCTGGCCAACGTCGCCACGGTCCTCCAGCTCTGCGCCGCCGGGAGGCTCCGGGGCAGCGAGAAGACGTCACGGCCATCCGCTGCCACCGTCCGCGTCGTGGCCGACCGCGTTCCTGTCAGATGTGGGAAAGCAGACCGGAGCCGGCGCGCCCACCAGGCCGCTTCCGCGAACAGGGGCGACTTCGAGCAGCCGCGGCCTCCGGGGGCGCACCAGCCGCGGTGGCGTCGATAGGGTGCTCGATCGGACATCGGATCGGCACCGGGAGGCGACGATGACCCGCGGATCCACGCAGCCGCATCGGCACCGGATGCGCAAGCAGGCCCGGCGCGACTCGGCACGGTACTGGATCACTTCCGGTGCCAGGGTGACCGTCAAGACCTACGCCAAGTGGTACGGCGTCGACCGCTACACCGCCTACGACGACCTGCTCGCCATAGGCTTTCCCCTGACTCCCGAGGATGCCTTCTGGGCGGTCCGCCCACCTGCGGTGCCGAATCAACCACCGGCCGAACCCGAACCCGACGGGTCGGAGTGGATCTGGATCGGGGACCAGCGCACGTTCGTCCTGGGCTACACGGCGGGCGGAGCCCCGTTCGGTTACGTCGAGGGTCTCGACGACCGGCACGCCTACCCCGACGACGATCGTTGTTGAACGCCGGCACGCGGAGTCAGTCGGGTTCCGGCTCGTCGGACGGCAGCACGTTGAGCAGTACCTCGCAGTCGCAGTAGCCACCGTGGTCCTCGAGCTGAGCCTGGAAACCCGCCCAGCCCACGCCCTCGCGGGCGGCCCACTCCTGCGCGGACCGCAAGGTGTTGTCGCAGCCACGTTCCTGAACACTCGCGGAGATCGTCGCAGCCAGTGCGGCCTGCTGGGCAAGTAGGATGGTCAACGGCGCGGTCCGACCGCGTGGATCGTCGTCCCAGAACGCGTCGTCCTCGAGCTCGTCGCTCCGTTCGGGGAGGCCGTAGGGCCGGCCGATCCGGCCGGGGTCATCGAAGTAGTTGCTCATGACCGTGACCGTGCCATGGCACACCGACAATTCTGGGCCCGAGCAGTCGTTCGGGGGTGGGACCCCACCGAGTACGAGTGATCGGAGCTCCGCCCGTCCGCCCCCCACCGTCGGACGCGCGCGCCATAATGGAGGATCACCTGATGGCCCGCTCGGACGACGACCTCCGCGCCCTGCTCGCCGATCTGGAGCTGGACCTCGTCGAACGCAAGGAGTCCGCGTCCGCCACCGACAAGATCGCCCAGGCCATCTGCGCGTACGCCAACGACCTGCCCGCCTACGAAACCTCGGGGGTCGTGTTCGTCGGCGCCACCGACGACGGCCGCCCCAGCGGCCTGGCGATCACCGACAAGCTCCTGCTCAGCCTGGCCAACCTCCGCGACACCGGCAAGATCCTTCCGCTGCCGTCGATGCGGGTCAGCCGGCTCGACGTCGATGGTCAGCACGTCGCAGTCATCGAGGTGCAGCCCAGCCCGAGCCCGCCCGTCCGCTACGAGGGCCGCGTGTGGATCCGGGTCGGCCCTCGTCGAGCCATCGCGAGCGCCGACGAGGACCGGCGGCTCTCCGAACGGCGCCGCGCCGCGGACCTGACCTTCGACGCACGTCCGATGTTCGAGTTGGGTCTCGAGGAACTCGACCTCGGCCGCTTCGAGCGCGAGTACCTGCCGGCGTCACTGCCCGCCGACGTGATCGAGGAGAACGGCCGAACGCCGGTCGAGCGGCTGTCCGCCCTGCGCCTGGCCACACTGGACGGCACCCCGACGGCGGCCGGGATCCTGCTGCTCGGGATCGAGCCCACACGTCATCTACCGGGGGCGTACGTGCAGTTCCTGCGGGTCGACGGCACCGGTCTGGACGACGCCTTCCTCGATGAGAAGGCGCTGACCGGCCCCGTCCCGGCCCTACTCCGGCAGCTCGACGAGCTGTTGAACCTCAACATCCACACAGCCCTCACCATCGGAACGGGCGGCACGGACGTGCGCAGGCCCGACTACCCGCTCTCCGCACTGCAGCAACTGGTGCGCAACGCCGTACTGCACCGGAACTACGAAGGCACCGCGAGCCCGACCCGGCTCACCTGGTACGACGACCGCATCGAGCTCTACTCACCCGGCGGGCCATACGGCAGCGTGACCGTGGAGAACTTCGGCAGACCGGGCGTCACCGACTACCGCAATCCGGTGCTTGCGGAGGCGATGCGCAACCTCGGCTACGTGCAGCGCTTCGGCGCCGGCCTTCAGATCGCTCGCGCGGCCACCGAACGCAACGGCAACCCGACGATCGACTTCGCCGTCGACACGTCGTTCGTCGGCGTGACCCTTCGGAGGACCTGATGACCGCACCGGTGGTGACGTTCTTCAACAACAAGGGCGGGGTCGGAAAGACCTCCCTCGTTTACCACCTGGCGTGGATGTACGCCCAGCTCGGAACCCGCGTGGTCGCCGTCGACCTGGACCCGCAGGCGAACCTCACCGCGGCCTTTCTGGACGAGGATGCCCTGGAGGATCTCTGGCCGGCCAGCGGGCAAGGAAGAACGATCTTCGGGAGCATCTCACCATTGTTGCGTGGGATCGGCGACATCGCGCCGACGGCGATGCTCGGGATCGACGACCGGCTCGCCCTGGCTCCCGGCGACCTGGCCCTGTCCCGGTTCGAGGATGAGCTGTCGAGCCAGTGGCCGGACTGCCTCGACGGCAAGGAACGCGCCTTCCGGGTCATCTCGGCATTCCGTCGCCTGATCACCGACGGTGCGGATCGGTTCGAGGCCGACGTCGTGCTGGTCGACGTCGGACCGAACCTCGGTGCCATCAACCGGGCTGCCCTGGTGGCCGCCGATCACGTCGTCGTGCCGCTCGCGCCCGACCTGTTCAGCCTGCAGGGACTGCGCAACCTGGGGCCGACGCTGCGCCGCTGGCGGGACGAGTGGCAGGCGCGGCTGCCGAAGAACCCCGATCCCGAGCTTGAACTGCCGCCAGGTGCGATGCGGCCGGCCGGCTACGTTCTCCAACAGCACGGGGTGCGGCTGGGGCGCGCGGTCGGCGCCTACCAGCGCTGGATGGACCGCATTCCGGGGATCTACCTCAGTGACGTCCTCGGGCTCCCCGGTGCCGCACCGCCGCTCATCGACGATCCGCATTGCCTGGCCCAGCTCAAGCACTACCGGAGCCTGATCCCGATGGCGCGCGACGCCCGCAAGCCCGTGTTCGACCTCAAGCCCGCCGACGGGGCGTTCGGGGGGCACCAGGCCGCCGTCCAGGCGTCCCGACGGGACTTCGCCGAGCTCGCACGCGCCGTTGCCGCGGCCGTGGACCTCCAGCTCCCCGAGCACACCCATGCGGGATGGCCCTGATCGCTGCCGGTCGGCTCGTCGACGACACCCCCTCACCCCGCCGGACCGACCGCCTCGATCCCCACCACCGCGAACTCCCGCTCCCCCGACCGCAGGTGACACCACGAGCTCACCCACCCCCCGCACAGCTCCTGCGGCGCGATCTCCCGGACCGTCCGGTCGCCTTCCTTGTTCCGGTACCTGATCCGGACGTCACGGCCGTGGTCGAGCGCGTCGGCCAGCAATGCGACCTCAGCCACGTCGAGGTGCGGCGCCAGCTTCGCGAGCCGGACCCGCGTCACCGACTCCGGCCGAGCCGATCCGGTCCCGGAGGCGAGCAACCGGGCCGCGAGGTCAGCCGCGCAGGTACGCGGTCGCTCTCGACTCTTCCGGGTCCGGCCCCGGGGCGCCTCCACCGCCCCGACCTTGCGCTCCGCCACGATCACCATGCCGTCAGCGTCCTCGGGCATCGGCGAGAAGCCGGCCTTGCGCAGCCGAGCCAGCACGACGTCGAGCTCGAACGGGCTGGTCAGTACGGTCGGCGCGAGCCTGCTGAGCTGCAACGCGTGCAGCGAGCGGGTGTGCAGGATCTCGGTGATCTCCGGTTCGGTGCCGGTGACGCACGACCGCGAGCCACGGACCCGCACGCTTGCGTGCCGGCGGGCGACGTCGGTGATCAGGTAGGCCAACGGCTGCGGCAGGTCGCGCCCGGAGATCGCAGTGAGCTCGTCTCGCAGCTCGTTGGCGGTCCACCCCGCGTCGAGGGCGGCCCGGACGCTCGCCGGAGTGAAACGCCAGGTCGTCGCGACGCCCCGGCTCTCCGAGGCGGCGGCCGCGGCGAGCAGCCGCGCGGCCGCGGCGGCGGGCTGTCCGGAGACCACCGCAGTGAGGTCGGACTGCAGCACCAGCAGGCCACGCGTCGCCGGAAGCAGCTCGGCGGCGCGCCGGCCCAGCTCCTCGGTCGCCTCCGGGTGTCCGGCGAGCTCGACGAGCAACTCACCGAGCGCCGAGAGCCGATCCCCGACGAGCACACCGAGCAGCGTCGCCTCGTGCATCGCCGCCGCGATCTTGCGCGCCCGCCCCGCCCGGTCGTAGGGGTGCATCGGGCAGAACCAGTCGACCTGCAGGGCCACCGCGTGCACCGAGTGCCCGCCGGCGGCTGCCCTGAGCAACGCGCGCCGCAGCATCCCGCCGCCGGACTCCAACGGCAGCGGGGGCGCCACCTCTCCGTCGTCGATCTCCCGGCTGGTCGGGACGAGTTCGAGGGCCCACCAGGCGAGCGCGAGCCGGGACCACCGCGGGCCCGGTTCCTCCTCGCGCCAGCCGTCGTACCCGGCTGTCGCCACGTAGCCCTCCGCCGCCGAGCCCAAGAACTCCGCGGCATGCGCGAGGTCGATCCACAGGGCCGGGTCGGTCAGCGCGAACCGGGTGGCCAGCCGGGTTCGTTCCCGCGCACCGATGCCGCCCTTCTTCAGGCGCGCGAGCGGGCGGGTGCGGGCCTCGTCGAGCAGGGTGGTGACCGCGAGCAGCGCCGTCTCGGCGGCGGCCCGGCCGTCGGTGGGATCCTCGGTCGACGCCGGGAACCGGGGTCGACCGGTCACGGTGTCCCGCGCACCGAAGTGGAGCAGGACCGCGACCTCTCGCGGCAGTTCCGGCCGCCCGTAGGGATGGGTGACGAACAACCCCGCCTTGGCCAGGAGCGCGACGGGATCGGTCGGGCCCCGGCTGACGCCCCCCGTGTAGTAGTAGCCGCCGGCCTGGAGGACATTGTCGAGGTGGCGCCGCGCCGACACCGGCAGGCCTTCGACGGCCCGCGCCACCGTGTCCGGATCGGTCAGGAGCGCGTCAAGGCGCTCGATCAGCTCGGGCTTGCGCAAGCCGGTCGGGTCGACCCCCAAGCCGGCGACCGTCTCCCGAAGCTCGTCCACCCTGGCCTGCCGGGCGATCAGCGCCAGTGGGCGGAACCCGGACAGACCCGCGGCGAAGTGCTCCACCAGTCGATCGGGGAGACCCACCTGCTGATCGGCCTCCCAGGCCAGGCCGCGGGCGCACAGGCCGTCGACAACCCCCCGGACCACGACGTCCGACGCGCGCAGCCGGGCGGCAAGCCTCGACACCGTCGACGGGCCGAGGAGGGCGACCGCCCGCGCTGTGATCAGCTCATCCCGGTTCAGGTCGCGCAATGCCCGCGCCAGCGAGTCGGCACCACTCAGCCGCAGCGCGAGCTCACCGACACCGCGCGGCACCGGCTCCATCAGCACGTCGGCCCGGTACTCGAGAAGCGCGGTCAACCGCCCGGCATCGAGGCCGGCGAGATACTCCGAGAACGACACCTGACGATCGCACCACGACGTGAGATCACCGCGACACCAGGGGACCTCACAGGACCTGCCCGAGTTCGCCGGCCGAGCGGCGATCGACGACGGGATGCGGGCGAGTCCCGGGCCGTCGGATCCACCCGTTAGCCTTGCCGCGCCCGCCCGGCGGAGGGAGATACCCCGAGATGCTCGCCATGCACGGCCTGTGGTCGCGTGGCCGGGGACTGCTGCTCTGGGCCGAGGACGGCGACCGCACCGTCAAGAGTCCGAGCCAGGCGGCCCGCTCGGCGCGCCTGCACCCCTTCGCCGTTCCTGCGCAGGCGCTCACCGAGATCCATCCCGGCAAGGCGACGATGGCGACGGTTCTGCTGCCGTCGCTGCTCAGCGCGCCGCTGGACTCCGCCGAGCTGGTCCGGGCGACCCCGCGTCCGGCGCCGCGCCGACCGCCGGCCCTGCTGCCATGGTCGGTGCCCGCGATCACCGTCGACCCCGGCGAGCTCGCCGACCCGGCCCCGCAGGTGCGCTACGGCGCGTCCGTCACCCACCTCCACGAGCTGGCCGCGTTCGCCGCCGACCTCGCCACGCGCGGCCGGGTGCTTCCCTGCCTCGTCCGCGAGTCCGGCGCGCCGGCGGCCCGCTGGCGACCGGTGATGGCCGGACCGGACGCCGTTCGGCTGGCTGCCATCGTCGCCGCGATGCCCCCGGTCGCCCGCGCCGAGCAGGACGGGCGGGCCGGCACCACCGGGCAGGACCCGGG
>JBOHEO010000223.1:0-8208 GCA_050701055.1 Pseudonocardia sp. | reverse complement strand
GCTGCTCCCACCCTCCCCGGCACCACCCGGATCAGGCTGCCCCCAGCTCCACCGTCCCGCTGCGACAGGATCAACGGCGAAGGTCTCTCACCTCCACTCGAACCACAGCGCCTCACGGCGCACCCACGACCTCCGGCACGGCTCGGCGTCGCTCATGCTCGCCGCGGGGATCGATCTCGCGCTCGTCTCGAAGCGGCTCGGCCACAGCTCGATAGCGATCACCGCCGACACGTACTCGCATCTGCTGGAGGGTGTCGGGCGGGAGGCCGCCGAGCGTGCCGCCGCACTGGTCCCGCGAAACCGCGGTGACCAACCTGTGACCAGCCCGCCCGAATCGGCGGGGAACGATACGGCCGGAGAGGAGGAAACCCTCAGGTCAGAGCTGGTGCGCCGCCAGGGACTCGAACCCCGAACCCGCTGGTTAAGAGCCAGCTGCTCTGCCAATTGAGCTAGCGGCGCATGCCTGACGCCCAACCGCTCGGCGCGTCCAAAACGCTAGCAGGCACGTCGGACGCCCTGACAACGGCCCCCGCGGCCAAGCCTCCGCGGTTGGGGTGAGTGACGGGACTTGAACCCGCGACCACCTGGACCACAACCAGGTGCTCTACCAGCTGAGCTACACCCACCATGAGAACACTGCGTGAAAATCGCCGACCGTGGCCGACGAGAAGAATCCTACAACCGCCCCCTGCCGCGGGCGAAACGGGTTGGATCAGCCGAGTCCGGCCGCGAGCATCGCCACCGCAGCCTTGGCCTCCTCAGTGGTGGGTCCGGGCTGGGCCACGAAGAGCGTGTGCCGGTAGTAGTTCAGCTCGCGGATCGACTCCTCGATGTCGGCCAGCGCCCGGTGCGCGAGCCCTTTCTCGGGTTTGGCGAAGAACACCCGGGGGAACCAGCGCCGGCACAGCTCCTTCACCGAGCTGACATCGACCATCCGGTAGTGCAGGTGTGCGTCGAGCTCGGGCATGTCGCGGGTGAGGAATCCGCGGTCGGTGGCGATCGAGTTGCCGGCCAGCGGGGCGATGCGCGGCTCGGGGACGTGGGTGCGCACGTAGTCCAGAACCAGTTTCTCCGCCTCCGCGAGGTGGATGGTGGACCGGCGCACCTCGTCGGTCAACCCGGAGTGGGCGTGCATGTCGCGGACCACATCGGGCATACCGGTGAGCGCGGACTCGTCGGCATGGATCACGACGTCGACGCCGTCGCCCAGCACGTTCAGGTCACCGTCGGTCACCAGGCACGCGATCTCGATGAGCGCGTCACGCCGGAGATCCAGGCCGGTCATCTCACAGTCGATCCACACCAGACGGTCGTTCACTCGTCCAGACTAGGCGTTGGGCGGCGCCGCGGTGCGGAACAACGCCGCAGCACGCGGGATTGTCGCTGGTCTGCAACCGCGGGGGCGGCGCTTGAGCCTCCGGTCGGCGCTGACCGGCTCGCCCCGCGCCCGCACCGGCCGAGCAGCGCCCGGCGCAGCCGCTGAGCCTCGGCTTGGCACGGCGATTGAGAGCGGCGGACGGTCGTCGATAGCACCCGTCCACTACGATCACAGCACGACGACAGTAGTGCTTGGGGTTCGTCATGCCACCGCTGAACCAGCCACGCCGCGACGCGATGGCCGACGCGGCGATCGAGCTGCTCGGCCGCCACGGTATCCACGGGCTGTCGCACCGCGCGGTGGACGAGTGGGCCGGGTTGCCGCGCGGCACGACGTCCAACTACTTCCGCACACGCGACGAGCTGCTCGCCGCCGCCGGCGAGCGGGTGATAGAGCTGCACTTCCGGTGGCTGACCGAGGTCCGCGGCCGCCATCCCGAGCAGCTCGAGCGTGAGCGGGTGATCGAGATCCTCGCCGAGGTCGTCGCCGCCGCCGTCACCCGCCATCGCGTGCGCTACCTGGCCCTGTTCCAGCTGGCCTTGGAGGCCACGTTGCGCCCGGCGCTGGGGCGGACCCTCTCGCGGCTGGCGGAGACGTCGATCGGGCTGACCTACGGCGTGCACGTCGGCGCGGACCTGCACCCGTCCGCCGAGGAGATCGCCCTGATGCACGCGTTCTACAACGGCCTGCTCTTCGGCGGTCTGGTCATCCCCGGCAGCCGCGGCGGCCGGTCCCCCGGGCAGCTGGTCCGCGCCATGCTCGCCAAGGTGATGCCGGTCGAATAACCGTTGGACGCCGCCCTCAGCGTGGCTAGGGTAGTACTACGAACGCCGTGGTTGTATGGGGCGAGGAGTGTCGACGATGAGCGAGCGGGTGATCGTGGTCGGCGCGGGACCGACCGGCCTGATGCTGGCCCACGAGCTGGCGCTGGCCGGGATCGCGTGCACGGTGCTGGAGAAGCGAGCGGAGCAGCCCAACATCACCAGGGCGTTCGGCGTCGCGTCCAGGACTCTGGAGCTGCTGGACGCCCGCGGGTTGGCCGACGAGCTGGTCGCCAAGGGCAACATCGTTTCCACCGCCGGGCTCAACGCAGGCGTGTCGATCGACCTGACGCTGATCCCCAGCCGTTTCGCGTTCATGCTCATCGCGCCGCAGAGCCTCACCGAGCGGGCGCTGGAAGCGCGCTGCGCGGCGCTCGGCGTCGAGATCGTGCGGGGCGCCGAGGTGGTCGGGGTCGGCCAGGACGCCGACGCTGTCACGCTGACCGTCGCCGGCCCGGCCGGGACCCGCACCGAACGCGCCGCCTACGTGGTGGGCTGTGACGGCGCGCGCAGTGCGGTCCGGCGCGAGCTGGGTGTGCCGTTCGTCGGGAAGGAGTACGAGTGGCGCATCACGCTGGCCGACGTGCGGCTGCGGGACGCCCCCACGGACTTCGTCTCGGGCGAGGTCAACTCCCACGGTGTCAGCCTGCTCATCCCCTTCGGCGACGGATACCACCGGGCGATCATCTGGGACCGGCAGCGCGACAACGTCTCGGTGGATGTGCCCGTGACGCTGGAGGAGATACGCGACGCCGCGCGCCGGATCGCCGGCTCCGACTTCGGCATGCACGACCCGCGCTGGAAGTCGCGGTTCCTCAGCGAGCAGCGCCAAGCCGCGCACTACCGCTTCGGCAGGGTGCTGTTGGCAGGCGACGCCGCGCACACCCACTCGCCGATCGGCGCGCAGGGCATGAACACCGGCATCGGGGATGGGATGAACCTCGGTTGGAAGCTCGCCGCCGAACTGCGTGGCACGGCGCCGGGGTGGCTGCTGGACAGCTACGAGTCCGAGCGGCACCCGGTTGGCGCCACGGTGCTCCGGATGACCAACGTGTTGACCAGGGCGGTCCTGGTCAAGTCGGACCTGCTGTTGACGCTGGTGCAGCTGGCGATGCGGGTGGCATTGAGCTTCGAACCGCTCCGGCGGCGGCCGCGCGGGCTCCTCAGCGGCGTCGGGATCAGCTACCGGCCGCGGGGGGAGAAGCCGCACCGGCTGGCCGGCCGGCGGGCGCCGGAGGTCGACGTTCCCGGCGGGCGGCTGTACGAGGCGCTGCGGGACGGTCGGTTCGTGCTCGTCGACCGTAGCCCCTCCGCGACGGCGGCCAGGCGGGCGAGGCTCGGCTGGGGCGATCGGGTCACCGTGCGTGCCGGGACGCCGCCGACCGGCACCGACCCACTCGTGATGGTGGTACGCCCGGACGCCTATGTGGCGTGGGCGAGCGACCGGGAACCGACCGCGGACGAGCTCGACGCCGTCCTCACCGACTGGTGTGGCCCGGCGCTACCGGCTGCGGTTCTCACCGGTGGTGCCCGCGACGCTCCGCAGCGACCCGAGAGGCAGAACCGATGACCGGCTCAGCGGGGACGAGTCGCTCGCGATGGTCTTCCTGTTGGGGTACATCTTCAGTACCAGGGACACGTGGCCGAGAGTTGTCAGTGCCATGCTTGGTGTCGAGCAGGACCTGACCGTGCGCTGATCTCGAGATCACCGTTCACCGCCTTGGAGGCCCGCGTGTTGAAGATCATCGGAATTCTGCTGATCGTGTGGATCGCGCTCTCGGTGCTCGGGGCGGTGATCAAGGGGCTGTTCTGGCTGACCATCGTCGGGATCGTGCTGTTCGTCGGCACAGCTGCCTACGGGGCGCTCAAGGGCGGGTCGCGCAAGGAGCTGCGCTGACGATCTTCGCCTCGGGCGCCCGCGTTCGAAGGCGCCGCGACGGGACGACCCGCGGCGGTCGGTTCGTCCTGAGGTACCCGCAGCAGGCGCGCCGCCTCGGCCTCGGAGTACATTTCTCAGTCGAGCACGCTCAGCGACATGGATGTCATTCTGGCATCACCGCCGGGTCGGTTGGTTACGGACGGATCGCGAACCGGTCCGTGGCCTTGATGATGGCGGCCACCATGGCGCCGTCCGTCGCACCGTGTCCGGCATCGTCGACGAGGACCAGCTCGCTGCCCGGCCAGACCTGGGTCAGGTCCCAGGCGAGGTCGGGCGGGCTGCTGAGGTCGAGACGGCCGTGGACCAGGACACCGGGGATCCCGGCGAGTGCGGGTGCCCCGGCGAGGAGTGCACCCTCGGCGAGCCACCCGGCGTGGTGCCAGTAGTGCGCGACCAGTCGTGTGAAGCAGATTCGGAACACCGGATCGGCGTATCGCGGATTCGGTCGGAGATCGGGCCGGATGGCGACGTGAGCGGCCTCCCAGTCACACCAGTCCTGGGCGGCTTTCGTCCGCACCGCGGGATCCGGATCATCGAGCAGGCGGCTGTATGCCTCGACGAGGCTGCCATCGCGGTCGGCGTCAGGTACGCCGGCCCGGAATTGCTCCCACTGCGCAGGGAAGAACCTGCGCATGTCCCTTGTGACCCATTCGACCTCGCGGCGCGACGTGCCCACGACGGAGAACAAAACGATCTCCGACACCGATCCGGGGTGACGCTCGGCGTAGGCCAGCCCCAGGGTGGAGCCCCACGACCCGCCGAGCACCAACCACCGCTCGATGCCGAGGTGCTCGCGTAGGCGCTCGATGTCGGCGATCAGGTGGTGGGTCGTGTTCGTCGTCAGGTCCACGGCGGGGTCGCTCGCGTGCGGGGTGCTGCGCCCGCAGCCGCGCTGGTCGAACAACACGATCCGGTACGCGGCCGGATCGAAGTAGCGCCGCCACTGCGGGGTGGCGCCCGAGCCGGGGCCACCGTGGAGCACCACGGCCGGCTTGCCTTGCGGGTTGCCGCAGACCTCCCAGTAGACGCGGTGGCCCTCACCCACGTCGAGCATGCCGTGGTGGTCGGACGGCTCGATCTCCGGATACAGCGCGGCCGCGGGGGCGGCGGGCCGGACCCGGCGCTGCTCGAACTCGGTGGCAACCTCGGCGCCGGTGCGGCTGTCCTCGTCGATCCGCTGCTGGACCACCCGACCGACGATCCCGACGAGGACGAACACCCCGTAGATCGTGATCAGGATTCCGATGGCCCGGTTGCCGGCACTCGTCACTCCCAGGCCGTCCGGGTCGCCGCCGAGCAGCCGACTGAGCAGCCAGTAGAGCGCATCGCCATAGGTGGTGGGACGGCCGCCGCAGTCGTCGGTCGGCGAGCAGACCCGCCGTTCGTCGTCGGCGACGAAGCGCGCCAGGATCGCGACGAGTACTGCCGTGCCGCCGAGAAACAGGCCGACGTCGCGCCCGCGGAGCCTGCCTGGCGTCGCAGGTACCCGCAAGGGGAGATCATCGGGTTCGTATCCGACCAGTATCGGATGTTTCGGCGAGAGCCGCTCGATCCGCAGGCCGCCAGGTCCGTCCCGGTCAGGCGCGACGTCCGTGACACTGCCGGTGAGGATGAGGACGGGGAATTCGTCCTGCGGGATGCTGCGGCGAGCCCGGTCGACGAGTGCGGCAGCGGTGGCGCCGTCTCCCTGCTGCGCGGTGACGTGCAGCAGAGTGATCGTCCAGTGGTTCGCGCGTAGCTGGCCCACGGCCGTGTTCACCAGCCGCTGCCGCTCGCTGATGAGGCGGTACGCCTGCAGAACGGCCGTGAGGCCAAACGTAACCGTCACGTAGAGCAGGATGGCGAGCACCAACAACAGTGCGACCAGGGCGTATTCGCGGAACCAGAGTACGGGCAGGGTGGCCACGAGAAGGGTCGTCGGGGTCACCATGAACATGAGCACGTCCCAGTAGGGATCGATCCGCCGCAGCCAGCGGACGCCCGCCCGTGCGGGTCCATGCCCGGGAGGCCGGCCGGTGGGTGGCTCCAGCACGGCGCAGTCGCCGGCGGAACCGCAGAGCAGGTGCCCGTTCTGCGCCGCCAGGAACAACAGGACCGGCAGCGGGACTCGGGAGCGCCACAGGCGCGACACCCCGCGCGGACGGATCATGTTCCTGACCGCCGGCCAGTTCGCGGACCGGCGGATCTCACCCGCGAGGGCTCGGCAACGCGCGAACGACACGGGAGCGGAGCCGTCCGGGGGAGCAGGCACCGAGCTCTGTCCTGCGGCAGTCACGACTCGGCTCATACCGCGGCGGAACCGTCCAGGACGGCCGCCAGGAAGGACGGCGGGCAGCCGGGGACGCCGCCCGCGCGCCCACCGAGCAGCAACCCCGCGAGCGTGGTGCGGGCGGCCTCCTCGAGGTTGAACGCCCGCTTGTGGGCCAGCTCCACCGTGTCGGCCAGCACGGAGCAGCCGTGGTGGGCGAGCACCACGGCGTTCACCCCGCCCGCCACGGCGGCCGCGGCCGCGTCGGCGATCTCGTCACCACCCGGCGGGAAGAACGGCACGACCGCGACGTGGCGCAGGTAGAAGGTGTGGTCGGAGGTGACCAGGGTGATGTCGTGGCCGAGTGCGGTGAGCAGCACGGAGGTCTGCGGGTGCAGGTGCACGACGGCGTTGACGTCGGGACGGGAACGGTAGGTCGCGGTGTGCAGCCGCCACTCGCTCGACGGGACAGGATGCCCGTCGAGGACGGTGCCGTCGGCGATCGAGACCAGCGAGAACTCCGGATGCGTCAGCCGGTCGAGCCAGCTGCCCGACGCCGTCACCCAACAGGTGTCAGCGCCCGGTTCGCGCGCCGAGAGGTTGCCGCCGGAGCCCACCACCAGCCCGGCCGAGACGGCCGCGGCCCCGACGTGCGCGAGCTGGTGGCGCAGGTCGCCGCCCGGGTAGCTCACGGCACCGTCACCGCCCGCGGCTCACGGAGTGCGTCCACGTCAGTTGCCGGCGAACGCGGCGAGTTGCGCGACCCGCACCCCGGTGGTCGGGGTCTGGATGAGGTGAAACGCCGCCTCGCGTGCCCAGCGCTGCTCCGGGCTGCTCAGCAGCAGCGCGCTGCCCGAGCGGGCGACGATCAGGGCGTGCGCCGCGCGCACGGTCAGCTCGGTGATCTCCGCGCGCAGCGCGGTGCGCTCGGGCACCCGCTCCCGCATCGGCACGTCCGTGAGCAGCGCGTAGATCTCCGCGCGGCGTGCGGCGGCCCGCTGGGCGAGGATCAGGGCGAGATCGACGGCTGCCGGGCACTCGCGCCGGACGCCGAGGTCGTGCAGCTCGGTGAGGATCCGGCGCAGGAGTCCCAACGACGCGGGCGTCGTGTTCGCGACGCGGGCCATGTCGTGCTCGCGCCAGGCCGCGACGTCGATCGTGGCGAGCACGTCGTCCGGGCCGACGGCCAGGGTGTCCATCTCGAGGGCCACGGTGCGCGTCCCACCCATGACCGTCAGCGGAAGCGGCGAGCCGGCCCGCAGCCCGGCACGGTCGTGGGCCGGCAGCAGCGCGAGGACGAGGCGCTCCGCCGAGACGAGCCCGGCGATCATGACGACGTCGAGCATTCCCCAACCGGTGCACCAGTCGGCCGTGCCGGTGAACCGCCAGCCCCCGCCGGGTGCCGGGTCGGCCCGGGGTGCCCGCGGCCCGGGCCGGCGCAGATGCGCGATGGCGATGCCGCCCAGGGTGGTCGACGACGCCAGCTCGGCGCGGTGCCGGGCGGCGGCCGGGCCGAGCTGCACCGCCTCGTCGGGCAGGCCGGGCAGCGGGCCGCGTGAGAGCGCCTGCGGGAAACGGTGCTGGGTGGTGAGGAACCAGGTGGCCGCACACGCCCCGCTGAACAGTTCGACGATCTCCGCGTCCACCCGGTCGTCCGCCCCGTGCCCGCCCTCGTCGATCGGGATCCGGACGCTGAGCAGGCCGTGGCCCGCGAGCACCGCGAGGTGCGCCGGGTCCACGCCCCGGGTGGGGTCGTCGGCGGCGGTCGCGTGGGGAGCCAGCAGCTCGGCGGCGATCCGGGCGGCGGTGCGCACCGCGGGAT
>JBOHEO010000222.1:0-8252 GCA_050701055.1 Pseudonocardia sp. | reverse complement strand
ACCAACCGCAGGATGCGGTTCATACACGGTGACCGGTCCGCCGTTCGCCGTCCACCCGCCGACCGGAGCCCACCCAACCGAAACCGACCGCGACACGCCTCGTCGGGCTGGGGCGAAGCCCCGTTAGGAGTACCCCCAGGAGCGGGTGCCGAACGATCGGGCAGGCCACGGTGAGCCGTTCACGCCGATGTTGCCGACCTAACAGGTGCTGAACACGTGGCTCCAGCCGCTGTTAAGCGTCGCGATGGATCCTCACGTCCGGGCGAACGGGGGTATGACGCTCACGGGTGTCGCTCTGCCCACCGGTCGGCGGCGAGGTCGTCCGAGCACAGCCGCCGGAGAACCAGGGGGCCGTTCATGTGCACGCTCGATCAACCCGCGTCGGGCCGGGACATCGTTGGCCGCGACACCGAGCTCGACGTCGTCGACGTCGAGCTACGGCGAGCCGAGCGGGCGGTCTCCGCGCTCGTCGTCGCGGCCGAACCGGGTATGGGCAAGACGCGCTACCTCGCCGAGGTGTGCCGCCGCGCCGAGGACCTGGGCTGGGGGGTGGCCACCGGGCGGGCGGTACCCCAGCGCCGGGAGTCGTCGCTGTCGACCATCGTCGATGCGCTCGCCCCGCTGGTCGTCACCGACCCGGCGGTGATCGAAGATCTTCCGGCCCAGCTGGCGGAGTCCGTCACGGACGTGCTGGGGGGTGTCGGTGCCGGCTCGAGGTCCCCGCGAATGTGTCAGCTGGCGATCGGGGCGTTGCTCGACCGGTGCGCTGCCGCCCGCCCGCTACTTCTCGTGCTCGACGACCTGCACTGGGCCGACGTCGACACCGTCGCGCTGATCGAGCACCTGATTCACGCACGGACGCCGGCGCGGGTGGTGCTGGCCTTGAGTTACCGCCCGCATCAGGTGTCCGGCCGGCTGGCCGCGGTACTCGCCGCTGCATGTTCCGCGGGTGTAGCGCGTTGTGTCGAGCTCGGTCCCTTGTCGGTGGAGCAGAGTGCGCGATTGCTCGATGCGGACACGCCCGGCTCGGTGGCCCGGCGCCTGCATGACGCCGCGGAGGGCAACCCCCGGTACCTTCTCGCGTTGGCGCGCGCGGGAGCAGGTGCCTGCTCGGCCGACCGGCCGCTGCCGGCTGAACTCAGTGCCGCGCTGGCCGCTGAGGTCGAGGACCTGCCGGCGCCGGTACGGCTCGTCGCGCACGCCGCATCGGTGCTGGGCAGCGAGTTCGATCTCGAACCGCTGCCCGTCGTCGCAGAACTGAGCTGTCCCCAGGTCGCGGCCGCGGTCGACGCACTGGTGCGCGCCGATCTGTTGCGGGCCGATGCCGAACCCGGCCGGTTGCGGTTCCGGCACCCGCTGGTGCATCAGGGTGTCTACGCGTCCGCCGGCGCAGGCTGGCGGCGCGGCGCGCACGCCCGAGCCGCTCACCTGCTGACCACCCGACGTGCCCCGGTCAGCAGCCTGGCCCCGCATGTCGTGCACGTCGCCGAGATCGGCGACGACCTGGCGATCCGAGTGCTGGTCAGGGCGGCAGCTGCCGAGCGCTGGCGGGCTCCGGTGATCTCCGCCCGCTGGTATGGCGCCGCGTTGCGGCTGCTGCCGCAGGACTGGCGGTACCCCGCCCGGCGTGGCCGGCTGCTGCTGGCCGAGGCTCAGTGCCTGATGACCGCCGGCCTGCTGGTCGAGAGCCACCACGCGGTCTCCGCGGCGATCCCGCTGCTGCGCCGTCGCTCCCGCCGGACGCTGCGTCGGGCCGTGCGGACCGCGGCCGCGGTGCATCAGCTCCGTGGCCGGTGCGACGAGGCGGCGGCGCTGTTGCGCGGGGCGGTCGGTGATCCCGGACTGGTCGACGCCGATCTGGTCCTGCACCTGGCCACCGTCGAGCTGCTCCGCGGTGAGCTGGCCGAGGCGGCGGCGCTGGCCCGCACGGTCGCCGGTTCCTCGGATGGCGGGACGGGCGGGTTCGGCGCCTGCGCCGTATTGGGGTTCGTGCACGCCAGCACCGGGGACACCGCGGCCGCTCGCCGTACGGCCGACGTGGCGGTCGAGCTGCTCGACGGGTGCTCTGACCTCGCTCTCGCCCGGCAGCTGCAACCCGTCCTCTGGCTGATCTGGACGAACGTGATGCTCACCCGGCACAGCCGGGCGCTGCGGGACCAGGACCGGGCGTTGGAGCTGTGTCGCTCGGGTGCAGAGATGCACCTGCACGCGGGGCTGCGCATCGCCAAGGCGGAGACGCTGCGCCGGATGGGGCGCCTTGCCCAGGCGCGCGAGAACGTGGAGCAGGCCGAGGACCTTGCCCGACGGTCGGGCAGCGCCGGGCTGGCGCTCTTCGCCGCGATCACGAGCACCCGCGTCGCCATATCCGCCGGCCAGACAACGGAGGCCGCCCTGGGAGGCGCTGACATCGTGGAGCGAGCCCGCGATGCATCCGGTCTGTTCGGCGCCCTCGCCGGTGCCGTCGCCGCCGAGGCACGCCTGCTCGCCGGGATGGCTGAGGACTGCATCGCCGGCGTGCTCGATGCCGGGGGCGGGGAGCGGCTGCCCCATTTCGATCCTACGAGCCAGGCCATGCTCTATGAGCTGCTCACCCGGGCAGCTCTCGAAGCGGACCGGCCCGACGACGCACGCCGCTGGGCCGACCACGCCGTCGAGGTCGCGCGCCGCGGTGTCCTGCCCTGTTCGGCCGGGTATCCCGCACTCGCCCAGGCCGAGGTTCTGCTCGCGCTGGAGCGTTTCGACGAGGCGACGAGCCTGGCCCTGCGCGCGGCCGAGGATTTCGACCGAGCGGACAACCCGCTGGACGTGGCCCGGGCGCGACTGGTCACGGCCCGTGGGTTGGCAGCGGGTGGTCAGCGAGCTCATGCGCTGGCGGAGGCGATCAGCGCTGAAGAGATCGCGCAGGGCTGTGGTGCCGAACAGCTGCGCGCTGAGGCGACTCGCGAGCTTCGCCGCCTGGGACGTCGGGTGCCGGGGGCCGGCACGCGCGGCCGGTCCGGCTCCGGAATATCTGCCCTGAGCCACCGCGAGCTGCAGGTCGCCGAGCTGGCAGCGGAGGGCCGCACCAACCGGGCCATCGCCGCAAACCTGTTTCTCAGCGAGAAGACCATCGAGCGCCACCTCGGCTCGGCGTTCGCCAAGCTCGGGGTGTCCTCGCGGGCCGCGCTCGCGGCTCAGGTCGTCACCCGGGCGATCGGCGCCTGAACGACCCGGTGCCGGCGGGCCCGCCATCCGGTGATCGGGCGGCGGGCAGTTCGGTGCCGGCTCCGCTCGTCGACGCAAGCCGGCATGATCACAGCGCTTGTAGACCCGGAATAGCGATGTTCGCGGCTCCGGGTCCGCAAGCGGTGCTCGTGGTGAACGTGGTCCGGGCGTGCCGCCGACCACCGCTTCCAACCTGGGCGGGCTTCGCACCTACGGAACGAGCGACCGCAAGGGAGCATCGGGGAAATCCCGCGCCATACCCCAACCCGAGGTCGGCGATTCGGAAATGGCAGCTCGGGGTTGTATTGGTGAATTCGGCGGGGCGACTGCTGCAGGCCGGAGAATTCAGGCGGCGAGGTTGACCCGCGTTGATCATACGTTGACGGCCGCGGGATCGGTGAACAGGACCATCCTGCAGGCAGCGGGAGCACAGTAGTGATCATCTGGTGACGGCCGGGTCACCCGGGTTCCGATGGCAGAGCGCTACATGGACGAAGCCCCGGCCGCACGTGGGTGCGACCGGGGCCAGGAACAGAGTGAGATCAGCTCTTGAACACGTCCTTGATCTTCTCACCGGCCTGCTTCAGGTTGCTCTTGGTCTGGTCGGCGTGACCCTCGGCCTCCAGATCGGGGTCGTCGGTCGCCTCGCCGATCTCCACCTTGGCCTTGCCCTTGAGCTCTTCGGCCTTGTTGTCGAACTTGTCGCTGGTGCTCATCGTCAGCTCCTTCGGCTGCTCGCGGTCGGTCCGCACCGATTACCCGCAGGGGTCGACCGTCACACATGACCTGGGGTTCGCCCGGCTCGCGGAGCCGGCTACCCCATGCTCTTGGCGCCGTCCAACGATTCGCGGATGATGTCGGCGTGGCCGGCGTGCTGGGCGGTCTCCGCGACCAGGTGGAGCAGGACACGACGCGCGGACCAACTCGCGCCCGGTTCGAACCATGGTGCCTCGGGGAGCGGGTGGGACGCGTCCAGATCGGGTAGATCCAGCACGATCTGATCGGTGCGGCGCGCCACCTCGTCGTAGCTGTCGAGCAGCCCGGCCAGCGTCTCGCCCTCGGCCATGCGGAACTGTGTGGCGTAGGCCTCCCAGTCGGTGTCGTCGCCGCCCATCGCAACGGCGCCGCCGAACACGAAGTTCATCCATTCCTGCTCGGTGGCCGTGACATGCTTGATCAGGCCGCCCAGGCAGAGCTCACTGGCGGTGGGGGACTGGGCAGCCTGCTCGTCGGTCAGCTTGCGCACCGTGAAACGCAGGAGGTGCCGATGCTCGGCCAGCGTCTGCAGGATGTCGGCGCGTTCGCCGGGGGTGATGTTCGTGGTGGTGGTCACAGTGTTCGCCTTCGTTCTGGTCCGATATGCGTAACGCTAGGTGCCATTGCGGTCAGGTTCGGTCCTGAATTCTGATCGGCCATCACTCCGTGAGAACCAGGCAGAACGGGTGCCCTGCCGGGTCGAGATATACCTGGAAGCTTTGGCCGCCCGGATGGACCTCGTGCTTGCGTGCGCCGAGAGTCAGCACCGTGCCTCCGCAGCATCGAGGTCGGGCACGTCGAAGTCGAGGTGCACCTGCTGGGGCTGCTCGGCGCCGGGCCAGCCGGCGGGAATTCTGAGTTCCGTCCTCCCGAACGAGCCTGTCGCCCGCGCGGCCCCCTCACGCGGGCGACCTCCTGGCTGGCCTACGGTCGTCCGCATCGTGCCGGTCCCGACGCAGGGAGACCTTGATGAGCAGCGGCGACCCGATCGACCCGGCAGAGCCGGCCGACGAGCTGACCATCTGGGCCTCGCCCGGCGTCATCGACGATCCCGCCCGTCCTGATCTCGGCCCGATCGCCGTTCTGATGCTGGTCCCGTCGATCACGGCGCACACCAGCGACGACCATCCCGGCGCCGAGCCGATCGACATCATCGTCTCGGACCTGCTGAGCTCGGGCTTCACCCTGGTCTCCCGGCTGGTCTCCGCCGAGCTCGCGGAACTGCCGACCCTCGGCGACTGGTCGGCCCTGCTCGACCACGACAGGCAGCATCTCCAGATCACCGGGCCGGGCGGCACGCTCTACGACGGCGATCTCGGCGCCGCGCCGCCGGAGGGCTGGCGCGCCGCGCTCCATCGCCGCCGGCGCCTGGTCGCCCTCGTCGGCAGCGCCGTGGACATCGGGGCGGTCAACCGCGGCGACCGGATCGATGAGGCGGCCGGTACCGGCGGTGTCGTCGGCGCGCAGCTCCCGCTCCAGGTGACCCGCCTGGACGTACCGGAGTAGAACGCTGGGGCCCTGATTCCGGCGGAAGCGCCCCCGACCGGTCAGCTGTTCGCGACCTCGATCAGCACATCGGCGTGGCACGGGTCCCCCGGCGGACACCAGCACGCGAGATCGGCGCCGGCGAGTTCCTGCCGGGCCAGACTGCGCAGCTCGGGCTCGTCGTGCAGGTGACGGGCGTACAGCTCGACCGCCCGCGCGCGGGTCATGATCCGGGGGCGGCCGGTCGGCTCGGGGCTCGGGGTCGAGGTCACCGAGCGTCCACGGGTTGCCCCACCGGGTCGGCCGGGCCACCACGACGGCGCCAGCCGGCTTGCGCCACCCCTTCGTCCGCCGCAGATGCACCCGCTCAGGCACTGGGGCGGCCGACGTGCCGAGCGACGACGTCGGCCGCGATGGTGTGGGGTCCGGAGGTGATCGTCGGCTCGGTCATCGTCACCCCTCCCCGACGCCGCACGTCACACTCCCGATGGCCAGGCCAGTTGCTGTGGCCGACGCCATCAGAGGCCTACTCCAACAGATCCATGCAGGACGAATCTGACGGGGTACGCCGGCAGGCTGACACAGGGCGGCTGGCTTCCGTTGCCGGGCTGGTCCTGTTCGCCGGCAACGCCGTCGGATCGTCACGCCGGTGTGGCGCATCGCCGGCCGCCTCATTGCTGGTGGCCGCCCCGTGACGATCTCCCACCCGAAGTGCGTACCATTCTACGTATGCGCGAACGTATGACGATCAGCATCGAGCCGTCCACAGCGGCGAGACTGCGCCATTGCGCAGCTCGCAGCCGTGGTGGCGTCAGCGCCTATATCGAGCGCCTGATCCGTCAGGATGCCGTGCGCGAGGCCGCCGAGCAGCACGCACGCTGGTTCGCCGCAAACCCGACATGGTTAACTGACGCCGAGGCCGAGCGCGACGCCGCAGCCCACGCGGATGAGGTGTGAGACGCGGCGAGATCTGGCGCTACAAACCCGTGCTCGAGCGGCCCGGCCTGTCGACCGTTCGACTCATCATCTCCGCCGAGGGCGTCAACAACACTCACGAACTACCGGTTGTGCTCGGCCTGAACATCCTCGCCGCCGACCCCGGGACGCTGCTGTCAGTCCGCCTCGGCTCGTGGGGCTGGGGCTCCGCGCTCGCCATCGAGCAAGTCATGCGCCGGCGACTGGTCGAACACCTCGACACGATGTCCCCCGAGGTTATGGAGCAGATCGACTCAGCACTGAGAGCGGCAATGGAGCTGTAACGCACCGTCTGCAGGGTGCACAACCGCACCGCCCGGCCCAAACGGTCCTTGGCCGAGCGACCCCGATCCGGATCCACGAACTCCACGTCCGCCGCGGACAGCGTGAAACCGGATCAACTCCTCCGCGGTGATCTCCGGGAACCCGCGCAGCCGCGTCAACTCCCCATCCGAGAACACTCGGGTCGCCACCTGCCGGACCCTGCCAGCCACGAAGCCACCGCTCAGCCAGGGCTTCACCCAAGGGCAGTCATATCCGTTGGTTTCTCGGCCGCTACTACGGCGACCCCGAGTTGATGGTGCGGTGCTCTGCCGGGTCCTGCGCCCTCCCGCGAACCGGTCGTGGATCTGGGCTGTGGACGGTGCGGCAACAGACCACTGCTCGCCGGGGACCTGGCCGCAGCGGCCCAAGCGGGAACATGGCCGGAGGCGGTGCGGCAGTGGCTGGGCGAGCAGGGATGGCAGCTCGACCCCAACAGTTGCCCGACGTATTCTGCCGGCAGCCAACATCCGCCAGGCTCCGCCCCCGGAGTTGACGTCGCCGATGGTCCTTATCTCGAAGCCGGGCACTGGGGCGGGGTGCTGTGGGTGGTGAGTGGACGCTGTGGTGATGGCACGGCGCCCACGGCTACACCGGAAGGCGCAGAAGTCCTCGCAATGACGGGGGTAAGACCACCGCTGTCCGGCCCGCCGGCAAGGTCGCCGGTCGACTCGCCTGCGAAGTTCGACGACCACGGCGAGGGATGCGATTGCGGTCATGGCCCCGACGGTAGCGGCCGGCACCGACAGTCAGCGGGGGCGCAGCACGTAGCCGGTGTAGCCGTAGTCGGCCCCGTGCGCGCGACGGACCTCGATCTCCCGGCCGACCTGGTCGAGCGTGGCACTCGCGTCCGGCCGTTCGCGACGGAGGGTGGCGACGGCCTCCATCTGGGCATCGACCATGCTCCGCGTGCCGTAGGCGTAGAGCTGGCTGCCGCCCAGCGGTACGAACACGGCCGCGGCGGTGCGCGGCGCGGCACCCTGCGCGACGGTCACCTGCGCCATCGTGACCCGCTCCCGCAGACCCGTCACGGCCGCCGCCGCCTCGCCCTGGCGGTCGAAGATCCGTCCGTAGAGCTCGATCTGGTCGTACACCTTCTCGAAGCCGGGGTTCCGGTAGAGCGGAGGCGGTTCTGGCAGTCCGTCACGAAGCTGGCGATGAACGGGATACTTGACTGGAGGAGAGCCTGCCGGGTGATCCCGGAGCCCTCCGGCTCGTAACCGATCACCACGTCCGGGTTCCGTGCGAGCACCGCCTCCAGGGAGACCTCCACCCGCTCGCCTGATCCCACGTCGTCGCCGATCGTCGGAATCGCCGCCAGCGCCGCCCTAGTCGACTCGGCGTAGATGTCCGGCTACTGCGACCGGTTCGCGAGGCCGCCGACGCCACCGGTGCGGGGGAGTTCCGCGACCGGTTCGACGCGGCCGCCCGCGAGTTCCGGGCGACCTGGGGGAGGCCTGAACTGTAGTCCGGCCATCATGTCTCGTCCACCCCGAGGTGCCCGGCCGCGT
>JBOHEO010000221.1:0-8284 GCA_050701055.1 Pseudonocardia sp. | reverse complement strand
GTGCCGGCGCCGGCGTCGGCCGTGGTGTCGGTGGTGCTGGGCTCGCCGGTGGTGGCGCTGGCCGCTGCGCAGCGGTGTGCCGAGCACGGGTTGCGGGTGGGGTGTTTCCGCCCGCCGTCGGTGCCGGAGGGCACGAGCCGGCTGCGGCTCACCGCGCGCGCGACGCTCGCCGATGCCGACCTGGCGCGGGTGCGCGCGGTCCTGGCGGACGTCTTCCTCGCCGCCGCGGTTCGATGATCGCTGCGAATGCCCGTTCACGCAGGTCGGAACCTGTATAGTGGTGCGCTCGCGCGGATCGACGGGCGTGGTGGTCGTGACCGGGACCGGGACGGGGGTGGGGAAGACCATCGTCACGGCGGCGGTCGCCGCGTTGGCGCTCGGACGGGGGGCGCGGGTCGCCGTGCTCAAGCCCGTGCAGACCGGCGTCGAACCCGGTGAGCCCGGGGACATCGCTGAGGTCGTGCGGCTCGCCCCGGCCATCACCGGTCGTGAGCTCGCCCGGTATCCCGATCCGCTGGCACCGGCCACCGCGGCTCGACGGTCGGGGTTGCCCGCTGTCACGCCGGCGGCCGTCGCGGCGGCCGCTCGGGAGCTGGCCCTCGACCACGACCTCGTGCTCGTCGAGGGTGCAGGTGGGTTGCTGGTCAGGCTGTGCGACGACCCCCCCGGCACGCTCGCCGACGTGGCCGGGCTGCTCGCGGCACCGCAGGGCGTCCCGCGCGGGTGTGGTCCGAACAGGCTCCCGGTGGTGCTCGTCGTCGCCACCGCCGGGCTCGGCACGCTCAACCACACCACCCTCACCGTCGAGGCGCTGCGGGCCCGGGGGCCGGTGTGCTCCGGCGTGGTCATCGGCGCCTGGCCCGCTGAGCCCGACCTGGCCGCCCGGTGCAACCTGGCCGACCTTCCGCTGGTCACCGGGGTGCCGCTGCTCGGCGCGGTGCCCGACGGCGTGGGTGGCCTGGGTTCCGCGGAGTTCGCGTCGGTCGCCCGTCACCATCTGGCGCCCGCGTTGGGTGGCGCCTGGCACACTCCCGAACTGTGACGACGACGCCGCTGGACATTCTCGCCACCGCCCGCACCCAGGTCCTGGAGCAGGGGGTGGGCCTGTCCGAGGCGCAGGTACTGGAGGTTCTCCAGCTCCCGGAAGGGGTTCTCGACGAGCTGTTGGAGCTCGCCCACCAGGTACGGATGCGCTGGTGCGGCCCGGAGGTGGAGGTGGAGGGGATCATCTCGCTGAAAACCGGCGGGTGCCCGGAGGACTGCCACTTCTGCTCGCAGTCGGGCCGGTTCGACTCGCCGGTCCGCCCGGCGTGGCTGGACATCCCGATGCTCGTCGAGGCGGCCAGGCAGACGGCGAAGACCGGGGCTACCGAGTTCTGCATCGTCGCCGCGGTGCGCGGGCCGGACAAGCGGCTGATGGCGCAGGTCACGGCGGGCATCGCGGCGATCAAGGACGAGGTCGACATCAACATCGCCTGCTCGCTCGGCATGCTCACTCCCGAGCAGGTCGACGAGCTCGCCGCGATGGGCGTGCACCGCTACAACCACAACCTGGAGACCGCCCGGTCGTACTTCCCGAACGTCGTCACCACGCACACCTGGGAGGAGCGCTGGGAGACCCTGCGGCTGGTGCGCGAGGCCGGGATGGAGGTGTGCTGCGGCGGGATCGTCGGGATGGGGGAGACGCTGGAGCAGCGCGCCGAGTTCGCGGCGCAGCTCGCGGCGCTCGCACCCGACGAGGTGCCGCTGAACTTCCTGATCCCCAATCCCGGCACGCCCTACGCGGACCTTCCGGTCGTCGAGGGACCCGAGGCGTTGCGCACCGTCGCGGCGTTCCGGCTGGCCCTGCCCCGGACCGTGCTGCGGTTCGCCGGCGGCCGCGAGCTGACCTTCGGTGACCTCGGCACGGAGAAGGGCATGCTGGGTGGCATCAACGCGATCATCGTGGGCAACTACCTGACCAACCTCGGGCGCTCGCCCGACCTCGATCTCGAGATGCTGGGCGAGCTGACGATGCCGATCAAGGCCCTGAACGACACGCTGTGACCGCGCTCGGGGAGTTCTGTTCCTGGTGCGGACGCACCCGGGCCGACGGCGACCACGCGCAGTGCGACCGGAGGCTGGCCGTGGTGGACCCACCGCGGTTCTGCCCGGACTGCGCCCGGCGGATGGTGGTGCAGGTGACGCCGACGGGGTGGGCGGCGCGGTGCAGCCGTCATGGTGAGCGGAGCTCGGACCGATCCTGACCGGCCGGTCACCCGTCGATGAGGTCGCCGACCCGGATGGCGAGTCCGGGGAGCAGCGGGCTGGTGAGCCACCCGTCGGCGTCGAGCTCCTCGGTGAGAACGAACTCCGGGCCCTCGATCGCCCGCAGTACGAGTGCAATGGGTCCTTCCGGGTCGATCAGCCACAGCTCCGGCACGCCGACGCGGGCGTAGTCGGCGCGCTTGCGGACGAGGTCGAACGCCCGGGTGCTCGGCGAGAGGACTTCGACGGCGAGATCCGGCGCGCCCTCCAGGTAGGGCTGGCCCTGCCGGGGGCGGTCGCGCCCCGTGCGGTACCAGGCGACGTCGGGCAGGTAGCCGCGGTTGTTCCGGATCTTCACCGGGGGGTCCATGGTGACCCCGCCGCGGTCGGTGCCGGCGCGGATCCACTCCCGGATCAAGCCGTGCACCTCGCCGACGACGTGCTGGTGCAGCCAGTTCGCCGGATCCACCACGACCTCCCCGTCGACCAGCTCCGCATGCTTGTACCGCGGGTCGTCCGGGAGTGCGAGGAACTCGTCCCAGGTGAGCCCCGAGGGGGCGATCATGGCGGTGGACACGAGGTCGAGGATACCGGTGGGGTCCATCGCCGTGGGCCGAAACCGCGGAGGTGATCGTCGCATCGTGGTGAGTCCTGGAGCTGCTGACCCCCGCTGGTCACTGACCTGGGAGGACGACGTCGGCGATGGCGAGCACGTCGCGCTGGCCGGGCTCTTCGCGGGCTGTTTTCCGCAGGCCAGGATACCGTTCACCGGCGCTCGCAGCTGGTCCAGCGGCCGTCCCGAGCTGCGGGTCATCGGCTGGCACGGCGGACGGCCGGTGGCCCATCTGGGCATCCTGCGCCGGTTCCTGCGGGTCGCCGAGCGCGACGCCTCCCAGCTCGTCGGCGACATCGGACTCGTCGCGGTGGACCCCGATCTGCAGGGTCGCGGGATCGGCGCCGAGCTGCTCGCCCGGTCTGCGGCGACCCTGCGGGCCCTTGACCTCCCGTTCGGCTTCCTGACCTGCGGCGAGCAGGTTGCGGGTTTCTACGCGGCGTCCGGTTGGGTGCGGGCGACCGGCCGGACCCGGATGGTTCGGGCCGACGGGCGGGTGCAGGTCTACGGCGGGGCGTCGATGGTGTTGCCGGTGCACGCATCGCTCGACGTCTGGCCCATGGGGTGCACCGTCGATCGCAACGGACTGGAGGTGTAGCACGAATGAGCTACAGTGCGCTCGTGCCTGAGACCATCGGCCAGCGCCAGCTGCGCCGCGTTGAGGCGGGGGAGAGCTTCATCATCACCCGCAACGGTCGCCCGATCGCCGACCTCGTCCCCCACCACGGCGCACCGTCCACGAAGCGGTTGACGCTTAGGTGGTACGCCGACCGGGGCGGCGGATGATCGGATCTTCGGTGATGATCGCCCCGTCCTCGCCGGCTCGACCTCCAGATCGCCGCCACCGCCACCGCCGCCGCGGCCCGGCTGCCACTGCTCACCTGCAACCCCGCTGACTTCGTGGGCACCGAGCGGCTTGTGGAGGTGGTCGCGGTGCGCCAAGCCGGCTGAGCCGCGCATGGGCGGTGCGGTATGCGTGGGACGCGGCGGGGCGGGCGTCGTTCGTCCGGCTCGACCGGGTGATCGAGGTCGGTGAGCACGACATCCGCCGCGAGGGCGCGATGCTCGACCGGGAGCGCTTCGAGCGCGTTGCCGGCGAGCTGCGCGGCCGGTTCGGCTGGGGCTGACGCGGAACCCCGGAAGAAACGTCTGCGGCGCTGCCCTAGTTGAAGCTGTGCTCCACGACGAAAGTGGTGATCGGGGCCGGCACGGCGCGCAGCTGGGTGAGCAGCCCGGTCTCCCGGGCCAGCATGACCCGCACCATCCGTAGCCGCTCGGTCGGCGAGGTCTGCTCGAGCAGTTTCTGGCGGTCGGCCATCGACAGCAGGCAGTCGGCCGCCAGTACATGGGGCAGGGTGGCCGGCTCCACGTCGTTGTCGGGCTCGGACCATTCGCCGCTCTTCCAGGCCGTGGCGCAGTAGCGGCGGTGGGCGTCGCGGGCGGAGGCGCTGAGCATGCGTGTCAGGTCCGCCGCGACGGGAGCAGGGTCGATGTCGGGGAGGTACTCCACCGTGCCCATCAGGTACTGCCTGGACTCGGTGTCGAGCTCGACCAGCCGGAAGCGCCGCGCCCCGCGGGTGACGATGTCGTAGCGGCCATCGGGCAGCCGGCGCACCTCGCGCAGCTCGGCGGTGCAGCCGATGTCGTGCATTCCGGCCCTCCCGTCGTCATCGGCGGTCCAACCCTCGCGGACCGCGATGACACCGAACTCCTTATCCGGGACCGTGCCGGTGACCAGGTCGACGGTCAGCTGGCGGTAGCGCGGCTCGAACAGGTGCAGCGGCAGCGACGCCCCGGGCATGAGCACTGTGCTCAGCGGGAAGAGGGGGAGAGTTGCGGCCACGGTGTCTACGGTACGGCGCTGCGTGGGTGCTCGCCCGGGGGCCGGAGCACGGCGAACGCATCGGTGACCCGCAGTGCCCGGTCGGCGAACCGGAACAGGGCCGCGGGGCGCCCGCCGGCCGGTCCGGGCGGCGCGACCCGCCCGGTCGGTTCGAGTACGGTACGCCGGGTGAGCACCCGCTGCAGGTTGGTGGCGGCCACTGCGTGGCCCAGAGCCGCGACGTAGAGATCGCGGAGCGCGGAGATCGTGAACTCGAGCGGGGCGAGCGCGAACCCGAGGTTGGTGTAGGAGAGCTTGGCCCGGAGCCGGTCACTCGCGGCGGCGACGATCTCGGCGTGGTCGAACGCGGTCGGGGGCAGGGCTGCGACCGGCTGCCATGCAGTGTCGGCGGGCACGGCCGGATCGGTGTCGGCGGGGACGAGACCCAGGAACGCCGTCGCCAACAGCCGCACTCCCGGCACCCGGTCGGGTGCACTGAACACGGCGAGCTGCTCGACGTGGGCGACTTCGCGCAGGTCGACCTTCTCGGCGAGCTGGCGCAGCACCGACGCCTCGACGTCCTCGTCGTCGCCGAGCCATCCGCCCGGCAGCGCCCATCGTCCGGCGTCGGGGGCCTGGGCTCGCTGCCAGACGAGCACCTGCAGGACGCCGTCCCGGATCTGCAATACCGCGGCCAGCACCTCGTGCCCGGTGAGCCGGGCGGGGCGAGGCATGGACGGATCGTAGGCCGCGGTCCCGCGGATCGGTGGGTCGCGGCCTCCGGCGCGGTGCGTCCCCCGGCCCCCACAGCCGTGCGGTGTGTCCCCGGCCCCCACGCGGCGCGCGGGTGCGGCACGCGCCCTCAGCGGCGCCATGATCAATACTGTAGCGCCGTGATCAGCGCACGGGAACTGGCAGTCGCGCTGCGCAAGACTGCGCGTTCCGAGCTGTCGATCATGGGTCGACCGTGCCCCATCCACGGTGGGTGATCGACGCACGGGAACCGGCAGCCGCATCGCGCACGGATTCGCGTTCCGAGCTGCTGATCATGAGACTGACGGCACGTGGCGGGTGAACGGACCGGGTCCCGTGGGCCGCGGCGACGAGGCCCAGGTCACGCGGAGGGTGCACGTGGCGGGTGGGCGCTGCTACCATCGATCCTAGTTTTCGACTGTAGGGCGAAAACGCGAGGAGGCCGACCATGAGCGTGTCCGAGGTTCTCTCGATGACGTCCGACGTGGCCCTTCACGCCGCCTGGGCCGGCGAGGTCCGAGAGCTCGCGCACCGCCGGGGCGCCGTGGTGCTGGCGCACAACTACCAGCTCCCGGACATCCAGGACGTCGCCGACCACACCGGCGACTCGTTGGCGCTCTCCCGGATCGCCGCGGAGTCCGACGCGTCGACGATCGTGTTCTGTGGGGTGCACTTCATGGCCGAGACCGCAAAGATCCTCAGCCCGCACACGACGGTGCTCATCCCGGACGCCCGCGCCGGTTGCTCGCTGGCCGACTCGATCGACGCCGACCAGTTGCGCGCATGGAAGTCCGAGCATCCCGGGGCGGCCGTTGTCTCCTACGTCAACACCACCGCCGCGGTGAAGGCCGAGACCGACATCTGCTGCACGTCGTCCAACGCGGTCGAGGTGGTCGAGTCGATCCCGGCCGACCGCGCGGTGCTGTTCCTGCCCGACCAGTTCCTCGGCGCGCACGTCCGGCGGATCACCGGCAGGGAGAACATGCACGTCTGGGCGGGGGAGTGCCACGTGCACGCCGGGATCAGCGGGCCCGCGCTCACCGCGCAGGTCGACGCCCACCCCGGAGCCGAGCTCTACGTGCATCCGGAGTGTGGCTGTGCCACCTCCGCGCTGTACCTCGCCGGCGCGGGAGCTGTGCCCGCCGACCGGCTCCGGATCCTGTCGACCGGCGGCATGCTCGACGCCGCCCGGGCGTCGACCGCGGACACGGTGCTCGTGGCCACCGAGGTCGGCATGCTGCACCAGCTGCGCAAGGTGGCGCCCGAGGTCGACTTCCGCGCGGTGAACGAGCGGGCGTCGTGCAGATACATGAAGATGATCACGCCGGAGGCGCTGCTGCGGTCGTTGCGCGAGGGCACCGATGAGGTGCACGTCGACCCCGAGCTGGCCGCCCGGGGCCGGGCCGCGGTCCAGCGCATGATCGCGATCGGCCGGCCGGGGGGTGGGGAGTGAGCACTCCCGGGACGCTCCTCCCCCGGTGTACCCCCCGAACGAACAGGTGGGAGGCCGGCGCCGACCTGATCGTCGTCGGCTCCGGGGTCGCCGGGCTCACGGCGGCGCTCGACGCGGCCGAGCTCGGCCTGCGGGTCGTCGTCGTCACCAAGGACGCCGCTGACGCCGGGTGCACCCGCTGGGCCCAGGGTGGGGTGGCGGTCGTCGTGGGCGATGTCGTGGGCGACAGCATCGCGGCGCACGTGGCCGATACGGTGACCGCCGGGGTGGGGCTCTGCGACGAGGTCGCGGTGGCCTCGATCCTGACCGACGGTCCCGCCGCGGTAGCGCGGTTGCGTGCCCGGGGTGCGGTGTTCGACGCTGTGTCGTCGGACCCACCCGCCCCACTCGCCCGTACCCGCGAGGGTGGGCACTCGGCGTTCCGGGTGGTGCACGCCGGCGGGGATGCGACGGGCGCCGAGATCGAACGGGTGCTGGTCACCGCGGCGACCGACCGGCGGCTGCCGTTGCTCACCGGGCACATCGCCGTGGACGCCCTGCGCGACGAGGCGGGCGCGGTGGTCGGCCTAGCGGTGCTCGACGACCTGGGTCGACCCGGCGTGTTGCGTGCCCCGGCGGTACTGCTGGCCAGCGGTGGGTACGGACAGCTCTTCGCGAGCACCACGAACCCGGAGACGGCGACCGGCGACGGTGTCGCGCTCGCGTTGCGAGCCGGGGCGACGGCCGCCGACCTGGAGTTCGTGCAGTTCCATCCGACGGTGTTGTGGACCGAAGACTCGCTTGCGGGGTCGAGCATTGGCACTGAAGACTCGCTTGCGGGGTCGAGCATCGATAGGGCCCTGGCCGTCGGGCGCCGCCCGCTGGTCACCGAGGCCGTGCGCGGTGAGGGTGCGGTGTTGCTCGACCGGACCGGGCGCCGGATCATGCTCGGGGTGCACCCGATGGCCGAGCTCGCCCCGCGCGACATCGTCGCGGCCGCGATCACCCGGCGGCTCTCCGAGACCGGCACCGGGTGCGTGTGGCTCGACGGCACCGCGATCCCCGGCTTCGCCGCCCGCTTCCCGACCGTGTATGCCGCCTGCCGGGCGATCGGCGTCGACCCCGTCCGCGAGCCGATCCCGGTCACTCCGGCCGCGCATTACTCCTGCGGCGGCGTGGTCACCGACGCGTCCGGGCGCACCGTCGTGCCCGGTCTGTACGCCGCCGGGGAGGTGGCCCGCACCGGTTTGCACGGAGCGAACCGGTTGGCGTCGAACAGCCTGCTCGAGGGACTGGTCGTCGGGACCCGTGCGGCCCGCGCGGTGGCTGCCGACCTGGCCGCATCGCGCCGGTCACCGGCCGCGGTGCGGACCATCGCGCCCGCCGTGGCGGTCGTCGACCGGGCTGTCGACCGGGC